>NZ_DASZCQ010000300.1:0-45488 GCF_035942955.1 Actinophytocola sp. | reverse complement strand
GCTTCGGATGGATGGTCGGGTTGCGCCGGCGGCTGGCGGTTGGCGGGGTGGTTGGGCGGGGTCCCGCGTTCGGGTAGGCGTGTGACGCGTTCGCGCGGGTGGGTCTCATGGCCCGGCGGTGGCGCTTGGATGTGGGGGTGGGCGGTGGGAAGGGCGATCATGGGGGTATGACGTATCGGGATGTGCGGCGGAATGTGATGGGGTTGTTGGGGGATCGGGCGGATGCCGGGGGGTTGGGGGTGCCGCAGTGTCCGGGGTGGATGGTTCGGGATCTGGTGGGGCATCTGGTTGAGGTGTGCCGGATCGTGCTGGACGGTCGGGGGTCGCCGATCGATGCGGGGGTGGGGGATCCGGGGGTGGATGTGGCCGGGTTGCTTGCGGAGTGGGAGGTGGTCGGCGAGGCGGTGGACCGGCTGATGGCGAGCGGTGGGACGCGGTGGGCGGGGCCGTTGGTTCTGGATGCGTTTACCCATGAGGTTGATCTGCGGTATGTGTTGGGGGAGCCGGTTTCGGCCGAGCATCCGGCGTTCGAGTGGTGCTTCAAGCTTGCGGTCGGTGGGTGGGGCAGGTCGTTGAGCGCGCGGGGGTTGCCGGCGGTCCTGGTGAGCGTGGCGGGGATGGAGCGGGTGGCCGGGGAGGGGGAGCCGGCGGTCAGGGTGCGTGGCGAGCGGTTGGACGTGTACCGGGCGTTGGTGGGGCGGCGGACGTATGGGCAGATTGCCGCGCTGGACTGGAGTGGGGATCCGGGGCGGTGGTTGGGGTGCTTCGAGTGGGGGCCGTTCACGCCGCCGGAGCGGGTGGTCGAGGGTCAGTCGACGGTGAAGGGGTCGTAGCTGATCCGGTCGAGCGGGGTGCCGGCGACGAGCATGCGGGAGACGGTGGAGCGAATCATGGCGGGGGAGCCGGAGACGAGCACGTCGCGGTCGGCCCAGGCGCCGTAGCGGGTGACGACGTCGGCGAGGGTGCCCTGCTGCATGGTGGCGGGGTCGGCCTCGGACTCGAGGACCGGGACGACGGTGAGCCAGGGGTTGGTGGCGGCGATGGCCAGGAGGTGACCGAGGTCGTAGAGGTCGGCGCGGACGCGGCCGCCGTAGAACAGGTGGACGTGGGGATTTTCGCCCCATTGAGCCAGGTCCTCGATGATGGCGCGCATGGGGGCCAGGCCGGTGCCGCCGGCGATCATGACGACGTCCCGGCCGGAGGTGCGGTCGACGCGCAGCCGGCCCATGGCGGGGCCGATCCGCCACACGTCGCCGACCTGGGCCTCGGCGACGATCGCGCGGCTGACCCAGCCCGAGGGCACCGCGCGGACGTGGAACTCGAGCAGGCCGTCGGAGCGGGGCGGGGTGGCCGGCGACAGGTAGCGCCACAGCCGCGGGCGCTGCGGGATCTCGACGGACAGGTACTGGCCGGGTTGGTAGGGGACCGGGTGGTCGGGCTGGAGGCGGACGATGGCCAGGTCGCGGGCGCGGCGTTCGTGCGAGACGAGGGTGGCCGACCACCAGGCGGGGCCGTCGTCGGCGGCCGCGGCGTCGAGCATGGCGCGGGCGACGATCGTGTAGGCCTCGGCCCAGGCGTGCTCGACCTCGACGGTCCAGGCCTCCCCGGCGTAACGCTTGATCGCCGCGAGCAACGCCATGCCGAGCGGCTCGTAGTGGCGGCTGACGACGCCGAACTTGCGGTGGTCGCGGCCGAGTTGGCGCAGGAACGGGACCAGCTCGTCCGGCCGGTCGATCATCTGGACGATGTGGACCAGCGCCCGCAGGAAGCGGGAGCGCTGGACCTGCATGTTCAGCGGGAAGAGCTCGCGGATCTCGGGGGCGATGCTGAACAGGTTGGCGTAGAACGTCTCGGCGACGTGGTCGGCCTGCGGTTCGACGACAGCAAAACTCTCGCGGACGAGTCGCACCATGGTTGCGACCGCCGCAGGCTGCTCATCGCTCTGCTGCGGAGTGGGGCTCACCAGCGCCTTGGGAGTCATCGTGGTCGGGGCACGCTGCCGGTTCTGCACTGCTCGGGCGCCCAAATCTAGACGCCGCGATGCTCGAGCAACTATCCCCCGACGGTGTGGATGTTAGACCGATTCTCGTCAATCGGAAGATCTTGATAGCACGTTCGTGTGACTTTCTGCTACGGAATGCGCGTGCGGCTAGGCCAGGTGAGTGGATGTTGGCAGACTCGATCAGGGCGGACACGCGGCGCCGGCGCCTACCCGGGCCATCGCTTGCGGGCCCTGGCTCACTCGAGTGGCGCTTGACAGTGCCCGAGCCCTCACGCTGTGGATACCGTGCGTCGGGCCCTGTGGATAGAGACCTGGGGATTGTGGACAGCAGGGCCGGGACTGTGGACAACCGGTTGGTACATCCGGGTGAGTTGGGCGCGAACTGGCGAGGGTTGAGCGGAACCGGCTCAACTTTTCTGCCGTTGTAGATGATGACGAGCGAGGAACCGGACGACCCCTGAGGTGAGGGATGGACGCTTTCAATCCGACCACGAAGACCCAGCAGGCGATCTCATCGGCCGCCCAGGCCGCGTCGGTGGCGGGCAACCCCGACATCAAGCCGGTGCACCTGCTCGGCGCGCTGCTGGCGCAGAGCGACGGATTGACCGTTCCCCTGCTCACCGCGGTCGGGGCCGACCCGAACCAGGTCCGCAAGGAGGTCGACCAGCTGGCCAACGCGCTGCCGTCGGCGACCGGTGCCACGGTCTCCGCGCCCCAACTCGACGGGCAGGCGCTGCGCTCGGTCACCCACGCGCAGAAGCTGGCCACCGAGCTCGGCGACGAGTACGTCTCCACCGAGCACCTGCTCGTCGGCCTGGCCGCGGAGGGTGGCCAGGTCGCCGACCTGCTCCGCCGGCAGGGCGCGACGCCGGACGCGCTGCGCGAGGCGTTCGTCAAGGTGCGCGGCTCGGCCAGGGTGACCAGCCCCGACCCGGAGGGCACCTACAAGGCGCTGGAGAAGTACGGCGTCGACCTCACCGACCGGGCCCGCAAGGGCGAGCTCGACCCGGTGATCGGCCGGGACGCCGAGATCCGCCGGGTGGTCCAGGTGCTGTCCCGGCGCACCAAGAACAACCCGGTGCTGATCGGCGAGCCGGGCGTCGGCAAGACCGCCATCGTCGAGGGCCTCGCCCAGCGGATCGTGGCCGGCGACGTGCCGGAGTCCTTGCGCGGCAAGCGGGTCGTGGCGCTGGACCTCGGCTCGATGGTGGCCGGCTCGAAGTTCCGCGGCGAGTTCGAGGAGCGGCTCAACGCCGTGCTCAAGGAGATCACCGACTCGGCCGGCCAGGTGATCACGTTCATCGACGAGCTGCACACGATCGTCGGCGCCGGGGCCACCGGCGAGGGCTCGATGGACGCCGGCAACATGATCAAGCCCATGCTGGCCCGCGGTGAGCTGCGCATGGTCGGCGCCACCACGCTCGACGAGTACCGCAAGCACATCGAGAAGGACGCCGCGCTCGAGCGGCGCTTCCAGCAGGTCTTCGTCGGCGAGCCGTCCGTCGAGGACACCGTCGGCATCCTGCGCGGCCTCAAGGAGCGCTACGAGGTGCACCACGGCGTGCGGATCACCGACAGCGCGCTGGTCGCCGCGGCCACCCTGTCCGACCGCTACATCACCGCCCGGTTCCTCCCGGACAAGGCCATCGACCTGGTCGACGAGGCCGCCTCCCGGCTGCGCATGGAGATCGACTCCCGGCCGGTGGAGATCGACGAGGTGGAGCGGGCCGTGCGCCGGCTGGAGATCGAGGAGATGGCGCTGGCCAAGGAGGACGACCCGGCCTCCAAGCAGCGGCTGGCCGCGCTGCGCGCCGAGCTGGCCGAGAAGCGCGAGACGCTGTCCGCGCTGACCGCCAGGTGGCAGAACGAGAAGGGCGCCATCGAGCGGGTCCGCGAGCTCAAGGAGCAGCTCGAGCAGCTGCGCGGCGAGTCGGAGCGGGCCGAGCGCGACGGCGACCTCGGCCGGGCCGCCGAGCTGCGCTACGGCCGGATCCCGGCGCTGGAGAAGGAGCTGGAGAAGGCCGAGAAGTACACCGCGGCCACCTCCGAGGCGCCGGTGATGCTCAAGGAGGAGGTCGGCCCGGACGACGTGGCCGACGTCGTGTCGTCCTGGACCGGCATCCCGGCCGGGCGGCTTCTGGAGGGCGAGACCGCCAAGCTGCTGCGCATGGAGGACGCCCTGGCCGAGCGCGTCGTGGGCCAGGCGGAGGCGGTCCGCGCGGTGTCCGACGCGGTGCGCCGGGCGCGCGCCGGGGTGGCCGACCCGGACCGCCCGACCGGCTCGTTCCTGTTCCTCGGCCCCACCGGCGTCGGCAAGACCGAGCTGGCCAAGGCGCTGGCCGAGTTCCTGTTCGACGACGCGCGGGCCATGGTGCGCATCGACATGAGCGAGTACTCCGAGAAGCACTCGGTGGCCCGGCTGGTCGGCGCGCCGCCCGGTTACGTCGGTTACGACCAGGGCGGGCAGCTGACCGAGTCGGTGCGCCGCCGCCCGTACAGCGTGGTGCTGCTCGACGAGGTGGAGAAGGCCCACCAGGACGTGTTCGACGTGCTGCTGCAGGTGCTCGACGACGGTCGGCTGACCGACGGCCAGGGCCGGACCGTGGACTTCCGCAACACGATCCTGGTGCTCACGTCGAATCTCGGCTCTTCGGCGTTCGCCGAGAAGAACGCTGTCAACCTCGACGAGCGGCAACAGAAAGACGTGGTGCTGTCGGTGGTGTCGCGGCACTTCAAGCCGGAGTTCCTCAACCGGCTGGACGACGTCGTGGTGTTCCACCAGCTCAGCACCGAGGAGCTGACCTCCATTGTGGACATTCAGGTGGGCAGGCTGAGCCGCCGGCTGGCCCAGCGCCGGCTCATCCTGGACGTCACCCCGTCGGCAAGGGACTGGTTGGCGCTCAACGGCTTCGACCCGATCTACGGCGCCCGGCCGCTGCGCCGGCTGGTCTCGTCGGCGATCGGCGACCAGCTGGCCAAGGGCCTGCTCGCCGGGGACATCCGGGACGGGGACACCGTGCTGGTGGACGTCACCGACGACAACTCCGCCCTCGTGGTGTCCCGGGTGGCCGCGTAAGACTCGCGCCCCGGCGATCTTGGTTTGCGCGCCGGTACGACTACGCTGCCCACCGTGGGAGTTCCCGCCTGGGTCTGGTTCACCGTCGCGGCGGTCGCGGCCGTGCTCGGCGGCGCCTTCCTGCTGCGCGATCGTGCCCGGCTGACCTCGCGAAACCGGGAGCGGCAGCGCTGGGCGGCGTTGCGCGGCTGGCAGTTCGCCGAGACCGACCACGTCCTGCCCACCCAGTGGACCAGCGGCGCCATCGCCTACTACGGCGGCGGCATCGCCCGCGACGTGGTGGCCGGCTCGACGTTCACCGCCGACGGGCGGCGCCGGGTGTACGTGTTCGACCTCGACACCGGGGGAAAGATCGGCGCGGTGATCGCCGCGGTGCAGTGCCGCCGGGTGCACCCGGTCGTGGTCGAGCTGTGGCTGCCCAACGTGCCGTTCCAGCGCGAGCACATGCCCGAGCTGCTCGGCCCGGTCGGCCAGCGCTACGCGTTCGTCTCCGACATCACCACCGCCCGCGGCCTGATCACCCCGGACCTGGTCGACGCCACCGAGGACATCGGCGGAGACATCACGGTGGCCTGGATCGAGGGCGGCTGGGTGCTGGCCAGCGCCCCGCCAAGCGCCGGCCCGTCCCGTCTCGAGCGGCTGCTGCGCGGCATCGGCGAGCTCGCCGACGTCATCGACCCGTTCGACGCCGAGGTCGACCCGGTCGGCGAGCACGAGCCCGAGCACGAGCATCCCACCGGCCGGCACGGCGAAACGACCTGAAGCCGCGGCGACGATCCGATAGCGTCGCGGCATGTCGACCGCTCTTGTCACCGGGGCCACCGCGGGCATCGGCCTCGCCTTCGCCCGCCGGCTCGCCGCGGAGGGCTACCACCTGGTCGTGGTCGCGCGCACCAGGGAGCGGCTCAAGGAGGTGGCGGCCGAGCTGACCGCCGCGCACGGCGTGGACGTCCAGGTTATGGTCGCCGACCTGTCGACGGCGCGGGCCCGCAAGCGGGTCGAGGAGCGGCTCGCCGACCCCGACAACCCGATCGACCTGCTGGTCAACAACGCCGGCTTCGGCACGGCCGGCACGTTCGTCGACACCGACATGGAGCTGCTGCAGGCGCAGCTCGACGTGAACGTCACCAGCGTGCTCCGGCTGACCAGAGCCGTGCTGCCGGGCATGGTGGCCCGGGGACACGGCGACGTGATCAACGTGTCCAGCGTGGCCGGGTTCTTCCCCGGCCCCGGCCCGACGTACGCCGCGACCAAGTCCTGGGTGACCACGTTCTCCGAGGGTATGGCGATCTCCCTGCGGGGAACCGGGGTTCGGGTGGTGGCGCTGTGCCCCGGCTTCACGCACACCTCGTTCCACGAACGGGCCGACCTGGGCGAGCCGGACGTGCCGGCCCGGTTCTGGTTGGCGGCCGACCGGGTGGTCGCCGACTGCCTGACCGACCTGCGGCGCGGCCGGACGGTCTCGGTTCCCGGCCGGCAGTACAAGGCCCTGGTCGGTGTCGGCCGGCGGCTGCCCCGCCGGCTGGTGCACCGGCTGGTGGCCAAGGCCGCCGCCGGGCGCGACCGCACCTGAGGCGGACCCGTGGACTTCTGGGTGCTGTTCGCGCTGGCCGCGGTCGGCCTCGGCATCTGGAGCGTGGTCAAGTGGCGCCTACGCAAGCAGAGGATCGGCGAGCTTTCGGCGTTCGCCGCGCAGCGTGGCTGGCAGTACGAGGAACGCGACGACTCACTCGCCGACCGCTACACGGGTACGCCGTTCGGTCGGGGTTCGAGTCGCAGGGTCAGGCACGTGCTGTCCGGGCAGCACCGCGGTCGGCGGGTGACCGCCTTCGAGTACAGCTACACCGAGGGCAGCGGGGACAACTCGACCACCTACACGTTCACGGTGGCCGCGCTGGCCACGCCGGCGCACCGGCCATGGCTCGAGGTGAAGCGGGAGGGCCTCGGTCGCAAGCTGCTCGGCCTGATCGGGGTGCGGGACCTGCAACTGGAGAGCGACGAGTTCAACGAGAGGTTCCACGTCGACACGGCGGACGCGAAGTTTGCCTATGACGTCCTGCATCCGCGCATGATGGAGTGGTTGATCGGGGACCGGCGCGCCGCCGACCTCGGCTGGGCGTTCCGGTTCGAGCAGGGTGACCTGGTCACCTGGGCCAAGGGACCGCTGGAGATCGACAAGCTGATGGGCATGCTCGACTACCTGGGCGAGATCCTCGAGCAGGTGCCGAGCTTCGTCTGGAAACCCTAGTCCGCCTCACCGGGCGTTTCGCGCGCGGTGCCGGGGCGGCCGGTGTGCCAGGCTGGGAACTTGTGCGGACTGGAGCTGTTCCCGGAGTCGATCTCGGCGCGAAGCGTGAGCTGGCCCGGCTGGTGACCGAGCTGGCCGTGCTGCACGGCCGCTTCGTGCTCGCCTCCGGCAAGGAGGCCGACTACTACATCGACCTGCGCCGGGCGACGCTGCATCATGCCGCGGCCCCGCTGATCGGGCGGCTGCTGCGGCAGCTCACGGCCGACTGGCGCTATGTGGCGGCCGGCGGCCTGACGCTCGGCGCGGACCCGGTGGCGTGCGCGATGATGCACGCCGCGGCGGCCGCCGGCGAGGTGCTCGACGTGTTCGTGGTGCGCAAGAGCACCAAGGAGCACGGCACGCAGCGGCGGATCGAGGGCATCGAGGTGGCCGGGCAGCGGGTGCTCGCGGTCGAGGACACGTCCACCACCGGCAACAGCGTGCTCACCGCGGTCGACGCGCTCACCGAGGCCGGCGCCACGGTCGTCGGGGTGACCACCGTGGTCGACCGCGACACCGGCGCGCGCCAGGCGATCGAGGCCCGCGGCCTGCCGTACCGCTACCTGCTGGACCTGTCCGACCTGGGTCTGTAGCGCCACGTCGAAAATCCGGTGCGCAGGCGCCGGGGTCCGTGGCATGGTGGAGGTATGCGCCTCTGACGGCATTCCCATGAGTCCTCTGTGGAATGACCGATCGGGGGTTTCGCCATGTCTACCCAGTTGACGCTGCGTGTCGTCAGCAAGTCCTACGGCGACCGGCGCCTGTTCGACGCGGTCTCGCTCACCGTGCGTCCGGGCGAGCGGGTCGGCATCGTCGGCGAGAACGGCGCCGGCAAGTCCACGCTGCTGCGCCTGCTCGCCGGCTTCGAGGAGCCGGACGACGGCGAGGTCGTCGTGGTCGCGGGCAGCCTCGGCCACCTCGCCCAGACGCCCACCCTCCCTCCACATCGGACAGTGCGGGACGCGGTCGACCGCGCCCTTGCCGACCTGCGCCGGCTTGAGCACGAGCTGCGTGCGGCCGAGGCGCGACTCGCCGAGGTCGGACCGGCCGGACTGGCCAGGTACGGCGACCTGCTCACCGAGTTCGAGCTGCGCGGCGGGTACGACGCCGACGCTCACGTGGACCGGGCGATGCACGCGCTCGGCCTGACCGGCGTCGGCCGGGACCGGACGCTGGGCAGCCTGTCCGGCGGGGAGCTGGCCCGGCTCGGGCTGGCCTGCCTGCTGGCCGCGCGGCCCGAGGTGCTGCTGCTCGACGAGCCGACCAACCATCTCGACGCCCACGGGTTGACCTGGCTGGAGGATCAGCTGCGCGGGCACCCCGGAACGGTCGTCGCCGTCTCGCACGACCGGCTGTTCCTCGAGCGGGTGGCGACGGCGATCGTCGAGGTGGACGGCGACCGGCGCACGCTGGCCCGGTACGGCGACGGCTACGCCGGCTACCTGGCCGAGAAGGCCGCGGCCCGCCGCCGCTGGGAGCAGGCGCACCGGCGGTGGACCGACGAGGTCCGCCAGCTCACCGCGTACGCCGCCACGACGGCGCACCGGGTGGCGCCGGACCGGCCGATGAAGGACCGCAACAAGCCGGCCTACGACCGGGACCGGGAGCGGGTGCAGAGCTCGATCTCCATGCGGGTGCGCAACGCCCAGGAGCGGCTGCGCCGGCTGCGCGAGGATCCGGTGCCCCGGCCGCCCGATCCGCTGCGCTTCGCCGCGCGGCTGTCCGGCGGCACGGCCGAGCCGGTAGTGGCGGCGCGCGGGATCCTGGTCGCCGGCCGGCTCCGCGTCGAGGAGCTGACCGTCGGCGGCCGGGACCGGCTGCTCGTGTACGGGCCCAACGGCGCCGGCAAGACCACGCTGCTGCGGGTGCTCGCCGGCGACCTGACGCCGGACCGGGGCGAGGTGCGCCGGCGCGGGCGGATCGGGTACCTGGCGCAGGAGATCCCGGTGGGACGGCCCGACCGGAGCCTGCTGTCCGCGTACGCCGAGGGGCGGCAAGGGGATGCCGACGAGCACGCGGCCGCCCTGCTCCAGCTTGGCCTGTTCCGGCCGGACGACCTGCGGGTGCCGGTCGGGGCGCTGTCCGCGGGGCAGCGCCGGCGGCTGGCGCTCGCCCGGCTGCTGAGCACCGAGGTTGACCTGCTGCTGCTCGACGAGCCCACCAACCACCTGTCCCCGGCGCTGGTCGAGGAGCTGGAGGAGGCGCTCGGCGGGTTCGCCGG
Organism: Actinophytocola sp.; assembly: GCF_035942955.1. Taxonomy (GTDB): domain Bacteria; phylum Actinomycetota; class Actinomycetes; order Mycobacteriales; family Pseudonocardiaceae; genus DASYTH01. Next base: position 35,902 of record NZ_DASZCQ010000300.1, on the reverse strand, counting down.
CGCGGTGCTGGCCGTCTCGCACGACCGCCGGCTGCGGCGCCGGTTCGCCGGAACGCAGCGCGAGCTGCGGGCGGGCCACCTTGCCAGGTAGTAGCCTTCCGTCGTGGATGCCGTGCTGATCGTCCTGCTGATCGTCGTCGCGCTGATCGTGCTCGCGGTGCTCGGCTTCATCGCCAGCTACAACAAGTTTGCCCGGCAGCGCAACACGATCGAGGAGTCCTGGCGGCAGATCGACGTCGAGCTGCAGCGCCGGCACGACCTGATCGGCAACCTGGTCGAGGTGACGGCGGCGGCGGCGAAGTTCGAGCAGGCCACGCTGACCCAGGTGACCCGGGCGCGGGCGCAGGCGGTGGCCGCGCACGGCGCCGGCCCGGCCAGGCAGGGCCGCGCGGAGCAGGCGTTGAACGGCGCGCTGGCCGGCTTCTTCGCCGTCGCCGAGTCGTACCCGGACCTCAAGGCCAACCAGGACTTCCTCTACCTGCAGACCCAGCTGGTCGAGTGCGAGGACCGGATCGCCGCCGGGCGCCGGTTCTACAACGGCAACGTGCGCGCGTACAACACCCGGTTCGACACGTTCCCGTCCAGCGTGGTCGCCAACGTCGGCAAGTTCGTCAAGCGGGAGTACTACGAGGTGGACGACCCGGGCGTGCGGGCCGCCCCGTCGCTGCGCGGCGCGCTCAACGGCCTCAACGAGCCGGTCACCCCGACGCCGCCGATGGGTCAGCAGCTGCCGCCGGCACAGAGCTAACCTGGGCCTATGGCCGGGTTTCTCGCCGCAGCGACGGTGGTCGTGCACTTCGCCGCCCTGCTCTACATCGGGCTCGGCGGCTTCCTGGCCTGGCGCTGGCCGAAGTCGATCTTCGTGCACGTGTTCTTCGTGGTGTGGGGGGTCGCGGTCAACGTGGTGCCGGGGCTGCCCTGCCCGCTGACCACGCTCGAGGACCACTTCCGGGCCCGGCAGGGGCTCGGCCCGCTGCCCGGCGGCTTCAACGAGTACTACATCTACGACGACCTGATCCCGCGCGGCCTGCTCCCGGCGTTCACCGTGGCCGCGGTCCTCGTGCTGATCTTCTCCTACGCCGGCGCGTACCTGCTCTGGAAGCGGCGCCGGCTCGTGGCGACGCATTGACCGAGCAGGGGCCGACCGAGTGGGAGTTCGGCGAGCCGGTCGGCGTCGGCCCGTGGCCGGGCGAGTGGCCCGACGACCCGCGCTACGACGCAGAGCTGCTGGCCAACGGCGACCGCCGCAACGTCGTCGACGCCTACCGCTACTGGCGCCGCGACGCGGTGATCGCCGACCTCGACCGGCGCCGGCACGACTTCCACGTGGCCATCGAGAACTTCCGGCACGACCACAACATCGGCACCGTCGTGCGCACCGCCAACGCCTTCGCCGCCCGCGCCGTGCACATCGTCGGCCGCCGCCGCTGGAACCGCCGCGGCGCCATGGTCACCGACCGGTACCAGCACATCGTCCACCACCCCGACGTCGACTCGCTGCTTTCCTTCGCCGGCAAGGAGAACCTGACGCTGGTCGCGGTCGACAACACCCCGGGCGCCACCCCGGTGGAGACCGCCGCCCTCCCCCGGCGCTGCGTCCTCCTCTTCGGCCAGGAGGGCCCCGGCCTCACCGACGCGGCCCGCGCCGCGGCCCCCCTGATCGTGTCGATCGCCCAGTTCGGCTCCACCCGCTCGATCAACGCCGGCGTCGCCGCCGGCATCGTCATGCACGCCTGGATCCGCCAGCATGCCGACCTGGCCACGGCGTGGTGATCATCTCCGGGTGGCGCAGAGCCTCGAGGAGGAGATCAGGCGGATGCGCGCCTGCGTGGATCCCGGCAGCTGTAGCCAGCCGCCCTGCCACGTGTTCGCGACCCGCAGACCGACAAGGGGCACGAACGACCGGGGATCGATGCCGTCGTATCCGTGCCGAACGACCGATGTGTACAGCTCACCGGAGATCACCAGCACGAGCGGTGCGCTGGTGTGGCCAAGCGCCCGCTTGAGCTCGGCAGCGTCGAGCAATCGAAACGCGACATCGAGCGTCTCGCCGAACGGAGCCCTGTCGTCGTAGTGCACCTCGCCCGCGTGCACGACGGCGCGCAGCCGGAGCGGGTCATCGGGATGCCGCCCGTTGTGCAGGCTCAGCAGCCCGGTGAGGACCGGAATGACCGCGCTCAGCAGCAACGTCTTCGGCACCTGGTCGGCCGGCTGGATCAACACGAGCAGCCCGTCACCCCGGTCGATGAACGGATCGTGGTGCTGCCGCCCGATCCCGCTGGCCGCCATGGCCTCGGCGACGAGGCCGTACATCACGTCGCGCGCCCGCGCCTTCGCGCGGTTGGTCCTGGTGGTGGAACCCTCGATGTCGACCGCAAGGACGGTGCGGTAACGCGGTTGTTCGGCAGATCGGGGAATCATGGATAGCAGCCTCCACCACCCGCCTTCCCGGGAGATAGGTAGATTGCCGTCCCGATTATTCGGGAGACTCCCCGTTCTGCGGCCGGCCGAGCCCTCGAGCCCTGGCCAACTCGCCCGCCTTCTTGCGGTCCGTTACGCCGAGCTTGCTGATGATGGTGGAAACGCCGTTCGCCACGGTTTTCTCCGCCACGTCGAGCCGCCTGGCGATCTCGGCGTTGGTCATCCCGCGCGCGACCAGGTCGAGCACGTCGTGCTCGCGGTTGGTCAGCTGACGAAATGGGCGGATGCCATTCGACACCTCGGGCACCAGGGCGGGCAGAAGCCTCCTGATGGGCGAGCTGAACACCCCGACGCCGTTGGCCGCCAGCCGCATCTTCTGCACGAAGTCCGTGGGATCGTCCTGTTTCAGGAGGTATCCGCACACGCCCGCCGAGATGACCTCGCGCACCAGTTCCGGCTCGCTGTAAGAGGTCACGACCAGGATGCCCGCGTCGGACCAGCGGTGCCGGATCTCCCGAATGGCGGTGACACCGCAAAAGGTGGCCTCCGCGCCGGCGCGCTCGGGCAGCGTCAGGTCCATGAGCGTCACCGACGGCTTCAGCTCGGGTACCGCTTCGATCGCCGCGTCCGCCGTGATGAATTCGCCCACTACTTCGATATCGTCGTATATCGCGAACTGAGCGCGTAAGCCACTCAGAAAGATGGGGTGATCATCCACGATCACCACTCGAAGCAGTTGATCATGCACGATGCATGCTCCTAGCAGCTGATCACGTGCTGAGCTCCGAAGTTTACTGCCGGTCTCGCCGTGTTCAACTGCCGGTCGGCATTGATCGCCGAAAACGATCATTCGGGCGGGAGCGGAAGGCGAGCCGTGATCTGGGTTCCCTGAGGCAGGGACGTGATGGTGAACGTTCCATTGAGATCTTCACAGCGCCTGCGCATCGAGTCCAAGCCGATTCCCGGAGCCGCGTTCGGAGCGATCCCGTCGCCATCGTCGACAATGGTCAATTCCAGGACATCGGTCCGCCTGATGACAATCCGGCACGAGCAGGCGTTCGCGTGCCGGCTGACGTTGGCCAGTGCCTCGCCGACGATCCGGTACGCCGCCATCTCGACGGCCGCGGGCAGGTCCCGCAGCGTGCCGTCGGCGATCACGCGCACGGCGAGGGAGCTGCGGAACCGCTCCGCCTGCCAGCGCACCGCCTCGAGCAGGCCCAAGTGGAGCTCCCGCGGCGGAATGTTCCTGATCAGCTCGTGCACCTGGGACGAGATCGAGGTCAGGTCGACACTCACGAGATCGAGATGTTCGCGAATCCGGGGCGTGTCGCTCGCCAGCTTCCGTGCGGCATCGACCTTCAACCGGATGCCCGCCAGGCTCGGCTTGATCCCGTCGTGCAGATCCCTCGTGATCCGTTGCAGATCCTCTTCCCGCTCCTGTTCGAACTGCCGGTTGATCCGGTCGAGGTCGCGCATGAGCCGCACGGACTGCGCCGCGGGCGCCGCCTGGCGGGCCAGGTCGGCGAGCAGGCGGCGTTCGCGGCGGCCGAACCTCTCCTCCGGCGACCGGTTCTCGGCGACGATCTGTCCGACCTGGACGCCGCCGTGCGTCATCGGCACCCGCAGCGGGTGCCAGTCGTGCGCGCGCCCATACCTGGCAAGCAGCTCCGGTTGCCCGTCGGTGTCCAGGTAGATCGCCACGTACGGCAACTTGAGCGCCGTGCCGACGGACTCGGCGACGGCCGGGAACACCTCGTCGGGCCGCAATGGGTTCGCCAGCTGCTCGCCGAGCTGCGACAGCGCACGGTACGGATCGGCGCGATGCCCGTAGAGCCAACGGTCCAGCCGGACCCGCAGCAGCCGGTGCAGCGGGGCGAGCACCACCACCACGGCAACGGTGCCGATCACGCTGGCCTGGGCCGGCAACGGCCTCGTGGCGATCAGCACGACCAGCGTGTAGACGGCGGTCAGCGCCACCGTGAGCAGTCCGTACAGCACGGTGCGGTGGATGAGGAGGTCGATGTCGTAGAGACCGAAGCGAAGGATCGCGATCAGCGCCGCGACCGGGAACGCCGCGAGCACGACCCAGGCGCCCCACAGCGCTCCCAGAGTGTCGAACACGAACGCGGGAATCATCAGCGCCGTGCATGCGGCGGCCCACACCAGCAGCCGGCGTTGCGTCCCCGCGGCCCGGCGCAGCCGCACGAACAGCGACGCGACCGCGCCGACCAGGCTGGCGACGAAGCAGGCGAACCCGGTCAGCACCAGCAGAAGCGGGGTACCGCGCCGGGCCGCGCCATGCAGGACGTCCTGCCAGAAGGTCGCCGGGCTGGCCCAGGCCGCCCAGCCGATGCCGACCACCGGAAGCAGGACTCCGGCCACGGCCGGGACGAGCACCGGCCACCATCGCGCCGACAGCGGCCGGCCGTTGGGAAAGATCAGAATGGCGATCGGCAGCAGGGCGAATGCGGGCCAGGGCGACCAGGTGCTGATCCACGCCCACCAGTACATCGTGGACCAGGTGTCGGCGCCGACGGTGACGGCCCCACACATCCCTATGCCGAGGATGAGCCAGCCGACGGCATTTCTCCTGGTATAGGCGATGATGCGCAATCCGAGCAGGGAACATGCCACCGCGATCACCCAGTTGCGCGGATGGGATGCGTGCACCGCGTGCGGTGCCAGCGCATGTGCGGTGGCGGCCGCTACCAGAAATGCCGCCGCCACCGACGCGAGGAGGCGAGAGACCACGACTTCCCCGTCGAACCGCAGCCTTCGCACCGCGGCTTTCGTGTTGGAATACATCCGCCCCCCTCGAAGTCGAGGTCTCGCCGCAGTGGTTAGTCGTGGTCTCCGTGAATCCAGTGCCAGATCATGTGGCAGATGGATCCCTCATGGTACGGGCCGACCGGCACCTTCCCTTCGAGAATGGACTGCAGCTGCTCCACCGTGTGCGGCGGCTGCGCCTCGATTTCAGCCGCGTGATCCTGGAGAATCTGCCACACGCGGTCCAGGGTGGCCGGCGCCTCGACATGCGCCCCGTGGAAATCGGCGCCATTCACCGCCGCCGCGGCCGCGTACTTCTCGAATGTCGAGTACCAGACGGTCAGATCCCCGAGGATGGGATGTATCCATTGTTGCCCCCGGTCACCGTTCGGTCCGGACATTGGTCACTCCTTTGTGGGTTGGGTGGATGAGGCCTTGCGGCGTAGAGCCTCTCCCGCCCGGAATCCCGGGAGCCAGGGGACCGATGTCCCAGCTTCCCGGGCGTCACGACCCGATACGCATACCGAAGGTGGGCGCGTTCGTCACATGGTCGGGTCGCACTGTAACTAAACCCACGAGCACCGAAAAGGACAATTCTTGGACGACTTTGGACGGTGCGGGCTACTGCCTGCCGACCGCCCTTGCCGGCTCGACCTCGATGGGGATGCCGTTGAGGACGGAGGTTCCGGAGGGGGCGTCGAGGAGGGTGTCGTCGGCGAGGAGGTTGGTGTTGGCGCCGGGGTGGGCGGCGGCGACCGAGGCGCGGATGCCGTCGACGTCGTGGCCCCAGCCGTGCGGGATGCTGACCACGCCGGGGCGGATGGCGTCGGTGATCTCGACGGGGATCTCCACCTTGCCGGCCCGGGAGCGAACGATGGCCAGGCCGCCGTCGACGAGGCCGAGGCGGGCGGCGTCGTCCGGGTGGACCTGGGCGGTGCACCGATTCTGCCCGCGCACCAAGGGTTCCAGGTTGTGCATCCAGGAGTTGTTGGAGCCGAGCTGGCGGCGGCCGATGAGCAGCAGCGCCCCGTCGGGCGCGCGGTCGAGCTCGGCGCGCAGCCGCGGCACGTCGGCCGTGATCGGCTCGGGGGCCAGCTCGATCAGGCCGCTTGGCGTGCCGAGCACGTCCGGGACCCGCGGCCGCAGCGGCCCGAGGTCGACGCCGTGCGGCGCGGCCTCGAGGTCGGCCAGCGTGAGGTCGTACGGGCCGGCGCGCAGCATCAGGTCGATCAGCCGGGCCGGTCCGGTGCGGCCCGCGGCGAGCGCGGCGTCGGTGCCGTAGCGCGCGGCGATCTGCCCGGCCACGAAGTCGTCGAGCGCGGCGACGTCGGCGTCGGGGCCCTGGCCGGTGACGATCCCGGTCAGCCGCAGCAGGGTCTGCCACTCCTGCGGCAGCTCGGTGGGCAGCGCGGCCGGGGTCCAGTTGGCCACGTTGCGCACCGCGAGCTGGTAGAGCGCGATGTCGTAGTGCGGGCGCTCAAGCGCGGTCGGCCCCGGCAGGATCACGTCGGCGTGCCGGGTGGTCTCGTTGAGGTAGATGTCCAGCGACACCATGAAGTCCAGCTGCCGCAACGCCTCGGTGAGCCGGCCGGCGTTGGGGGTGCTCAGGCACGGGTTGCCGCACACCGTGATCAGCGCCCGCACCTGGCCCTCGCCCGGGGTGAGGATCTCGTCGGCGAGCGTGGCCACCGGGAGCTCGCCGATCACCTCGGGCAGGCCGCGCACCCGGCTGCGCCACCGGCCGTGCGTGAACCCCTTGCGGCGCCCGGGTTTGGCGTTCGTCTGGCCGGCGGCGGCCAGCGGGAACATCGCGCCGCCCGCCCGGTCCAGGTTGCCGGTGAGCACGTTGAGCACGTCCACCAGCCAGCTGGCCAGCGTGCCGAACGCCTGCGTGGTGGTGCCGATCCGGCCGTACACCACGGCCCGCTCCGCGGCGGCCAGCTCGCGGGCCATCCGCCGGATCTCGCCGGCGTCCAGCCCGGTGACCGGCGCGACCGCCTCCGGGGTGAACGGCTCGGCCAGCTCCCGGACCACGTCCACCCCGGTCACGTGGTCGGCGAGGCGGCCGAGATCGACCAGGCCGTCGGCGAACAGCACCCGGACCATGGCGAACAGCAGCAGGGCGTCGGTCCCCGGCCGGATCGCATGGTGCTCGTCGGCCAGCTCCGCGGTCCGCGAGCGCTTCGGGTCGACCACCACGATCTTCCCGCCGCGCTCCCGGATCGCCCGCAGCCGGCCCCGCGCGTCCGGCACGGTCATCAGGCTTCCGTTGGACACCAACGGGTTCGCGCCCAGCATCAGCAGGTGCCCGGTCCGGTCGAGGTCCGGCACCGGGATGCTCAGCACATGGCCGAACAGGTAGCCGGCGGAGAAGTGCTTTGGCAGCTGGTCGACCGTGCTCGCGGTGTAGAAGTTCTTGGTGCCCAAGGCCTTGAACAGCACCGGGCCGTACAGCGCGGTCGACGTGTTGTGCACGGAGGGGTTGCCGGCGTAGACCGCCACCGCGTCCCGGCTGTGCTCGTCCATGATCGGCCGCAGCCGGGCGTCGATCTCGGCGAACGCCTCGTCCCAGCCCACCGCGACCCACTCGCCGCCGCGCTTGACCATCGGCTCGCGCAGCCGGTCGGGGTCGTGGTGCAGGGCCCCGAGCGAGGCGCCCTTGGGGCAGATGAAGCCGTGCGAGAAGACGTCGTCGGCGTCACCGCGCACCCCGACGACCCGGTCGCCCTCCATGGTCACCGCCAGCCCGCAGGTGGCTTCGCACAGGGGACACGTGACGTGCGCGGTGGTGGTCATGAGGTCCACCTTGACACAGCCCGGTGACATTCGCGGTGTGCCTCAGGCGTCCGGAACGATCCAGCGCGCACGATGGATGTCGTGACACGAGGCACCGAGCCCGCGGAGGGCACCGCCGACCCCGAGCAGTCGCCGACGCTGTGGGCGGCGCGGGCGGCCGTCGCCGAGCAGGCCGTGGTGGCCCGGCACCTGCGCCGGGTCTGGGCGGTGCCGCGAACCGCGCTGGCCAGGGCCGGCTGGCCGGCGAGCCTTGGGCAGCGGCTGCACCTGCACTGGAACTACTGGTGGCAGGCGCACCTGCTGGACTGCCTGGTCGACGCCCAGCTCCGGCAGCCGAGCTCGGCGCGCGCCGCGTCCATCACGCGGCTGGCCCGCGGGATCCGGATGCGCAACATCGGCTCATGGACCAACAGCTACTACGACGACATCGCCTGGCTGGGGCTCGCGCTGCTGCGCGCGTCGGAGGTGGTCGACCTGCCGGTGGACCGCGCGATGGTGCGGATCGCCGCCCGGCTGCGGGACGGCTGGACCGACCACGGCGGCGGCGGGATCTGGTGGCGGCGCCGGGACAGCTTCAAGAACGTGCCGGCCAACGGTCCCGCGGCGATCCTGCTGGCCAGGTGGTCGCGGGTCGGCGGCGAGCGGGCCGACCTGCAGCGGGCGCGCGCGATGGCCGAGTGGATGGACCAGCAGCTGCGCGACCCCAGGACCGACCTGCTGTGGGACGGGCTGTACGTCAACGAGGACGGCTCGATCCGGGAGGTCGTGCAGGTTATCTACACCTACTGCCAGGGCGTGTTCCTCGGCGCCTGCGTCGAGCTGATCGAGGGCGACCCGACCGGCGAGTGGGCGCGGCGGGCCGAGCGGACGGTCGTCGCGGTGGCCAGGCGGATCGCCGAGGACGGCGTGCTTCCCGGGCAGGGCGCGGGCGACGGCGGCCTGTTCGCCGGGATCCTGGCGCGGTACCTGGCCCTTGCGGCCTTGCGGCTGACCGGGTCCGGCGCCGAGCTGGCGGCCGGGCTGGTGCGGTCCTCCGCGGAGTCCGCCTGGCGCAACCGGGCGCTGGCCCGCGGCGGGCCGCTGTTCGGCCCGGAGTGGTCGCAGCCGGCGGTCAGCCCGCGCTCGGCCCGCGACCCCCGGCTCGAGCGCGACCTGTCGATCCAGCTCTCCGGCTGGATGCTGCTCGAGGCCGCCGCGGCCCTGGAACGGCATGATGCGTAGGTGCGCAACGGTGTCGTAGTGGTGACCGGCGGCGGGCGGGGGATCGGCGCCGCAGTGTGCCGGCTGGCCGGGGCGGCCGGGTACGACGTGGTGGTCAACTACGCGGCCGACCGGGCGGCGGCGGACGGTGTCGTGGCCGAGATCGAGGCGGCGGGCGGGCGCGCGGTCGCGGTGGGCGCGGACGTGGCGGACGAGGCGGAGGTGGACCGGCTGTTCAAGGCGGCCGACGAGCTCGGTGTCCTTGCCGGGCTGGTGAACAACGCCGGGATCACCGGCAACACGCCCGGCCGGCTCGACGAGCAGGACGTCGACGTCGTGCGGCGGATGCTCGACGTCAACGTCACCGGGGTGTTCCTGTGCGCGAGGGCGGCGGTGCGGCGGATGTCCATCCGGTACGGCGGCCCCGGCGGCGCGATCGTCAACGTCTCCTCGGCGGCCGCGCGGCTCGGTGGCCCCGGCGAGTGGGTGATGTACGCGGGCAGCAAGGCCGCGGTGGAGACGATGACCGTGGGGCTGGCCAAAGAGGTTGGTACCGAAGGGATCCGGGTGAACGCGGTGTCCCCGGGCGTGGTCGAGACCGACCTGCACGCCGCGGCCGGGCTGCCGGACCGGCCGAGCCGGCTGGCGCAGCTGATCCCGATGGGCCGGCCCGGCCAGCCGGTGGAGATCGCCGAGGGGATCCTCTGGCTGCTCTCGCCTTCGGCGTCCTACGTCACCGGCGCGGTGCTGAACATCTCCGGTGGCCGATGACCTCGTTCGACGATCTGGTGGCCAGGGCGCGGCGGCTGGCCGTGCCGGGTGAGCGGCACCTGCTCGGCCTCTGCGGGCCGCCCGGCGCCGGCAAGTCCACGCTGGCGCAGCGGCTGGTCGACGCGCTCGGCGAGCCGGCGGTGTACGTCGGGATGGACGGCTTCCACCTGGCGCAGGTGGAGCTGAACCGGCTCGGGCGGGCGGAGCGCAAGGGCGCCCCGGATACCTTCGACGCGGCCGGCTACGTGCACCTGCTCGCCCGGCTGCGCGCGCACCGGGCCGGCGAGGTGGTGTACGCGCCCGAGTTCCGCCGCGAGATCGAGGAGCCGATCGCCTGCGCGGTGCCGGTGCCGCCGGAGGTCCCGCTGGTGATCACCGAGGGAAACTACCTGCTGCTGCCCGATCCGCCGTGGTCGCGGGTGCGGCCGCTGCTTGACGAGGTGTGGTTCCTCGCGCCCGACGAGGACCTGCGCATCCGCCGGCTGATCGAGCGGCACCGGGCGTTCGGCCGGTCGCTTGAGGCGGCAAGGGGCCGCGCGCTCGGGTCCGACCAGGCTAATGCCGACCGTGTCAACCCGACCGCGCACAGTTCCGATCTCGTCCTGCGAAAGATCCCGTAACGGCTCCGGTCGGGTCGGGCCGACTGCGGCAGTATGGCGGAGTCTCCTGCCCCGAATGGTCCTTCGAATACCGAGAGGACGCGCCATGCCCGACCTCACCGGCGTGCACCATGTCGCCCTCACCGTGACCGATGTGGACCGCAGCGTTCCCTGGTACGAACGGGTGCTCGGGTTCAGCACGATCGGCAGGGACGACGGTGAGCACGGCCTGCGCAAGGTGTTCCTGCGCGGCCCGGGGTTCGGCATCACGCTGACCCTTGTGCAGCATCCGGTGGCCGGCGGCGCCCTGTTCGACGAGCGCAGACCCGGCCTCGATCACCTGACGTTCTCCGTGCCCGGTGTGGACTCGTTGAAGGAGTGGACGAACCGGCTGGAGGAGCACGGCGTGACGTTCTCGCCGATCGCCGAGGAGCCGACGGCGCCGGGCGCCGAGGTGATCGCGCTCCGCGACCCGGACGGCATCCAGCTCGTGCTCTGGGCGGAGAAGGCTAGTTGACCCCGACGCGGACGCCGACGCCGACCTCGATCCGCTCCGGCGGGCGGTGCATCTCCTGCCGGTAGCGCCAGATCCCGTACACCGTGCCGACCACGAAGAAGGCGACGCTGCCCCACAGCGCCACCGTCTTGAGCCACGGCAGGCCGCCGACCAGCCCCGCCCCGTAGTAGCCGAGCAGCACCAGCGTCGGCACCCAGGCGACCCCGCCGAACGACGTGGCCAGCAGGAACCGGCGCGAGTCCATCCGGGCGGCGCCGGCGATCATCGGGGCCAGCGTGCGGATCCACGGGATCCACCTGGCCAGCACGATCGCCCAGAACCCGCGGCGGTCGAGGAAGCACCTGGCCCGGTCCAGGTTCTCGTGGTTGAGCACCCGCCCGCCGCGCCGGGCGATGATCGCGTGCCCGGTCCTGTGGCCGATGTAGTAGCCGAGCATGTTGCCGACGATGGCCGCGGCCGTGGCGACGACCGACAGCGCCCAGGCGTTCCCCTCGTGATCATGTTGGGCGAGCACCACGCCGGCGGCGAACAGCAGCGAGTCGCCGGGGAGGAACAGGCCGATGATGAACGCGCACTCGGCGAACACGAAGCCAAGCACGATCGCCCACACCATCACCGGACCGGCGGTGCCGAGCACGCCGGTCGCCAGCGCATTCGACTCGGCCAGCTCCAGGGTCACCGGGGTAGCGTACGTGGCCCCGTTCCGCGGCGGGACGGTAAGCCGCTAAGCGGTCGCCGCGACCGGCTCGGCGGTTACCTGCCGGAGGAAGGCGGCCACGTCGCGAATGGCACGGCGGCCCTCGGGAATCAGCGGGTAGAACGCCTGGAACACGTGCACCTGACCGGGCCATACCTGCAACTCGCAGTGGCCGCCGGCGGCGTTGACCGCCTCGGCCAGCCGCTCGGAGTCGCCGAGCAGGCATTCGGTGTCGCCCACCTGGACCAGGATCGGCGGCCAGCGGCGCTTGTCGCCGCGCAGCACGTCCAGCCGTCTGTGGCCGAAGTCCAGCTTGCCGGCGTAGGCGAGGCCGCATTCGCGGGCCCGTGCCGGCGGCACGAACGGGTCCCGCCGGGCGGCGTCCCTTGCGTCCAGCTCGGCGCCGGTGAGGTCGAGGAACGGGGAGAACAGCACCGCGGCCGCGGGCATCGGCCGCCGCTTGCGGTGCAGGTCGGCCAGCAGGCCGGCGGCCAGGTGACCGCCGGCGGAGTCGCCGATCACCGCGATCCGGCCGGCCGGGAAGCCCTGGTCGAGCAGCCACCGGAAGCCGGAGAGGGCGTCGTCGGCGGCGGCCGGGAACGGGTGCTCGGGCGCCCGGCGGTAGTTCAGCAGCAGGGCGGGCCGGCCGCATGCCGCGGACAGGGCGGCGACCAGGTGGCGGTGGGTGCGCGGGCCGCCGAAGACGAACCCGCCGCCGTGCAGGTAGAGGATCGCGCCGGCGGTCTCGTCGGCGTTGCGGGCGGCGATCCACAGGCCGCGCACGCCGTCCCCGGTGATCGCGTGCACCCGGGTGCCCCTGGCCAGCGGCGTGTAGCCGACCAGGTCGAACACCTCGCGCACCAGGCGCCGGTAGAGGACGTTCTGCAGCCGGGCCACGTCCCCGACCCGCCGCAGGCTGTTCATCAGCAGCTGCGCCAGCGCTCGGCTCTGCACGCTCGGCGTGGCCGGAACCGGCAGGCGCGCGGGCGCCGCGGACGCCACGGTCGTGTGTGCCAGGGTCATCTCCGCACACCGCCCTTCCGACCCGGTCCTCGTTGACGGAATGTCAACGAATGTAGGTCACCCGGATGTCGGTTCGGCTGCGATTGGCCATCGCCTTGCTGCAAGGACGGTCGGGATTCTGTCCAAGGGCGTTCAACTCCAGCTCAAGGAAGGGCTACGGTTCGATTGTGGGCACCGACAACGGGCTGTTGGCCCGGCTTCGCTCGGCGGTCGGCGACGACGCGGTGCTCGTCGATCCCGACGTGACGGACAGCTACCGGCGCGACATGATGCCGCTGGCCCCGCACGGCGCACCGCTTGCCGTGGTGCTGCCCGGGGACGCGGCGCAGGTCCAGGAGGTGGTGCGGGCCTGCGCGGCGGCCGGCGTGCCGATCGTGCCGCGCGGCGCGGGCAGCGGGCTGTCCGGCGCGGCCAACGCCATCGACGGCTGCGTGGTCCTGGTGACCACCCGGATGAACGAGATCGTCGAGGTGGACCCGGACAACCGGCTCGCGGTCGTGCAGCCCGGCGTGGTCAACCTCGACCTGCGCAACGCCGTGGAGAAGCACGGGCTGTTCTACCCGCCCGACCCGTCGAGCTACGACTGGTGCACGATCGGCGGCAACCTGTCCACCAACGCCGGCGGGCTGTGCTGCGTGAAGTACGGCGTCACCACGGACTCGGTGCTGGGCCTTGAGGTCGTGCTCGCCGACGGGGAGCTGCTCAAGACCGGCCGGCGCACGGTCAAGGGGGTCGCCGGCTACGACCTGACCAAGCTGTTCATCGGCAGCGAGGGCACCCTCGGCGTGATCACCCAGGCGACGCTGGCGCTGCGCCCGCTGCCGCAGGCGCCGGGCACGATGGTGGCCGCGTTCGGCTCGGTCAGCGCCGCCGGCGCGGCGGTCAGCCGGGTGGTTCGCGAGGGGATCGTGCCGTCCCTGATGGAGATCATGGACGCCGCCTCGATCACCGCCGTCGAGGAGTACCTCAAGACCGAGCTGGGCGCCGGAAAGGGTTGCGCCGCACTGCTGATCTGCCAGTCCGACTCCGGCGGCGAGGCGGCACGGCGGGAGCTGTCGGCGATCGAGCAGGTGTGCGCCGACACCGGTGCGGAGCTGGTGCACACCACGTACGACCTGGCCGAGGGTCAGATGCTGCTCAAGGCCCGGCGGGCGGTGCTGATGGCGCTTGAGGTCTACGGCGCCTGGCTGACCGACGACGTGTGCGTGCCGCGCACCAGGATCGCCGAGCTGATCTCCGGCTGCGAGCGGATCAGCAAGGAGGTCGGGCTGCGCATCGCGGTGGTCGGGCACGCCGGCGACGGCAACATGCACCCGACGATCGTCTACGACCCGACGTCGGAGTCCGAGTTCGCCCGCGCGCACCAGGCGTTCGACGACATCCTCGAGGTGGGCCTCGGCCTCGGCGGCACGGTCACCGGCGAGCACGGCGTCGGCAAGATCAAGCGCGAGTGGCTGGCCAGGGAGATCGGCCCGGTCGGCCTGCGCGTGCACCGCGCGATCAAGGCCGCGCTCGACCCCGGCAACCTGTTCAATCCCGGCTCGATGTTCTCGCTCGCCGCGCCCTGACCATCTCGATGGCGATCGGGATCAGCGAGATCGCCACGACGAGCACCAGGATCGCCTCGATGTTCTCGTGCACGAACGGGATCTGGCCGAGGAAGTAGCCGAGCACGGTGACCCCGCTGGCCCACAGCACGCCGCCGATCGCCGAGTACACGAAGTACTTGCGGGGATCCATCCGGCCGACGCCGGCGATGGCCGTGATGAACGTGCGCACGATCGGCACGAACCGGGCGAGCACGATCGCCCGCGCCCCGTACCGCTCGAAGAACTCGTGCGTCTTGTCCACGTGCTCCCGCTTGAACAACCGGGAGTCCGGCTTGTTGAACAGCGCCGGGCCGATCTTGGCGCCGATCCAGTAGCCGCACACGTTGCCGGCGAACGCGCAGACCGTGAGCAGCACGCACAGCAGCCACAGCGAGGTCGGGATCCAGTCCTTGGCCACGAACAGGCCCGCGGTGAACAGCAGGGAGTCGCCGGGCAGGAAGAACCCGAGGAGCAGGCCGCACTCGGCGAAGATGATCAGGCACAGCACCGGAAGCAGGTACGGCCCGAGGCCGCGCAGGATCACCTCGGGGTCCAGCCAGGACGGCAGGATCGACATCGCGGTCACCGAAAGCGCGTGCGTCACCCGGAGAACGTAACAAACGGCTGGTTCACAGCAGCGTGAGCAGTCCGGCCACGGCTCCCGCCGCCAGCCCCAGCACGGCCGCCAGCAGCAGGATCGCCAGCACGGACACCCGCCGGTCGGGCTCGAGCCTCCTGGTCGCCTGCCCGGCCGGCGCCGGCGCCGGCGGCGGAACCAGGGGCAGATCGCTGCCGGACAGCAACCCGTAGCCGCTGCCCGCCAGCCCGAGCCCCGGCGCCGCGCGCACCTGGGTGGCCTCGGCGTCCGGCAGCGGCGTGCGCGACGCCTGCGCGCGCAGCGCCTCGGCGATCAGCCGCTCCGGATCCTCGTCGCCCACGTGGATGACGTTAGTCCTCGACCCACTCACCCCGGTACATCACCGCGGCCGGCCGCAGGCTCTCGTCCATGATCACCAGGTCGGCGGCCAGCCCCTCGGCAAGCTGCCCGGTCACCTTGGACAGGCCGAGCAACTCGGCGGGCCGGGTCGACGTGGCCGCCACCGCCTCCAGCATGCCCAGCCCGCACCCGCGCACCAGGTTGCGGAACGCCGCGTCCATGGTGAGCGTGCTACCGGCCAGCGAGGCGCCCCCGGCCAGCGTGGGCACCCCGTCGGTGACCGTGACGGCCAGGCCGCCGACGTCGTACACCCCGTCGCCGACCCCGGCCGCGGCGATCGCGTCGGTGATCAGCACGGTCCGTTCGGGCCCGGCGTGCCGCGCCGCCATCCGGATCACGCTGGGGTGCACGTGCACCAGGTCGCAGATCAGCTCCACGGTGACCCGCTCGTCGTTGAGCAGCGTGCCGATCGGGCCGGGCTCGCGGTGGTGCAGCGGCCGCATGCCGTTGAACAGGTGCGTGGCCACGGTCGCCCCGGCCTCGATCGCCGGCAGCACCTGCGCCTCGGTGGCGTCGGTGTGCCCGATCGCGGCCAGCACGCCGTCGCCGACCAGGCGCTTCACCGCCAGCAGCGCGCCGTCCAGCTCGGGGGCGACGGTGACCATCCGGATCGCGCCCTTGCCGGCGGCCAGCAGCGCGCCCACCGAGTCGGCGTCCGGGGGCCGCAGCACCGACGGATCATGGGCGCCGCACCGGGCCGCGGACAGGAACGGCCCCTCCAGGTGGATCCCGGTGAGCAGGCCGTCGCCGGTCAGCTCGGCCAGCACCGCGACCTGGTTGACCAGCTCGGGAATCGGCCGGGACACCAGGCTGGCCAGCATCGTCGTGGTGCCGTGCCGGCGGTGCGCCATGACCGCCCGGCGGACCCGCGCGGGGTCGGTGTCGGTGAACGACTCGCCCCCGCCGCCGTGGCAGTGGATGTCCACGAACCCGGGGACCACCCACCGCCCGGTCGCGTCCACTTCCATCGTCGGACCGCCGTCCGGCGGCGCCCCCGTGCCCAGCGCGCCGATCGAGCCGTTCTCGACCAGGACCCACCCAGGATCGAGGACGCCCCCGGCGGTCACCACCCTGCCCCCGGCGATCAACTGTCCCGTCATGCCGCACCCACGTTCAGACCGTCGCTAGAGGGCCCTCGGGCCCATTGGTCTATACCATAGCGGGTCGAGCGGGGTGGGTGGGCGGGTTGAGCGGGGCTAGTGCGGGGAGTTCATGATCTTCTGTAGGGCTTCGAGGGCGCGGGACGCCGTCGACTTGACCGTGCCCTTGGAGATACCGGCGGCCTCGGCGATCTCGGCCTCGGTGAGGTTGCCGTAGTAGCGCAGCACGAGCACCTCGCGTTGGCGCGGCGGGAGGTGCGACAGCGCCCGAACGACCGACTGGTGCTCGGCCGTCAGCATGGCAAGGCTTTCCGCCGAGCGGGCGTTCACGGCGTGCGGCGGGTTGTAGTCGCGCGCGGTCTTCCGCCTGCGCAGCACGCTGCGCGACCCGTTCACCACGGCGGTGCGCAGGTAGCCGACGGCCGCGGCGGCGTCGCGCAGGTTGTGCCAGTGCCGGTGCAGGCCGGTGAACGCCTCCTGGACCACGTCCTCGGCCGTCGCCGGCTCGTCGACCAGCAGCAGCGCCAGCCGGATCAGCCGCATCCGGTGTGTGCGGTAGAGGTCCTCGAGGGTCAGCGGGGCCTGGGGCGCGACCGCGGGCACGTTGCCGGTGTCGATGGCGTGTAACCGGGACAGCGTGCGCTCCACGCTGCGTTCCGCGCTGCCCTCACTGCGGTCTGTACCATCCCCTGCCACGTCTGGAGGTTACCGGGGAGCAGGGAGGTTGCCCATGACCTGGTTCACCGTGGAGACCCGCTACACCGAGGACCGGGACCGGCTGGCGGCGGTCCGGCCCGGCCACCGGGACTACCTCGGCCGCCTGGCCGACGAGGGCAAGGTGCTCGCGGGCGGGCCGTTCGCCGACGACAAGTCGGGCTTGGCCGTGTACCGGGTCGCCGACGCCGACGAGCTGGACCGCCTGCTCGCCGAGGATCCCTACACCACGGAGGGCATTGCGGCCGAGCGCGTCGTGCGCGAGTGGAAGATCACGCTCGGGCCCTGGGCCACTCAGTAGGTTCCGCCCAGCTTGGCGTGATCCCAGCTGATCACCTTGGTCGGGGTGAACACCAGGCCGACCCGCTTTTCCGCCTGGGCCCGGACGAACTGGCTCGCCGACGTGGCCACCTCGGCGTCGTCGATCATCTGACGGGTGAGCTCCTGGCCGATCGCGGCGATCTGCTCGGTGTCGGTGAGGATCTCCACGTCGCACTCCATGGAGACGCCGCGCAGCTCGGCGTACTCCTCGCCGGACTCGACCAGCACCGTCGCCTCGGGCTGCCGGCGCAGGTTCTGCACCTTCTGCGACTTGGCGTACGTCCAGGTGGCCACGGCCTCGCCGCGGGTCACGTAGAACACCGGAACCAGGTGCGGCCGGCCGTTGGGCCCGATGGTCGCGACGTGCGCGGTGCGTTGGGACTCAAGGAAGGCCTTGACCTCCTCGGGCGTCATTCTGATCTCTGCGCGTCGCGACATGGTGCGTTTATAGCGCAGTCCTTCGGTCCCGGCCGCGCGCGGCGGCCCGGGCGCCGGGCCGATCATGCCGGACCGTACCGCGAGGTTCAGCCGATCGAACCTGGCGCGTTGACGCTGGGGTACGCCACGATCTCCGACCGTGACTCCCGTTCTTGATCGCCGCACCCTGCTCCGCGCCACGGGCGCCACCGTCACCGCCGGCGCCGTCGGGGCCGTCGCCGCCGGCGGCCTCGGCTCCGCGGCGGCCAGCCCGGCCGATCCGGTCTTCGCGCACGGCGTCGCCTCCGGTGATCCACTTCCGGACGCCGTGCTGCTGTGGACGAGGGTGACGCCGACCCCGGATGCGCTGCCCGGCTCCGGCCAGGGTCCGACCGTCGACGTGGTCTGGGAGGTCGCCACCGATCCGGCGTTCGCCGCGGTGGTCGGCGCCGGCACGGCCACCACCGGCCCGGAACGCGACCACACCGTCAAGGTGGACGCCACCGGCCTCGCACCGTCCACTGTGTACTACTACCGGTTCCGGCTCGGCGACGCCGTCTCCGCGGTCGGCGCCACGCGGACCGCGCCGGCCACCGACGCCGCCGTGCCGCGGCTGCGCTTCGGCGTGGTCTCCTGCTCGAACTGGCAGGCCGGGTACTTCGCCGCCTACCGCCACCTCGCCGAGCGCGGCGACCTCGACGCGGTCGTGCACCTCGGCGACTACCTCTACGAGTACGCGCCCGGCGAGTTCCCGGTGGGCAGCACGGTCCGCCCGCACGCGCCGGCCGCCGAGATGCTCACGCTCGCCGACTACCGGACCCGGCACGCCCAGTACAAGTCCGACCCGGACCTGCAGCGGCTGCACGCCGCCTGCCCGTGGATCGTCACCTGGGACGATCATGAGGCCGCTAATGACGCCTGGTCGGGTGGCGCGGAGAACCACCAGCCGGGTGAGGGTTCCTGGGTGGACCGGCGGGCCATCGCCAACCGGGCGTACTTCGAGTGGATGCCGGTGCGCAACGCCGGCGACCGGCCGCTTTATCGGAGACTGCGGTTCGGCCGGCTGGCCGAGCTGTCCATGCTCGACCTGCGCAGCTACCGCTCCCAGCAGGTGAGCGCGCTGTCCGGCGAGGGTGGACGATCCCAATAGGACGATCACCGGCGTCGAGCAGCTGAGCTGGCTGACCAGCGGGCTGATCGGCAGCGCGGCGCAGTGGAAGCTGGTCGGCAACCCGGTGATGATCTCCCCGGTGCTGGTCCCGCCGCTGCCGGCCGAGCTGACCGGGCCGCTGCTCAAGCTGCTGGGCCTGCCCGAGGAGGGTGGCGCGGTATTCACCGACCAGTGGGACGGCTACACCGCCGACCGCCGCCGGGTGCTGCGCGCCCTGCGCGACAACGGCGTGCGCGACACCGTGTTCCTCACCGGCGACATCCACTCCTCCTGGGCCTGCGACCTGCCGTGGGACGCCGCGCTCTACCCGTTGCTGTCGCCGTCGCTGGCCACCGAGCTGGTGACCACCTCGGTCACCTCGGACAACCTCGACGACCTGCTCGGCGTGCCGCCGCGCACGGTCTCACCCGCCGTGGAGACCGCGCTCATGGCTCTCAACCGGCACGTGCGCTGGGTGGAGTACGACTCGCACGGCGCCGCGGTGCTCGAGGTGACCCCGGCCGCGGTGCAGATGGACTGGTACTTCCTGGCCAACCGGGCCGACGCGGCCAGCGCGCTCAGCTACGCCCGCTCCTACCGGGTGCGCGCCGGAACCCAACGGGTGCAACGGGTCGGCACCCCGATCGCCTGATCGGGACTAGATGGGGCGCCCAACGGGTTGCCACCGACATGGCGATCGAGATCGGTGGGATCGGGGTGTGGACGGTCCCGCGGGCATGGGCCCACGGGGCGCTGCCGGAGGTGGCGGCCGAGCTGGAGGATCTGGGCTTCGGCGCGTTCTGGCTGGGTGGCTCGCCCGGCGGTGAGCTGCGGCAGATCGAGGAGCTGCTCGAGGCCACCAAGCGGATGCCGATCGCCACCGGCATCGCGAACGTGTGGAACGACCCGCCCGAGACGCTCGTGGCGGCCTACCACCGGTTGACCGCGGCCCATCCCGGCCGGTTCCTGCTCGGCATCGGCGCCGGGCACCACGAGCGGACCGGCCGGTACGCCTGGCCGTACCGGCGGCTGGTCGAGTTCCTCGACGCGTTCGACGCCGGCGGGGTGCCGGTGGAGCACCGGGTGCTGGCCGCGCTCGGCCCGCGGGTGCTGGCCCTGGCCGCGCGGCGCGCCGCGGGCGCGCATCCGTACCTGGTCACCCCGGAGCACACCCGGCG
The DNA here is from genome assembly GCF_035942955.1 of Actinophytocola sp. GTDB lineage: Bacteria > Actinomycetota > Actinomycetes > Mycobacteriales > Pseudonocardiaceae > DASYTH01. Next base: position 15,646 of record NZ_DASZCQ010000300.1, on the reverse strand, counting down.
GGCCAGGGTGGTGCTCGGCCCCGACCGGCTGCTCGCGCCCGAGCAGAAGGTGCTGCTGGAGACCGACCCCGGCCGGGCCCGCGCCGCCGCGCGCGAGAGCCTGGCGCTGTACCTGCAGCTGCCGAACTACACCACCAACCTGCGCCGGCTCGGCTACGCGGAGGAGGACCTGGCGTACGGCGGCAGCGACCGGCTCGTCGACGACCTGGTGGCCTGGGGCGACGAGGACGCCATCCGGGCCAGGATCGCCGCGCACCACCGGGCCGGCGCCGACCACGTGGCCGTTCAGGTGCTCAACCGCGGCAGCGAGCGCCTGCCTGCGCACCGGACCCTGGCGCCCGCGCTGCTCGACCTCAGGCGGTGACCTCCACCCCGCGCCAGAACGCGACGTGGTCCTTGATCTGCGCGGCCGCCCGCTTCGGCTCCGGGTAGTACCAGGCCGCGTCCTCGTTGCGGTCGCCGTCCACCTCGAGCGTGTAGTAGCTGGCCTCGCCCTTCCACGGGCAGGTGGTGTGCGTCTCGGAGGGCTTGAGGTACTCCTGGTGGACCGACTCGATCGGGAAGTAGTGGTTGCCCTCCACGATCGTGGTTTTGTCGCTCTCGGCGATGACCTTGCCATTCCAGCGTGCGGTTGCCATACCTCCAGTCTGCACCCATGGGCTAATAGGATCCTGTAAGACGACAGCGCCGTGCGGCTCCGAGGAGGACGTGTCCCATGCCCATCGCCACACCCGAGGTCTATGCCGAGATGCTGGACCGGGCCAAGGCGAACGAGTTCGCGTACCCGGCCATCAACGTCACGTCGTCCGAGACGCTCAACGCCGCGCTGCGCGGGTTCGCCGAGGCCGAGAGCGACGGAATCATCCAGGTGTCCACCGGCGGCGCGGAGTTCCTCTCCGGCACCAAGGTCAAGGACATGGTCACCGGCGCGGTGGCCCTCGCCGAGTTCGCCCACGTGGTCGCCGAGAAGTACCCGGTGAACGTGGCGCTGCACACCGACCACTGCCCCAAGGACAAGCTGGACGGGTTCGTCCGGCCGCTGCTGGCGATCAGCGCGGAGCGGGTGGCCGCGGGCGGTCAGCCGCTGTTCCAGTCGCACATGTGGGACGGCTCGGCGGTTCCGCTCGAGGAGAACCTGGAGATCGCCGCCGAGCTGCTTGACGCCACCGCCAAGGCGAAGATCATCCTCGAGGTGGAGATCGGCGTCGTCGGCGGCGAGGAGGACGGTGTCGCCAACGAGATCAACGAGAAGCTGTACACCACCGAGGACGACTACCTCAAGACGATCGACGCGCTGGGCGCCGGGGAGAAGGGCCGCTACATCCTGGCCGCCACGTTCGGCAACGTGCACGGCGTGTACAAGCCGGGCAACGTGAAGCTGCGGCCCGAGGTGCTCAAGCGGGGCCAGGAGGTGGCCGCCGGCAAGCTCGGGATGCCGGCCGGGTCCAAGCCGTTCGACCTGGTCTTCCACGGCGGCTCCGGCTCGCTGCTCGAGGAGATCCACGAGGCGCTGTCCTACGGCGTGATCAAGATGAACATCGACACCGACACGCAGTACGCGTTCACCCGTCCGATCTCCGACCACATGTTCAAGAACTACGACGGCGTGCTCAAGATCGACGGCGAGGTCGGCAACAAGAAGACCTACGACCCGCGCAGCTACCTCAAGGCCGCCGAGCAGTCCATGGCCACCCGCGTCACGCAGGCCTGCGACGACCTGCGCTCCGCCGGCCGGATGCTGGCCGGCTGATGACCAACCTGCTCGGACCCGAGCCCACCCGGCTGCCGGAGCGGCCCGAGGCGCAGGCGGCGATGGACGGCGGCCGGGATCCGGCCGAGGTGGCCCGGTCCTGGCCCGACTTCAGCGAGGCCTGGGCCGCGCTGGCCGAGCGCGCGCTGACCGCGGGCGAGGACCTCGCCGGCTACGCCTACGCCCGCACCGGCTACCACCGCGGCCTTGACCAGCTGCGCCGCGCCGGCTGGCGCGGCGCCGGCCCGATCCCGTGGGAGCACCGGCCGAACCAGGGCTTCCTGCGCGCGTTGGCCGCCCTCGCCCGCGCCGCGCAGACGATCGGCGAGCCCGAGGAGGCCGAGCGCTGCACCCAGTTCCTCGCCGACGCCGACCCGAAGGCACCGGCCCAGCTCGGCTTTTCCTAGCCCGGCAAGGAGTCAGCAGCGGTTGAGCATGTCGGTCAGCGCCGACTTCTCCGCCGAGTTGATCGTGAGCGCGTACCGGTACTTGGTGTGCGTCCACATCTTCGCGTAGGTGCACCAGTACGTGGTGCGCGGCGGCTTCCAGGTGGCCGGCGTCTGGTCGCCTTTGGACTGGTTGACGTTGTCGGTCACCGCGATCAGCTGCGGGTTGGACAGATCGTTGGCGAACTGCTGACGCCGTGCCGTCGTCCACGACGAGGCGCCGGTCCGCCAGGCGTTGGCCAGCGGCACGACGTGGTCGATGTCCACATCGGACGCCTGGCTCCAGGTGGCGCCGTCGTACGGGCTGAACCAGCGCCCGGACACCGCCGCGCACGCCGAGTCGGTGACCACACCGGTGCCGTCCCGCTTGAGCACGGTCTCGCGGGTGTTGCAGGTCCCGGAAACCGTGCTCCAGTGCGGGAACATGTCCCGCGAGTACCCTGAGCTCGATCCGTCCGGCGCCACCCGCAATGCGGCCAGCTCGGACCGGGCGGTGGACTCGCTCGGAATGTTCGGCGGCTCGGCGGCGGCGATGCCGACCATTCCGACGGTGAAACCTGTGATGAGCAACAGACATGCGGCGATAGCCCGCCATTCCCCGACATGTTGCCTCCGTGTGCAGGGACCACGTTGGAACATCACCAACGAATCTGAGCCACGGAGGTGAACGGAGCAATATCTCCCGATGTACGTCCGACGGAATGCGGACGACTGCCGTGTGGTCCGGACGTTCGAACGCGGCCGAACGGTCTAGCCCCGCACCCCGGGCACGGCGACTGCACGCAGGTCCTCGGTGTGCCGGTACCAGGTCCACCGGCGTACCGGCCGGGGATGCTCGACGCCGTCGGAGGTGACCGTCGTGGGATGGCAGCCGACCTGGAAGGCCCGGCCCCGGTAGGACCGCACCCGCCGCAACAGTCCACCGTGGACCACCCGGCCGTGCACGCCGCCGCCGGAGTCGGGCGTGACCTCGATGGCCGCGGCGCGACCGCGCAGGGCGAGCTGATCGTCGCAGTACGCCTCACCGTCCACCGGTCCGATCCGGCCGCGGCCGACCAGGACCCCGCCGGAGTCGTCGCGTACCAGGGGGATCGGCACCGGATCGCCGTCGACGGCGAAGTCGAGCGCGTCCCTCGGCAGGCCCCACAGGCCGGCCACCGCGGAGCGCCGCCGATCCGCCGGGACGAAGCCGACCGCCCGGTCGAGCCGCTCGGTGCGCAGCAGCCGCAGCACCACCGCGGCCAGGTCGGCGTCCGTGCCGACCACCACCACCCGGTCCGGCGCGGTGGCGAGCAGCGGGTCGAGGTCGGACTTTCCGGGCATCGCCGGCACCTCCCGCCACCCCGGCCGGGTGGCGGTAATCCCGCAGGCCAACACCACTACGGCCACCGCGCCTCCCTGGTCTACGCTCGATCCCCGGCACATCGCCTGAACGATCCAGTCCACCGGGGAGTGTCACATGCCGGCAATCGTGCTCATCGGCGCCCAGTGGGGCGACGAGGGGAAGGGCAAGGCGACCGACCTGCTCGGCGAGCGCGTCCAGTGGGTGGTGCGCTACCAGGGTGGCAACAACGCCGGGCACACCGTGGTGCTGCCGGACGGCCAGGACTTCGCGCTGCACCTGATCCCGTCCGGGATCATCAGCCCGCACGTGTGGAACGTGATCGGCAACGGGGTGGTGGTCGACGCCGGCGTGCTGCTCACCGAGCTGGCCGGGCTGGAGGACCGCGGCGTGGACACCACCCGGCTGCTGATCTCCGCCGACGCGCACCTGCTCATGCCGTACCACGTGGCCATCGACAAGGTCACCGAGCGCTACCTGGGCAAGCGGAAGATCGGCACGACCGGGCGCGGCATCGGCCCGGCCTACCAGGACAAGGTGGCCCGCGTCGGGGTCCGCGTGCAGGACCTGCTGGACGAGAAGATCCTCCGGCAGAAGGTCGAGGCGGCCCTGGACATCAAGAACCAGATCCTGGTCAAGGTCTACAACCGCAAGGCGCTCGACCCGGTGCAGGTGTCCGACGCGATGCTCGCCCACGGCGAGAAGTTCGCCCACCGCATCGCCGACACCCGGCTGCTGCTCAACCAGGCCCTCGAGCGCGGCGAGATGGTGCTGCTGGAAGGCTCGCAGGGCACCCTGCTCGACGTCGACCACGGCACCTACCCGTTCGTCACCTCCTCCAACCCGACCGCGGGCGGCGCCTGCGCCGGCTCCGGCATCGGCCCCACCCGGATCGACTCGGTGATCGGCATCCTGAAGGCGTACACCACCCGGGTCGGCTCCGGTCCGTTCCCCACCGAGCTGCACGACGAGATGGGCGAGCGGCTGCGCAAGTCCGGCGGCGAGGTCGGCGTGACCACCGGCCGGCCCCGGCGCACCGGCTGGTTCGACGCGGTGATCGCCCGGTACGCCGCGCGGGTCAACGGGATCACCGACTACTTCCTCACCAAGCTCGACGTGCTGTCCGGATTGGACACCGTTCCGGTCTGCGTCGCGTACGAGGTGGACGGACGAAGGGTCGACGACATGCCGATGACCCAAACCGACCTGCACCACGCCATCCCGGTCTACGAGGAGCTGCCCGGCTGGTGGGAGGACCTCTCCGAGTGCCGCCACTTCGACGACCTGCCCGGCAACGCGCGCCGCTACGTCGAACGCCTCGAGCAGCTGGCCGGGGCCCGCATCTCCGCCATCGGCGTCGGTCCCCGCCGCGACCAGACCATCGTCCGCCACGACCTGGCCCCCTGACCCGGCGAGTCGTACGCTCCGGCACCCGAGTCGTACGTCTCCGGACCGGGTACTAGCCCGCCGCGAGCAGCTCGCGCACCGCGTGCTCTTCCGGGGCGCCGATCTCGGTGAAGATCGTCAGCGCCGCCCGCCAGTGCGCGCGGGCCAGGTCGGTGTCGCCGGTGGCGCGGTAGGCAAGGCCGAGCACGTGCAGGGCGCGGGCCTCGATGAGCCGTTGCCGGCGGCGGCGCACCACGTCCAGCGCGCGCTGAGCGTGCGCCGCGGCCTGCTCCACCTCGCCGAGCTCCAGGTGGGCGTAGGCCAGCTCGGCCAGCACCCGGCCCTCGAACAGGTGGATGCCGCGATCGCGCATGACGGCCAGCGCCTCCTGGCAGTGCGCGATCGCCTCGGCGGGCCGGCCGGTGCTCCGCCGGACCCGTGACAGTCCGATGAGGACAGACGCCTCGGCGTAGGAGAAACCGATCTCCCGAGCCAGCCGCAGTGCCTCGGCGAAGTAGCGCTCGGCCGCCTCGTGCGAGCGCGCCTTCCACATGATCAGGCCGAGGCTGTTGAGCGACCGGGCCTCGACGTGCCGGTCGCCGATCTCCCGGCTCAGCCGCAGGGCCTGGCTGGAGTGCGCGTACGCGGTGTCCGGCTGGCCGAGGACCAGCGCGGCCGAGCCGATGTAGTTGAGCGCGATGGCCTCGCCGTGCCGGTCCCCGATCCGCCGGTTGATCTCCAGCGCCCGCTCGTGGAACCGGGCCGCGCGGGCCGGCTGACCGAGGTGCGCGCACGCCCGGCCGAGGTTGTGCAGGGAGCTGGCCTCGGCGCTCGGGTTGCCGATCCGCCGGTTGATCTCCAGGGCGTTGGTGTGACACGCCATGGCCAGCCGGAAGTCGCCGAGGTTGTAGTGGATCAGCCCGAGCACGTCGTGCGCCGACGCCTCGCCGGCCTCGTCGCCCATGCGCTCGGCCGCGCTCAGCGCCGCGGCGCACACCGCAAGCCCGTCGCCGCCGAGCCCGCGGCTGATGAAGTAGCCGCGCAGCGTGTCGGCGATCCGCCACGCGTAGCTCGGCACGCCGTACTCGGATCCGGGCACCGCGGCCGCGACGAGGTTGGCCCGCTCGGCCTCCAGCCAGTCGAGGGCCGCGCTCTCGGTGGCCGGCTCGGCCGGGCCCGCCCCGCCCTCGGCGGCCGGCCGGGCCAGCCGCAGCACGTGCGGGTAGAGCAGGCGCGTGGCCTGGTCGGCCGTGCGCAGGTAGAAGTCCAGCAACCGTTCCACGGCCGCGTGGCACTCGTCGGCGTCCTCCCGGCGGGCCGCCTCGGCGGCGTAGTCCCGGAGCAGGTCGTGGAACTGGTAGCGGCCGGCCACCTGCTGCTGCACCAGGTGGGCGGCGGCGAGCTGGCCGAGCGCCCGCCGGGCGTCCTCGATCGACCCGCCGGCCAGCGCCGCCGCGGCCTCGTGCGTGAAGTCCGGCCCGGGAACCAGGCCGAGCAGCCGGAAGAGTCTCCTCGTGCCGGGCTCCAGCCTGGCGTAGGACAGGTCGAACGCGGCCCGCACCGGGCCCCGGTCCTCCCCGTCGATGGTCAGCCCGCCGAGCCGGCCGTGGTCGCGCAGCTCGGCGGTGTAGTCGGCGATGCCCCGCGCCGGGGCGGCGAGCAGGTTCGCCGCGGCGATCCGCAGCGCCAGCGGCAGGTGCGCGCAGATGCGGCCCAGCTCCTCGACCGCGTCCGGCTCGGCCAGCACCCTGGCGTCGCCGAGCATCCCGGCCAGCAGCGCCCGGGAGTCGCCGGCGTCGAGCACGTCGAGGCCGATCCGCCGGGCGCCCTCCTTGGCCACCAGGCCGGTCAGCCGGTCGCGGCTGGTCACCACCACCATGCAGCCCGGGCTGCCGGGCAGCAGCGGGCGCACCTGCTCCGCCCCGGCGGCGTCGTCCAGCAGGATCAGCGTCCGCCGGTCGGCCAGCCGGGTGCGGTACAGGTTGGCGGCCTCCTCGGCGTCCACCGGCACCCGCTCGGCCGGCACCCCCAGCGCGCGCAGGAAGTGAGTCAGCGCCTCGAGCGGCGGGGCCGGCGGACCGCTGGCGCAGCCGCGCAGGTTGACGTAGAGCTGACCGTCGGGGAACCGGTCCCGCACGCGGTGCGCCCAGTGCACGGCCAGCGCCGTCTTTCCCACCCCGGCCGATCCGGTGACCGTCGCGATCATCACCGCGGTGTCCCGCCCGGCCCGCGGCAGCAGCCGGTCGAGCCGGTCGAGGTCCTCGGACCGGCCGGCGAACCCGGCCACGTCGGCGGGCAGCTGCGCCGGCACCGGCCGCCGCGCCGCGGCCGCCCGCACCGGCCCGCCCTGCCGGACGATGCGCAGATGCGCGGCCCGGATCTCGGCCCCCGGCTGGACCCCCAGCTCCTCGCCGAGCCGCCGGCGCAGCTCGGTGAACAGCCGCAGCGCCGCGGCCTGCTGGCCGGACCCGGCCAGCGCCAGCATCAACCGGGCGTGCAGGCCCTCGTGCAGCGGCTCCTCCCTGGCCAGCGCGCGCAGCTGCTCGACGAGCTGCTGGCCGGGCGCGCCCACGCTCAGCGCCAGGTCGGCGTAGTCAAGCGCGGTGGTCAGCCGGCGCGCGGTGACCGCAAGCGCGGCCGGATGATGCCGCACCCCGGCGGGCAGGTCGGCCAGCAGCGGACCGCGCCAGCCGTGCAGTGCCTCCTGGTACAGGCCCACCGCCGCCCGCGGCGGCGCCTCCCTCGCCCGTCCCAGCAGCCGGTCGAACCGCAGCAGGTCAAGCTGGTCGGCCTGCACCGCCAGCAGGTAGCCGCCGCGCTGCGCGGAGATCAGCGGCACCGGCCCCGGCGCGATCGCCTTGCGCAGCCGCGAGACGTAGGTGTGCACGAGGTTCTGGCAGCTGTCCGGCGGATCGTCCCCCCACAGCACGTCGATGATCTCCGACCGGGTGACGACCTGGTTGGCGTGCAACGCGAGCAGGCCGAGCAGGGACCGCTGCTTGAGCGTCCCGCCGTCCACCGGCCGGCCCCCGTGCACCACCTCGAGCCGGCCGAGCACCCCGATCCACAGCCGGTCCGTGCCCCGCTCCGGCCACCGCTCGACGCTCAGCCCGAGCGCCGCGCCCAGCCGCCGCACCGAGTCGGCCCTCGGCCGGGCCACCTTGCCCTGCTCGATGTACCGCACCGCGCGCACGCTCACGCCGGCCCGGTCGGCCAGCTCCTGCTGGGTCAGCCGGGCCCGCACCCGCCGAGCCCGCAGCTCCTCGCCGAACGACGCCGAACCCGAGCGCACGCCCCAAATCCTCGCACGCGCGGCGACGGCCGGTGGATCAGCGGGCGGCGACCCCGATGTCCGGGTTGTCGGTGAACACCCCGTCGACGCCGGCGGCGAAGAAGGCCTCCAGCTCGGCGAACAGGTTGCCGTAGTCGGCGAGGACGGCCGAGGAGCGCAGGTTGGTCGGCAGGAAGTTGTTCTCCGCCCGGAAGGTGTACGGGTGCACCCGCAGGCCGGCCGCGTGGGCGTCGCGCACCAGGGCGGTCGGCGCGGTCAGGTTGCCGGCCGCGTCCCGCGGGATGACCTGGTTCTTGTCCGGGCCGAGGCCGTCGGCGTAGCCGGCCACCTCGCGCAGGCCGGCCGCGGTGACCAGGTCGGCGTAGGTGCGCGGGTCCCCGGTGTCGACGAAGTCGAACGGGGCGCCGGTGGCCGAGGTCAGCTGCACCAGCGGGACGCGCAGCTGCCGGTCGAGCGCCTTGAGGTTGGACACCTCGAAGGACTGCACGAACACCTTGGCGCGCCGGTGGTTGAGCCCGTTGCGGTCGAGCGTCTCCACCAGCCTCGGCTCAAGCGGCAGGCCCTGCTTGCGGAAGTACGTGGGGTGCTTGGTCTCCGGGTAGATCCCGATCTCCCGGTGCAGCTCGCGGGAAAGCCGCTTGGCCAGGTCGATGACCTCCTGCAGGGTGGGCACCCGGTCGCGGCCGTTGAAGATCGTGTTCTCCTGGCGGAACTGCGGGATGCGCTCGGTCGCGCGCAGCGTTCGCAGCTCGGCCAGCGTGAAGTCCTCGGCGAACCAGCCGGTGGTCGGCGTGCCGTCGAGGTTCTTGGTGGTGCGCCGCGCGGCGAACTCGGGGTGGGCCGCCACGTCGGTGGTGCCGCCGATCTCCGGCTCGTGCCGGGCGATCAGCACCCCGTCCTTGGTGATCACCAGATCGGGCTCGATGTAGTCGGCGCCCATCCGCGCGGCGAGCTCATAGGAGGCCAGCGTGTGCTCGGGACGGTAGCCGGAGGCCCCGCGGTGGCCGATCACCAGCGGTCCGGCCGCGTGCCGCTCGTCGGTGTCCGGCGCGGCCGGCTCGGCGATCACCGCCGACGCGCCCCCGACCAGAGCCAGCGTCGAGGCCGCGATCACGGCGAGCCGCAGGATCTTCTCGCGCATTCCAGGTCCCTCCCGTGAGGTCACGTTGCGGTAACGCCCGATGACGATACGTACGAAAGAGTCTCCGGGACAGGGGCCACGGGTAGGTTGCCGATTGATGATCGAGGGCACACGGCCCGGCGAACTGGCGTCGCGGCCGGACGTCATGGACACGGTCGGCGCGCACGACGAGGAGCGTCCGGCGCGCCGCCTCGGCCCGCGCTGGGACCGGTTCGTCCGGGTGGCGGCGATCGCCGTCGCCCTGCTCGTGCTGTGGCAGGTCTTCTGGCCGCTGGCCCAGGGCCTGACCTACTACCTGGTGATCTTCCTCGGGCTCACCCTTCCGATGGTCTACCTGTGCTATCGGCCGCTGGCCCGCCGCCGCGACCCGGCCGCGCCCGACAATCCCGGCATCGCCGACTGGGTGCTCGCCGCGCTGGCCCTCGTCGCCGGCCTGTACCCGATCCTGGTCGGCTACAACGCCTTCCTGGACCGTGGCGGCCAGTTGTCCACTATGGACATAGCGGCCGGCACCGGGCTGCTGCTGCTGATCATCGAGGCCACCCGGCGCACCACCGGCCTGGTGCTTCCCGCCGTGTGCCTGGTGTTCATCGGGTACGCCTACTACGGCGGCTACCTGCCGCAGAACTGGGGCGTCGCGCACGCCGGGTTCGACTACAGCCAGATCATCAACGGGTTCTTCAACGACGCCAGCGGGTTCTACGGCATCCCGCTCGGCGTCGCGGCCACCTACATCGTGCTGTTCACCATCTACGGCGCCGTGCTGAACTCGTCGGGCGCCGGGAAGTTCTTCGTGGACTTCAGCTTCGCGCTGTTCCGCAAGTCCCGCACCGCGCCGGGGCGGACCGCGGCGACGTCCGGTTTCCTGCTCGGCACGGTGTCCGGCTCGGGCACCGCGACCACCGTCACGCTCGGCGCGATCACCTGGCCGGTGCTGCGGAAAGCCGGCTACCCCAAGGAGAGCGCCGGCGGGCTGCTCGCCGCGTCCGGCATCGGCGCGATCCTGTCCCCGCCGACGCTCGGCGCCGCCGCCTTCATCATCGCCCAGTACCTGGAGGTCTCCTACCTCACCGTCATGGTGTGGGCGATCGTCCCCACGGTCCTGTACTACCTGGGCATCGTGCTCGCCGTCGAGATCGACGCGCGGCGGTTCGGCGCGCGGGCGGTCGACGTCGACGTGCCAAGCACCTGGCAGGTGCTCAAGCGCGGCATCCACCACTTCGCCTCGCTGGCGATCATCGTGGTGTTCCTCGCGCTGGACATCCCGGTGTTCAGCGCGGTGGTCTACGCCTCCGGCGTCGCCGCCCTGTTCGCCCTGATCGCGCGGCTGGTCGAGTCCCGTGGCGCGCCGGGCGCCGCGCTCCTGACCTGGATCCGCTCGCTGGCCGACGCGCTCGCCGAGGGCATCCGCGGCGCCCTGCCGGTGATCGCGGTGTGCGCCGCGGCCGGCGTGATCACGTCGGTGATCACCAAGACCGGGCTCGGCCAGGTGCTGGCCGACTCGCTGGTCCAGCTCGCCAGTGCGGTGTCGTCCAACGCCACCGTCGTCCTCGTGCTGACCGTGATCTTCGCCGCGGTCGCGGTGAGCGTGCTCGGCCTTGCCGTCCCGGTGACCGCGTCGTTCATCATCGCCTGGGTGGTGCTCGGGCCCGCGCTGCTCGACCTCGGCGTCGAGCCCGCCGAGACCGCGATGTTCATCTTCTACTACGCGGTGCTGTCCGAGGTCACCCCGCCGACCGCGCTGGCCGCCGTCGCCGCGGCCGCGATCACCGGCGGCTCCGTCATGCAGACCATGTGGCAGACCTGGAAGTACACCCTGCCGGCGTTCCTGGTGCCGATCGCGTTCGTGCTCACCGACAACGGCTCGGCCCTGCTGCTTCAGCGCGGCGCCGTCGACGTGCTGTGGGTGACCGCGGTGTCCGCGCTCGGCGTCGCGGCGCTGGCCGTCGTCACCGGCGGCTGGCTGCTCGGCCCGGCGAACTGGCCGGAGCGGGCGCTGTGCCTGCCGGCCGCGCTGCTGCTCCTCTACCTCCAGCCGATCACCGTCGGCATCGGCCTCGCCTGCCTCGCGGCCGCGGTCGTCGTGCACGTCGCGACCCGGGGCCGCACCCTTGAACAGGACAAGGAGACCAATCGTGCGCACGCGTAAGACCACACTGCATACCTGGTCGCTCCCGCGCGGCCACTGCCGCCCACCCACCCTGCGGCCGCGCTTCCGCTCCGGTCTGGCCGCCGCGCTGACCGTCGGGCTGATCGCCACCGGATGCGGCGGCAAGCGCGACGACGCCCCGTCGAACCCGGGCCAGGGCAACCAGGGCCAGCAGGTCGCCTGCGAGGCCGGCGACGGCCGGATCACCATCGCCACCGGCAACACCGGCGGGGTCTACTACACACTCGGCGGCGGGCTCGCCCAGCTGATCAGCGGCAACACCAAGCTCAAGGCCACCGCGGCCGAGACAACCGCCTCCGTGCAGAACATCCGCCAGCTGTCCGCCGGCGACTACGACGTGGCGTTCTCGCTCGCCGACACCGCCGCGGACGCCGTCGAGGGCAAGGGCAGCTTCGACGGCAAGCCGCAGAAGATCACCGCGCTGGCCCGGATCTACTCCAACTACACCCACGTGGTGGTCAGGGCGAGCAGCGGGATCAACAGCGTCGCCGACATGCGCGGCAAGAAGATCTCCACCGGCTCGCCGAACTCCGGCACCGAGGTGATCGCCAACCGGCTGCTGCAGGCCGCCGGCCTCGACCCGGCCAAGGACATCTCCGCCCAGCGACTCGCGCTGCGGCAGACCGTGGACGGCATGAAGTCCGGCCAGCTCGACGGGCTGGTCTGGTCCGGTGGCCTGCCCACCCCGGAGATCACCGACCTGACCACGTCCCAGCGCGACCAGGTCAAGTTCATCGACATCACGCCGCAGCTGGACGCCATGAAGAAGATCAACGCGGTCTACGACCGGGGCAGCATCCCGTCGGCCACCTACTCGCTGCCGTCCGAGGTGCCCACCATCGTCGTGCCCAACGTGCTGCTGGTCCGCGAGGACTTCCCGGCCGGCAATGCCTGCGCGATCACCAAGCTGATCTTCGACAAGCAGCCCGACCTGGTCAAGGTGCACCCGTCGGCCAAGGAGCTCAGCAAGGACACCGCCACCAGGACCGACCCGGTCCCGCTGCACCCCGGCGCCAAGCAGGCCCTCGGCGCCGGCTGACCGGGGCCGGCAATCTAGGCTCGTTCACCGTGCGTGTCCTAGTGATCGGGTCCGGCGCCCGCGAGCATGCCCTGCTGCTCGGGCTCGCGCACGACCCAGCGGTGACCGCGCTGGCCTGCGCGCCGGGCAACGCCGGCACCGCGGCGCTCGCCGAGTCCTACGGCGTGGACGTGACCGCGCCCGCGTCCGTCGCCGCCCTGGCCGGCGAGTGGCGGGCCGACCTGGTGGTCATCGGCCCGGAGGTGCCACTCGTGGCCGGCGCCGCCGACGCGGTCCGCGCCGCCGGCATCGCCTGCTTCGGCCCGTCCGCGGCGGCCGCCCGCATCGAGGGCTCCAAGGCGTTCGCCAAGGAGATCATGCGCGACACGCACGTGCCGACCGCGCACGCCGAGATCGTCGACAACCCGGCCCGCCTGGACTCCGCGCTCGGCAGGTTCGGTCCGACCTGGGTGGTCAAGGACGACGGCCTGGCCGCCGGCAAGGGCGTCGTCGTCACCCCCGACCTCGCCGCCGCCCGCGCGCACGCCATGACCCTGCTCGAGGCCGGCCACCCCGTGCTGCTCGAGTCGTACCTCGACGGTCCGGAAGCCTCCCTGTTCTGCCTCGTCGACGGCGGCACGGTCGTCCCGCTGCTGCCCGCCCAGGATTTCAAGCGCGTCGGCGACGGCGACTCCGGCCCGAACACCGGCGGCATGGGCGCCTACGCCCCGCTGCCCTGGGCGTCGCCGGATCTGGCGGCCGAGGTCGTCGACCGCATCGTCCAACCCGTCGTCGACGAGTTGGCCCGCCGCGGCACCCCGTTCACCGGCCTGCTCTACGCCGGGTTGGCGTTGACGTCCTCCGGCCCGCAGGTCATCGAGTTCAACTGCCGTTTCGGCGACCCCGAGACCCAGGCCGTCCTCGCCCTGCTCCGCACCCCGCTCGCCGGTCTGCTGCACGCCACCGCCACCGGCACGCTCGCGGCGCACGGTCGGCTGGACTGGGCCCCCGGCTACGCCGTCACCGTCGTCATCGCCGCCGAGGGCTACCCCGGCCGCCCCCGCACCGGCGACGTCATCACCGGCGCCGAGGCCGACGGCGTCCTGCACGCCGGCACCCGCCGCCGCGACGACGGCGCCATCGTCTCCTCCGGCGGCCGCGTCCTTTCCGTGGTCGGCACCGGCCCCACCCTGGAGTCCGCCCGCGCCGACGCCTACCGCAAGGTCGCGCAGGTCCACCTGCCCGGCTCCCACCACCGCACCGACATCGCCCTGCTCGCGGTCCGCGGTGACGTCGGCATCCCCGCCACCCGCTGAGGGAACCGAACACCCACCCGGATCGTCCAAACTGAGGTGGGCCATACCCTCGGATTGGTAGCCTACGAAGCGAGATCGACCGGTCACAGTGAGTGGGGAGAGCGAACGGGGATGGAGCTTCTCGGCGACATCGGCCGCGGCGTCCAGGAGGCGTTCGCCCAGGTCGACACCTACAACACCACGATGGCCAAGACCTCAGGCACCTTCACCGTCACCAAGGACAACGTCCTGGCCGCCGCTCAGATCATCAGCACCCAGGCCGACGCGCTGGACGACAAGTTGCGGGCGGCATTCGGTGATCTCGAGGTCGCGCCGCCGGGCGATGACGATGTCAGTACTCGAATTGCGCCGGCCTGGAATGACCTGCTCATCTACAACGAGGATTCGTACGCCAATCGGATAAAGGCGTATATCGACGGTCTACGTAATCTCGCTCGGCAGTGCGCGGACAGTGCGAAGGCCTATGGTTACACCGATGAGGCGATCGCGGTCGCTTTTGGGGCCGAGCGTGAATAGTCGCTTGGCGGCAATGGCACTGGTAGCACTATTCGCCGCGGGGTGCACGCAGGGAGAGGCAGGTCGAGCGGCACCCGCCTCGACCACCGCGCCAGTCTCGGAGACCGGCGGCCCGTCGTCGAGCGGACCGCCGTCCAGCGGGACGCCGACGGTGACCATTCCACCCCGGCCAAGGGAGCTGAAGCTGGATGGTGTCGATCCGTGCGCGCTGTTCACCAAGGCCCAGCTCGACGAGCTGAAGATGGATCGGGCGCGCAAGACCACCAACGGTTCCCGGCAGTACAAGGGAATGGCGGAGTGCGTTCTCAACATGTTGCAAGAGCCACCGTATTTTACCTACACGGTGACCGCGGCAACCAATGAAGGTATCGAGGCCTGGTTGACGGGTGACCGTAATGTCGAGGCGTGGCTCCGCTCGGTGGCGGATTTTCCGGCCGCAACGTATTGGATCCGGGGATCCAACGGTCGCAATGCGGCGGCATGCGATACGGCGGTCGATGTGGCGCAAGGCCAGCAGCTCATGGTCTCGTCGGACAACGACAGCGGTCGATCGCTCACGCTCGAGCAATTGTGCCAGCGCGCCGAGGCTGCGGCGGCGATGGCGGTGCAGACTTTGCAGACGTTGAAGTGAGGACGGGGATATGGACGGCGATTACGGGCTCAGCGATCTGCGCTTTGCGGGGTATTCGAATGAGGAGCTGGCCACGCAGGTGGACGGGCTGCGGAATGGGCAGGGGTCGGAGAGCCTGCACAACGCGGCGCGGGCGCTGGTGAGCTTGGCCGCGGGGTTGGCGGAGACCGATCGGGTGTTGCGGGAGCAGCTGCGGGAGATCGGGGTGTCCTGGGAGGGGCAGGCGGCCGAGGGGGGCGCGCAGGCGACCCAGGACGCGGCGGTGTACGCCGACGAGGCGGTGGGTCCGGTCGGCGACTCGGCGGCCGGGGTGTCGACCCAGAGCGGGTCGTTCTCGCACACCCGCAACAGCGCGCCGGACTCGGGGACGCTGCGCGGGCCGACGGAGCTGAGCGGATTCGACCGGTTCGCCGGGGCGTTCGGGCACACGACGGATCACGCCAGGGCGGTGCGGGACACGAGCGCGGCGCGGGAGCAGGCGGTGGCCGGGATGGACGGCTACCAGCGCAGCAGCGTGGACAGCCTGGGCCGGGCCCGGACGCTGCCGGTGCCGCCGGGGATGGACCTGGTGACGCAGCCGGCCGACACCGGCACGCAGGTCGGCGGGGTGGGAGCGCCCGGGGTCGGCGGTGCGACCG
>NZ_DASZCQ010000299.1:0-9247 GCF_035942955.1 Actinophytocola sp. | reverse complement strand
GCTGTGCCGCGCGCGGCGCGCGGCACAGCCGTCGGTCCCGCTCGGCGAGCTTGCCGGAGCTAGCCTTCCAGGGCGGCGATCAGGGCGTCGGTGACTTCGGTTGTGGAGGCGGTGCCGCCGAGGTCGGGGGTTCGGGTGGAGGGGGTGGCCAGGGTGTGCTCGATTGCCGCCACAAGCGCCGCGGCCGCGGCGGGGTGGCCGAGGTGGTCGAGCATGAGGGCGGCGGACCATACCGCGCCCACCGGGTTGGCGATGCCGCGGCCGGCGATGTCGGGGGCGGAGCCGTGGACGGGCTCGAACATCGAGGGGTGGGTGCGGGTGGGGTCGAGGTTGGCCGATGGGGCGATGCCGATGCTGCCGGCGACGGCGGCGGCAAGGTCGCTGAGGATGTCGCCGAACAGGTTCGAGGCTACGACGACGTCGAACCGTTGTGGGGTAAGGACAAATTTGGCAGCCAGCGCGTCGATGTGTTCGGAGTCCCAGCGTACGGCCGGGAACGCGGCGGCGCGCTCGGCGACGATCTCGTCCCAGAAGGGTAGCGTGTGGACGATTCCGTTGGACTTCGTCGCCGAGGTCAGGTAGCCGCGGCGGGTGCCGGCCAGCTCGAAGGCGTAGTCGACGATGCGGCTCACCCCGGCCCGGGTGAAGATCGCCTCCTGGATCGCGAGCTCGTCCGGGAAGCCGCGGTTGAGCCGCCCGCCCGCCTCGCTGTACTCACCCTCGACGTTTTCCCGCACCACGACCAGGTCGACCGGGCCGGCGTCGCGCAGCGGGCTGTCCACGCCGTCGAACACCCGGATCGGCCGCAGGTTGACGTACTGCCGGAACGCCCGCCGGATCGGGATGAGCAGGCCCCACAACGATACGTGGTCCGCGACGTCCGGCCAGCCCACCGCGCCGAGCAGGATCGCGTCGAACCGGCGCAGCGTGTCCAGACCGTCGGCGGGCATCATCGCGCCCTGCTCGAGGTATCGCCGGCAGGACCAGTCGAACTCCACATAGGACAGTTCGATTCCGTGCCCGGCGGACACGGCGTCGAGCACCCGCCGGGCGGCGTGGATCACCTCCGGCCCGATGCCGTCCCCCGGAATCACCGCGACGCGCCGCATCACGCGATCCCAAGCAGCGCCACCATGACCGGCAGCCCGATGAGGATCAGCACGGCGCCGAGCACGTCGAACGAGACACCCGACCGGATCATCCTGGTGATCGGCACCGCGCCGGAGCCGTACACCACGGCGTTCTGCGGCGTGGACACCGGCAGCATGAACCCGAACGACGCGGCGAACGTCGCGGCCAGCGCCGGCACGAACGGGTTGACGCCGGTCGCGACCGCGATCGAGATGACGATCGGGACGACGACCGCGGCCGACGCGGTGTTGCTCGTCGTCTCCGAGACCAGGATGGCCAGCACCACCGCGAAGATCGTGATGGTGACGATTCCGCTCAGCCCCAACGCGTTGGATGCCGACCTGCCAAGGGTCTCGGCCAGGCCGGTGCTGGACAGCAGCGAGCCGAAGATGATCCCGGTGCCGAACAGCAGGATCGTGCCCCAGTCGATCTCGGCCGCGTCCCGCCAGCGCAGCGTGAACTCCCGCCGCGACCAGTCCGTCGGCAGCAGGTACAGCAGGGCCGCGCCGAGCACGGCGACCACGCCCTCGTCCAGCCGGTCGCTCAGCGTCGTGTACACGGTGGACTCGTCACCGAAGATCAGCGCGATGATGCCGGGCAGGATCCACAGGGTCACGGTGATCCCGAACGCGATCAGGGTGTTCTTCTCCGCGCGGGACAGCGGTCCCATGGCCGCGCGCTGCTCGGCCACGTAGTCGGAGACGCCCTCGATGCGCCGGATCTCCGGCCGGTTGAGCAGCAGCAGGACGACCCCGAGCGCCACGAACATGAGCGCGCAGATCGGCAGCGCGGCGCCGATCCACTCGGCGAACGAGATCCGCTTGCCGGTCGCCTCCTCGATGAGCCCGCGGCCGATCAGGTTCGGCGGGCTGCCGACCGGGGTGAGCAGGCCGCCGACGCTCGCCCCGTAGGCCAGCATCAGCATGATCGCCGCACCCACCCGCAGCCGCAGCGGGTCGAAGTCCTCGGCGACCATCCCCCGCTCCTGCAACAGCTTCGCGATGACCGCCAGGATGCCGAGCGCGGTCGGCAGCAGCATGGCCACGGTCGCGGTGTTCGACACGAACGCGGAGATCACGCACGTGATCAGTCCGAACGCGATGATCACACCGAAGGTCGAGCCGCCCACCCGGGGCAGCGCCAGGATCCGGAACGCGAACCGCCGCGCAAGGCCGTGCTTGAGCATGGCCTGGGCCAGGATGAACGCGCCGATGAACGTGAAGATCGTCGACGAGCCGAACGGCCGCAGCGCGTCGTCGGCCGGCACCACGTTCAGCAGCACCACGAGCGCGACCCCGGTCAGCCCGCCGACCGGGATCGGCACCGCCTCGGTGATCCACAGGATGATCACGCCGAGCAGGATCCCGCCCAGCGTCTGCTGGTTGCCCGGCAGGTCGAGCGGCACGGCGAGGAAGGCGATGGTGACCAGCGGGGCCAGCCACAGCCCCACCGTCCGCCGTCCCTTCTCGAACCGCTCCTCCGCCGGTGACAGGCGCTGTTCCCCCAGGCTGCGGTACGTCGCATGCCCCAGCAGCGCCTCGTCCACGTTCGTCCGTGTCCTGGCCTGATCGTTCATGCTCGCCTCCAGTGGTCCCAGTCCACCCTGGCATCCGGGTAACCCCCACACCACTCACCGCAGCCGTCCGTCGGTGGCCGCCGCCCGCCGGTCGGGATTGAATAACCCTCATGAAACTTGCCAGTCGAATGGGCCGCCTTGGCACCGAGTCGGCGTTCGAGGTGCTGGCCAAGGCCAAGGAGCTGGAACGACAGGGCCGGCAGATCATCCACCTGGAGATCGGCGAGCCGGACTTCGACACCCCGGCGCACATCGCCGCCGCCGCGCGGGAGGCGCTGGCCGCGGGGCACACGCATTACGTGCCCGCGCCCGGAATCCCGGAGCTGCGCGCCGCCGTGGCCGAGTTCCTCGAACGCACCGGCCGGCTGCGCACGACGCCCGATCGCGTCGTGGTCACGCCGGGCGCCAAGCCGATCATGTTCTTCACGATCATGGCGCTGTGCGAGGAGGGCGACGAGGTCCTCTACCCGGATCCTGGCTTCCCGATGTACGCCTCGATCGCGGCGTTCGCCGGCGCCCGGCCGGTTCCGGTGCCGCTGCGCGAGGAGAACGGCTTCACGATCGACCCCGACGAGCTGGCGTCGCTGATCACCGAGCGGACCAGGCTGCTGATCCTCAACTCGCCGCACAACCCGTGCGGCAGCGCGTCCACCGCCGAGCAGCTCGAGGCCATCGCCGCCCTGGCGATCCGGCACGATCTCGTGGTGCTCAGCGACGAGGTCTACTGGGCGCTGCGCACCGACGGCAAGCACCGCAGCGTGCTCGACGTGGACGGGATGGCCGAGCGGACCGTGCTGCTGGACGGGTGGTCCAAGACGTTCGCGATGACCGGCTGGCGGCTCGGGTTCGGCGTGTTCCCGCCCGCGCTGGTCGAGCCGATCACCCGGCTGGTGATCAACTCGGTGTCGTGCACGTCGGCGTTCAGCCAGCACGCGGCGATCGCGGCGCTGACCGGACCGTGGGACGACGTCGACCGGATGGCCGCGGCGTTCCAGCAGCGGCGCGACGTCATCGTGGCCGGGCTCAACGCGATCCCCGGCGTGTCGTGCGTCCCGCCGAGCGGGGCCTTCTACGCCTTCCCGAACGTGCGCGCCCTCGGCAGGTCCGCCGCCGACCTCGCCGACCTGCTGATGGAACGCGGCGGCGTGGCCTGCCTGCCGGGCACCGCGTTCGGCGGCTACGGCGAGGGCTACCTTCGGTTCTCCTACGCCAACTCCATCGACAACATCCGCGCCGCCCTGGCGGCCTTCGAGACGCTGGTGAGCGAGGTGTCCGCATGACCGAGTCCGTGCTTGTGACCAGGGCCCTCGTGCCGGAGGCGATGCGCGCCCTCGACGGCCGCTGCGAGCTGGACCTGTACGAGGGTCCGCCGGAGGCGATCCCGCGCGACGAGCTGCTGCGCCGGGCCGCCGGCAAGGACGGCCTGCTCACCCTGCTGACCGAGAAGGTCGACGCCGAGCTGCTGGACGCCGCCGGCCCGCAGTTGAAGATCGTGGCCAACCACGCCGTCGGGTTCGACAACATCGACGTGCCGGCGTGCACCCAACGCGGGGTGCTGGTCACCAACACCCCCGACGTGCTCACCGAGGCGACCGCCGACCTTGCCTGGGCGCTGATCCTGGCCAGCGTGCGCCGGGTCGCCGAGGGCGACCGCTTCCTGCGCTCCCGGCAACCGTGGGTCTGGGGGCCGAGCATGATGCTCGGCCACGACATGTCCCGCAAGACGCTCGGCATCGCCGGCTGCGGCCGCATCGGCGGCGCGGTGGCCCGCCGCGCCACGGGGTTCGGCATGCGGCTCATCTACCACGATCCGATCCGCCTTCCGTCCGATGTGGAGCAATCGCTCGGCCTCGCCTGGGTCGAGTTCGACACCCTGCTCGCCGAGTCCGACATCATCTCCATTCACGCCCCGCTGACCCCGGACACCCGGCACCTGTTCGACGCCGACGCGTTCGCGAAGATGAAGCCGACCGCCGTGCTGGTCAACACCGCCCGCGGCCCCATCGTCGACGAGCCCGCGCTGGCCGAGGCCCTGCGGTCCGGCCAGATCTTCGCCGCGGGCCTCGACGTCTACGAACGCGAGCCGGCGGTCGAGGAGGCCCTGCTCGACCTGGACAACGTCACCCTGCTCCCGCACCTCGGCAGCGCCACCATCGAGACCCGCACCGCCATGGGCCTGCTCACCGTGGAGAACCTCCTCGCCGGCCTCGCCGACCGGCGCCCGCCGTCCCTGCTCAACCCCGAGGCCCTGAGCCGCCGTTAAGTTCCCCTTGTAGCAGCGTGTCGACGCGGCTACGCTGCGTTGACAGCAGCGCTGGGAGCGCTCCCAGACCAATGCCGGACCGGGGGTCCGGCATTTGGTGTGTGCATTCTTGAATTTCTCATTCTTGAGTACGACCAAATCCCTAGGTGACATTCATCATTCCCGAAACCGGGGAAAGACATTACCGTCCCATTACGGCACTCGTGCCGTTTCCCTGCAGCGCTCTCATAAAAGAGGTGCCTACCATGGCACGTAAACAAGCTGCGCGCGGGCTGGTCATCGCGGCCGCCGGCGTGCTGGTCATCATCGGCTTCCCACCCCCCGCAATCTCCGACATCGACGCGGGTCCCTCCGGTAGTCCCACCATCGCCGCCCCGCCGCCGGCTTCGGTCACCGACGAGATTCTGCGCTGGACCTTTTATCTGCAGGATGTCCTCAGACAGGCCGGTGGTCCGCCGACGACAATGTCGCGAAACATCGCGATGACGTATCTCGCGGTCTATGACGCGGTCAACTCCATCACCGCGGTCGGGCAGCCCTACCGGCGGCAGTACACCGACGGTCCACGGTGCAACGCGATGGCGGCCGCGCAGCGCCAGCAATGCCTCGACGCGGCGGTCAGCTGGGCGGCGGCAACGGTGCTCGAACGGGTGTTTCCGGGCCAGGCTTCGTTCGTCCAGAGCGCCCGCGCCACCGA
This sequence comes from Actinophytocola sp., assembly GCF_035942955.1. Lineage (GTDB taxonomy): Bacteria > Actinomycetota > Actinomycetes > Mycobacteriales > Pseudonocardiaceae > DASYTH01. Next base: position 3,580 of record NZ_DASZCQ010000299.1, on the reverse strand, counting down.
GGATGGGCGGACCGGCACCGGCTTGGCGGTCGACCTCGGCCGGGCGATCGGCGGCCAGTCCGCGAACGAGCTACTGAACGTGCGAGCCAACGACAACTCGCAGAGCAGCGCGTCCTATCCGGACGGGACGGAGCCCGGCGCGTGGCGACGGACCCCCAACGGTTGCCCCGCGGCGATCGGACCCAACTGGGGATCGGTGCGGCCGTTCGCGATCGGCAGCGGGTCGGCGTTCCGGCCACCGCGTCCCGGCGGATTCACCTCCTACGCGGCACTGCTGTCCAGTTCCCTGTACGCCCAGCAGGTCAACGAGGTGCAGTCGCTCGGCCGGTTCAACTCGACCGCCCGCACCGCGACGCAGACCCAGATCGCGTTCTTCTGGGCCAACGACGTCGACGGCACCTACAAGCCACCCGGACAACATCTCGACCACACCAGGATCGTTTCCCAGCAGCGCGGGCTCACCCTGCAGCAGAACGCGCGGCTGTTCGGGCTCGTCGCGATCGCCATGGCCGACGCGGCGATCACGGCCTGGGATTCCAAGTACCTGACCGGGATCGACCTGTGGCGGCCGGAGACCGCGATCACCTTGGCGGCCACCGACAACAACCCGGCAACCAACCCGGACGCGTCCTGGGCCCCACTCTCGGTGCTGCCGAACGGCCAACGGTTCAGCCCGTGCTTCCCCTCCTACACCTCGGGACACGCCACGTTCGCCGGTGCATGGGCCGCGGTCATGCGCCTGTTCTTCGGCACCGACAACATCAGTTTCACCGGCACCACCGACGATCCGAACGCCGTGGGCGTCACCCGCCAGTTCAGCGGATTTACGGCGGCCGCCATCGAGGACGCGCGCAGCCGGATCTTCCTCGGTGTGCACTACCAGTTCGACGCCGACTTCGGCCGGTCCTCGGGGAACGCGGTCGGCGAGTTCGTCGTCAACAACGTCCTGCGCCCGCTGTAGCGCTCGACCCGTGTGGACAATGATGGGGTGATGAGCGACGAGCGGCTGCGTGGGCAGTGGGACAAGTACGCGCCTCGATATGACCGGGACATCGGGTTCTTCGAGCGGGTGCAGTTCGGGGGCGGGCGGGAGTGGGTCTGCTCGCGGGCGCGGGGGGACGTGCTGGAGGTCGCCGTGGGGACCGGGCGCAACCTTCCGTTCTATCCGGACGGGGTGCGGTTGACCGGGATCGACTTCAGCCCGGCCATGCTGGAGATCGCCCGGAAGCGGGCGGCCGAGCTGGGCCGCGACGTCGAGCTGCGCGTGGGTGACGCGCAGGCGCTGCCGTTTCCGGACGCCTCGTTCGACACCGTGGTGTGCACGTTGGGGTTGTGCGGTTTTCCGGACGACCGGGCGGCGATCGCGGAGATGCACCGGGTGCTGCGTCCAAACGGGACACTGCTGCTGCTCGACCACATCGGCAGCCACCACAAGCTGATCCATCTCGGCCAGCGGCTGCTCGAGAAGATCACCGTGCGGATGATCGGCGACTACCAGACCAGGCGGCCGCTGCCGCTGGTGGAGCGGACCGGGTTCGTCGTCCGGGAACGCGAGCGGCTCAAGGCCGGCACCGTGGAGCGGCTCGCCGCGGTCAAGCCGGCGCCCGAAGGCCTTTAGGCATCCAGGATTCGGCGCTCGAGCACGGCCTGCTCGGCCGGGTTGGCGGTCAGCTCGAGGGCCCGCCGGTCGGCGGCCCTTGCCTCGTCCGGATCGCCGAGCTCGCGCAGCAGCTCTGCGCGGGTGGCGTGGAACAGGTGGTAGCGGTCCAGGGCGCCGGCCAGCTCGGACAGCTCCGCGAGGGCGGCGCCGGCGCCGGCCACGTAGCGCAGCGCGATGGCCCGGTGCAGCCGGGTCACCGGGGACGGCGCGTGCCGCAGCAGCATGCCGTACAGCACCACGATCTGCGGCCAGTCGGTGTCGGCCCAGGTCTTCGCCTCGGCGTGGCAGGCGACGATCGCCGCCTGCAGCTGGTACGGGCCGGGCCGGCGGAACCGCGCGGCCCTGGTGAGCAGCTGGATCGCCGCCGCGATCGCGTCGTGGTCCCACAGCGAGCGGTCCTGGTCGCGCAGCAGCACCAGGTTGCCGCCGGCGTCGAACCGGGCCGCGGACCGGGCCCGGTGCAGCCGGATGAGCGCCAGCAGCCCGGCCACCTCGGGCTCGGTGGGCATCAGGCCGTGCAGCAGCGCGGCCAGCCACTCGGCGTCGGCCACCAGGTCGCGGGACTGGGCCACCTCCCCGCAGCTGGACAGGTAGCCCTCGTTGAACAGCAGGTAGATCACCGCGAGCACCTCGGCCAGCCGCGCGCCCAGCTCGTCGTCGGCCGGGATCCGGTACGGGATGCCGGCCTCGGTGATCTTCCGCTTGGCCCTGGTGATCCGCTGCGCCACCGTCGTCTCCGGGAGCAGGAACGCCTTGGCGATCTGGCCGGTGGTCAGCCCGCACACGACGCGCAGCGTCAACGCGATCCGCGCCTCGCGGGACAGCGCCGGGTGGCAGCAGGTGAAGATCAGCCGCAACCGGTCGTCCGGCTCCGGCTGCACCGGCCAGCGCAGCCGGGCCAGCTTGTCCCGGTAGCGCGCCTCGCGCCGCAGCACGTCCAGCCCGCGCCGGCGGGCGACGGTGAACAGCCACGCCTGCGGGCGGTCCGGGATCCCCTCGACCGGCCACCGCTGCACGGCCGCGAGCACGGCCTCGGACACCAGGTCCTCCGCGGCGGAGAAGTCGCCGAGCAGCGACACCAGGGACGCGGCCAGCTGGCCCGCGTGCTCACGCACCACGCGAGCCAGCTCGGCGTCGACGGTCGTCGCCCTCACAGCGTTGAATCCAACGTGAGGGCGAGGCTGGAAGCACCGTTCACACCCACCCGCCATCCCCCCGCCGCGTCCCCGCTCTCACCGTTGCCGGCAGGCGGTCGGCGGACACCGACCCCTCGGCGAGCCTGGCGGCCCGGCCTCGGCGCCGGTAAGCCCTCACAACGTTGAATCCAATGTGAGGGCGAGGCTGGAAGCACCGTTCACACCCACCCGCCATCCCCCCGCCGCGTCCCCGCCCTCACCGTTGCCGGCAGGCGGTCGGCGGACACCGACCCCTCGGCGGGCCTGGCGGCCCGGCCTCGGCGCCGGTAAGCCCTCACAACAGCACCGGACGGATCTCGACCAGCGGGCAGGCCGGCCAGTCCTTGACCATCCGCAGCGCCTCGTCCAGGTCGGCCACCTCGACCTCGCAGTAGCCGCTGACCACCTCCTTGCCCTCCACGAAGGGCCCGTCGGTGACGATCGGCTCACCGCCCTCCAGCCGCACCGTCGTCGCGGTGTGCCCGTCGGCCAGCTTGCGGTTGTGCAGGATCTTGTCGGAGTACCGGTTCAGCCACTCCTGCACCTTGGCGAACCCGGCGTCCCGCTCGGCCTGATCCATCGCCGCCCAGGCCTTCTCCCACTGCTCGGTCTCGACGAACATCAGCACGTACTTCATGCTCAACACCTCCTCACCCATCCGACGATCGGCGCCGAGCCCGATACGACATCGCGGCCGAAAACGTGCTCCACGCTAGCCGACGCCCCCTGACCGCCGGTCGCGGTC
>NZ_DASZCQ010000298.1:0-18617 GCF_035942955.1 Actinophytocola sp. | reverse complement strand
CCACCCCCGCCGCGCCGCCCGACCCGGCCCACCCGCGGCTCCCAGGAGCGGCGGCTGGCCCAGAAACGCCGCCGCGCCCAGCTCAAGCGGGGCCGGCGGGGTGATCACGAGGATTAGGGCCTGCTTCCGGGATCTCCGGGTGAGGTCCTGGGCCTACCAAGGAACCTCAGGGGACCGTGACGGCAACCAGCCACAATCAACCCGACAACCGCACCATCGGCTGGAACGCAACAACAGCAGTTGATTCCGGGGAGGCGGGCTATGGGGCGGCGGTGGTGGACCGGACGATGAGGGACGGGCGCAGCAGGTGCCGGACCGGGGTGGTGCGCTCGCCGCGGACCCGTTGCAGGAGCGCCTCGGCGGCGAGCCGGCCCATCTCGATGCGGGGCTGGTCGACCGTGGTCAGGGAGACGTGGCGGAGCGCGGCGAGTGAGGTGTTGTCGTAGCCGACCACCGAGACGTCGGCCGGGACCCGGACGCCGGCCTCCTCGAACGCGGAGATCGCGCCGATGGCGTTGAAGTCGTTGGCCGCCACCACCGCGGTGGGCAGGTGGCTGCCGCGGGCCTCGAGCAGCTCGCGCACCGCCTTGGCGCCGGCCACGTCGGTGTACTCGCTGCGGATCACCTGTGGCCGCAGGCCGTGGCGGCGCATGGCGGCCACGTAGCCGGTGCGCCGGGGGGCGGCCTGCGAGCCGCCGCCGCCGTCGATGTGCACGATGTCGGTGTGGCCCAACGACACCAGGTGGTCGACGGCCAGGCCGGATCCGGTCTGCCCGTCGTCGTTCACGGTGTCCACTGTGGACAAGCGGGAGGATCGGGAGACCAGCACCAGCGGGGCCTGCGCGGCGGCGGCCTCGATCGCGCTGGCCGGCACCACCGGGCCGAGCAGGGCGATGCCGGCCGGGCGGAACGACAGCAGGCTGGCCAGCGCCTGGCGCTCGCGGGGCGCCCGCCGTCCGCCGGTGTTGATCACCAGCTCGAAGCCATGCTCGCGGGCGCACGCGTCGAGCCCGTCGACGATCTCCGCCCAGAACGCGTTGTGCAGGTCGGAGACCATCACCCCGAGGAAGTGCGAGGTGCGGCTGGCCAGCGAGCGGGCCATGGCGTGCGGCGAGTAGCCGAGCTCGTCGGCCGCGCGCAGCACGGCCGCCCGCCGGTGCTCGCTGACCTTGGGCGATCCGCGCATGACCAGCGAGACCAGCGCGCGGGACACACCGGCCCTGGCCGCGACGTCCTCCATGGTCGGCCGATCCATGGCACCCCTTGACAGCTGTGCGGCGGGACGAACAGGATTAGAGCGCTCCAACAAGTAGAGCGCTCTAACCCGGGCAAGTCAAGAAGGACGAAAGCATGCGGATCGGGGTCGCCGGAGCCGGGCGGATCGGCACCATGCACGCGACCAACCTGGCCTCGCTCGACGCCGTGGACGAGGTGCTGCTGTACGACCCGGTCGACGGCCGGGCCGCCCGGGTCGCCGCCATGGTCGGCCCCGGCGCCGCGCCGGTGGGCGGGCTCGACGACCTGCTCGCGGCCAGCGACGGGGTGCTGGTGGCCACCCCGACGACCACCCACCCGGACCTGCTGCGCCGGTGCGTCGCGGCCGGGGTGCCGGCCCTGTGCGAGAAGCCGATCGCCGACGACCTCGGCGAGCTGGCCGCGCTGATCGACGAGGTGGACGCGGCCGGGGTGCCGGTCCTTGTCGGCTTCCAGCGCCGGTTCGACCCGGCCGTCGTGGAGCTGCGCCGCCGGATCCGCGGCGGCGAGCTCGGCACGATCTACCACGTGCGGGCGATCGGTAACGACGCCGCGCCGCCCGACCTCGGCTACCTGCCGTCCTCCGGCGGGATCTTCCGGGATCTGCTCATCCACGATCTCGACGCGGTGCCGTGGCTGGTCGGCGAGCCGGTCGTCGAGGTGTACGCGTCCGGCTCGGTGTTGGTGGACAAGGCTTTCGCGGCCGTTGACGACGTGGACAACGTGGTGGCCGTGCTGCGCTTCGCCGGCGGCGCGCACGCCGTGCTCACCGGCGGGCGGCACGACCCGCTCGGCTACGACCACCGCATCGAGGTGCTGGGCAGCAAGGACTCGCTGGCCGTCGGGCTCGACCCGCGCACGCCGCTGACCTCGCTCGAGCCGGGCGGGCCGACCGTGGCGCCGGACGCCTACCCCGGCTTTCCGGAGCGGTTCCGCCGCGCCTACCTCAACGAGATGGCGGTGTTCGTCGACGTGGTCGCCGGCCGGGCGGACAACCCGTCGCCGGTGCGGGACAGCATGATCTCATTGCGGCTGGCCGACGCCTGCGACTCCTCCCGGCGCAGCGGCGCGCCGGTACGCCTGTCCGAGACCGTGGGGGTGCACGCATGAACCTGAAGATCGCCGGGGCGCCGATCTCCTGGGGGGTGTGCGAGGTTCCTGGCTGGGGCCGGATGCTGGACTCGTCGACCGTGCTCGGCGAGATGGCCGAGCTGGGCCTGGCGGCCACCGAGCTGGGCCCGCCGGGCTACCTGCCGGAGGATCCGGACGAGCTGCGGGTGCTGCTCGACCGGCACGGCCTGCGGCTGGTCGGCGGGTTCCTCGCGGTCGTGCTGCACGACGCCGAGCAGGTCTGGTCCACGATGGAGGATGCGGGCGAGGTGGCCGAGTTGCTCGCCGGCGCCGGGGCCGAGGTGCTGGTGCTGGCCGCCGCCACCGGGCTGCCCGGGTACGACGTGCGCCCGCCGCTGCGCGACGACCAGTGGCGCACGCTGGTCGAGACCGTCGCGCGGATCCGCGACCTGGCCGCCCGGCACGGGGTGCGGACCGTGCTGCACCCGCACGTGGGCACGCACGTGGAGACCGGGCCCGAGGTGGAGCGGTTCCTCGCCGACTCGGACGTGCCGCTGTGCCTGGACACCGGGCACCTGCTGATCGGCGGCACCGATCCGGTCGAGCTGGCCCGCGGGTACCCGGGCCGGATCGGCCACGTGCACCTCAAGGATGTCCGGACGGCCGTCGCCGACGTGGTGCGGGCCGGCCGGATCAGCTACACGCACGCGGTCGGGTCGGGCATGTACGTGCCGCTCGGCGACGGGGATCTCGACGTGCCCGAGTTGGTCCGCGTGCTCACCGACGCCGGCTACACCGGCTGGTACGTCCTCGAGCAGGACACCGCGCTGTCAGGGGATTCCATCGCCGAGGACCACCGTCCCCGGCGTGACGTCGCGCGCAGCCTCGCGCATCTGACCGCAACTCTCAGTTAACCGACCGCTAGGAGAGACAACGATGTCCAACCACCCCTCGCGCGCGCGCCGCCGCGGGTTCCTGCTCGGCATCGCCTCGGCCGGCGCGATCCTGCTCGCCGCGTGCAGCGGCCCGGCCGCGGACAACCCGTCCGGCGGCACCGGCGCCGGCACGCCCCCGGCCCCCCCGCCGTCCGGCGGGCCGCTGACCGTGGCCGTTGTGACGCACGGCGGCGCCGGCGACGCGTTTTGGAGCGTGGTGAAGAACGGGGCCGAGGCGGCCGGCAAGCAGCTTGGCGTCACGGTGACCTACAGCTCGGACGGCGATCCCGGCGCCCAGGCGCGGCTGATCGACAACGCGGTGGCGCAGAAGGTCGGCGGCCTGGTGGTGTCGATGGCCAACCCGGACGCGCTGAAGACCTCGATCGAGAACGCGGTCAGGGCCGGCATCCCGGTGATCACGATCAACTCCGGCAGCGCCAGGAGCAAGGAGCTCGGCGCGCTGGCGCACGTCGGCCAGGAGGAGGACATCGCGGGCCAGCAGGCCGGCGAGAAGCTCAAGGCGGCCGGCAAGACCAGGCTGCTGTGCGTGATCCACGAGGCCGGTAACGTCGGGCTGACCCAGCGCTGCCAGGGCGCGACCCGCGGTTTCGGCGCCGTGCAGAACCTTCAGGTGGACCTGGCCAACCCGACCGACGTCGAGTCCCGGATCAAGGCCGCGCTGCAGGCCGACCCCTCGATCGACGCGGTGCTGGCGCTCAACCCGCAGGTCGGGGTGCTCGCCTCGAGCGCGGCCAAGGGCGCGGGTTCGAAGGCCCAGGTGGCGACGTTCGACCTGAACGCCGACGTGGCCACCGCAATCAAGAACGGTGACGTGCTGTTCGCCGTCGACCAGCAGCAGTACGAGCAGGGCTACCTGCCGATCGTGATGCTGAAGCTGTTCCACGACAACGCGAACACCCTCGGCGGCGGCAGCCCGGTGCTGACCGGACCGGGTTTCGTCGACAAGTCCAATGTGGACAAGGTGGCCGAGTACGCCAAGCGGGGCACGAGGTGAGCCATGGCTGTCACCCAAGCGCCCGCGTCGCCGCCGGTTGACGAGCGGCTGGCCGCGCCGGGGCTGCTGGACCGGCTGGTCGTCCGGCCGGAGGTGGGCGCGGGACTCGGCGCAATCGCGGTGTTCGTGTTCTTCGCCGTGTTCACCGAGCAGTTCCTCAGCTTCCCCGGCGTGGCCACCTGGCTGGACGTCGCGTCGACGCTTGGCATCATGGCGGTCGCCGTGGCGCTGCTGATGATCGGCGGGGAGTTCGACCTGTCGGCCGGCGTGATGACCGCGTCCACGGCGCTGGTCACCGCGCTGCTGGCGACAAGGGCCGGCTGGAACGTGTGGCTGGCCCTGCCGGCGTCGCTGGTGTTCGCGCTCGTCGTCGGCGCGCTCAACGGCTGGCTGGTGATCCGCACCGGGCTGCCCAGCTTCATCGTCACGCTGGGCACGTTCCTGGCGCTGCAGGGCATCAACCTCGGCGTCACCAAGCTGGTGACCGGCAGCGTCCAGGTCGCCGGCATGCGCAGCACCGCCGGCTACGCGTCGAGCGGCCAGCTCTTCGCGTCCACAGTGGACATCGGGGGCACCGCCTACCAGGTCTCGATCCTGTGGTGGATCGTGGTCACCGCGGTGGCCGCCTGGATGCTGGTGCAGACGAAGTTCGGCAACTGGATCTTCGCGGTCGGCGGGTCGGCGCAGAGCGCAAGGGCCGTCGGGGTTCCCGTGGCCCGAACCAAGATCCTGCTGTTCATGACGACAGCGGGGGCCGCCTGGCTGGTCGGGTCCATGAACATCCTGCGGCACACCAGCGTGCAGGCCAACGAGGGCATCGGCCTGGAGTTCCAGTACATCATCGCGGCGGTGATCGGCGGCTGCCTGCTCACCGGCGGCTTCGGCTCGGCGGTGGGCGCGGCGATCGGCGCGCTGATCTTCGGCATGGCCAGCCAGGGCATCGTCTACGCGCAGTGGGACCAGGACTGGTTCAAGCTCTTCCTCGGCGTGATGCTGCTGTCCGCGGTCCTGGTGAACAACGCGTTCCGGCGCCGGGCGGAGAGGGTGCGGCGATGAGTGGAGCTTGCGGAGCGAGTCATTCAACACGGGGTCTCCATCACCGAGCTTGCGAGGTGATGTCATGAGTGACGCGCTGATCGATGTGATCGACGTCGGGAAGTCCTACGGCAGCGTCATCGCGCTGCGCGATGTGTCCACTGTGGTCAATGCGGGCGAGGTCACCTGCGTGCTCGGCGACAACGGCGCCGGGAAGTCCACGCTGATCAAGATCCTGTCCGGGGTGCACCAGCACGACACCGGCTCGTTTCGGGTGGAGGGCGACGAGGTGCGGTTCGCCTCACCCCGGGAGGCGCTCGACCGCGGTATCGCCACGGTGTACCAGGACCTGGCCGTGGTGCCGCTGATGAGCGTGTGGCGCAACTTCTTCCTCGGCTCCGAGCCGACGATCGGCCGGGGCCCGTTCCAGATGCTCGACCGCGCGCGGGGCCGCGCGACCGCCCGCCAGGCGCTCGCCGAGATGGGCATCGACCTGCGCGACGTCGAGCAGCCGGTGGGCACGCTGTCCGGCGGGGAGCGGCAGTGCGTGGCCATCGCGCGGGCCGTGTACTTCGGCGCCAAGGTGCTGATCCTCGACGAGCCGACCGCGGCGCTCGGGGTGAAGCAGGCCGGCGTGGTGCTGCGCTACGTCGCCCAGGCCAGGGACCGCGGCCTCGGCGTCGTGCTGATCACGCACAACCCGCACCACGCCTACCCGGTTGGCGATCGCTTCCTGCTGCTCAAGCGGGGCCGGTCGCTCGGCTGCTTCGACAAGGCGGACATCACCCTGGCGGAGCTGACCCGGCAGATGGCCGGCGGCGCCGAGCTGGAGGCGCTGGAGTACGAGTTGCGCGCCGCGGGGGCGGAAGCGGAAGACGCAGCAGGCGGATGAACCCGGCAACCGCACCCGCGGACGCCCTCCACGCCGAGCGGAGCGAGGCACGTGTCACGGTTGAATCTTGAGCTGTTGACCGTCGGCCGGGTCGGGGTGGACCTCTACCCGGAGCAGACCGGCGTGCCGCTCGAGGAGGTGCGCACGTTCGCCAAGTCGTTGGGCGGCACCGCGACCAACGTGGCGGTGGCCGCCGCCCGGCTGGGGCGGCAGTCGGCCGTGCTCACCAAGGTGGGGCCGGACCCGTTCGGCGGCTACGTCCGCTCCGCGTTGCGGTCCTTCGGGGTGTCGCCGGACTTCGTCGGCACCGCGGCGGATCTTTTGACCCCGGTGGTGTTCTGTGCCCTTGACCCGCCCGGTGACCCGCCGCTGCTGTTCTACCGGCTGCCGGTCGCGCCCGACCTCACGCTGACCGGGGCGGACGTGCCGTGGGAGGTGGTCGCCGAGGTGCCGGTGCTGTGGGTGACCGGCACCGGCGTGTCCACCGAGCCGGCAAGGGCCACCCAGCGCACGATCCTGCGGCGCCGGGCCCGGCGCGCGCACACCGTGCTCGACCTCGACTACCGGCCGATGTTCTGGTCCGATGTGGACACCGCGCGCCGGGAGATCGGCTGGATGCTCGACCACGTCACGGTGGCGGTCGGCAACCGGGCCGAGGTCGAGGTCGCGGTGGGCGCCGCCGACCCGGACGAGGCGGCCAAACGGTTGCTGGCCAGGGGAATCGAGCTGGCCGTTGTGAAGAAGGGCGCGGACGGGGTCCTGGTGGCCACCGCCGAGGGATCGTGGACGGTGCCGCCCCGGCCGGTCGAGGTGGTGTGCGGGCTCGGCGCAGGCGACGCGTTCGGCGGCGCCCTGGTGCACGGCCTGCTGTCCGGCTGGGATCCGGTGCGCACCGCCCGGTACGCCAACGCGGCCGGGGCGCTCGTGGCCGGCCGGCTGGCCTGCGCGGACGCCATGCCGGACATCGGGGAGATCGAGGAGTTGCTGGGTTGATCAGCGATAGCGACTGGGCCGAGCTGCTGCACACCAGGGCCACCGATCCGGGCGCGGTGCGGCGGGCGTACGCCGACCGGGTCCGGCGGGACCGGCTGCTGTCCAAGCGGGGGACGCTGTTCCTGGTGGCGGCCGATCACCCGGCCCGCGGCGCGCTCGGCGTCGGCGACCGGCCGACGGCCATGGCCGACCGGCGGGACCTGCTGAACCGGCTGCTGGTGGCGCTGACCGATCCGGACGTCGACGGCCTGCTGGCCACTCCGGACGTCATCGAGGAGCTGCTGCTGCTCGACGGCCTGCACGGCAAAGTGGTGATCGGCTCGATGAACCGCGGCGGGCTGGCCGGCGCGCGCTGGGAGATCGACGACCGGTTCACCGCCTACGACGTTCAGTCTATTGTGGACAATAGACTGGACGGCGGGAAGATGCTGCTGCGCATCGTGGACTCCGACGCCGGCACGGCGCCGACGCTGGAGGCGTGCGCCCGCGCGGTCTCCGGGCTGGCCGCGCACGGGCTGATGGCGATGGTCGAGCCGCTGCCGTACCGGCGCGACGACGTCGGGGAACTGGTGCTGCGAAAGGAGCCCGCCGCGCTGGCCAGGGCCGTCACCGTGGCGTCCGGGCTCGGCGTGACGTCGGCGCACACCTGGCTCAAGCTCCCGGCCCCGGATGATCTGTCCATCTTGGACGCCACCACGCTGCCGGTGGTCGTGCTCGGCGGCGTCCCGTCCGGCCGGGTGGCCGACGATCTGGCGGCCTGGTCGCCGGCCCTCGGGCATCCCGTGGTCAGGGGCCTTGTGGTCGGCCGGACGCTGCTCTACCCACCGGACGACGACGTGGCCGGCGCGGTCGAGGCCGCGGGGAAGGTGTTGTGGGCCAAGGCGAGCGGGGCGCCGGCATGAACCTGCACCGCCCGCACGGGACGCTGTTCGACGGTCCGGACCCGGTCCGGCTGGAGCCGGCCGACGCCGGCTGGACCTACACCGGCCTGCGGGTGCTGCGGCTGGCCGCGGGTGAGCGGCGGCTGGTCGAGACCGGCGAGTTCGAGGCGTTCGTCGTGCCGTTGAGCGGAGGTGTCGTGGTCGAGGTGGACGGCGAGCGGTACCCGCTGACCGGCCGCGACTCGGTGTTTGCCCGGGTCACCGACTTCGCCTACGTGCCTCGCGACGCGGAGGTCCGCCTGTCCAGTGTGGACGGATGCGAGGTGGCGCTGCCGATGGCCAGGTGCGAGCGCCGGCTGCCGCCCAGGTACGGGCCGGCCGAGCAGGTCCCGGTGGAGGTGCGCGGGGCCGGCGGCGCCACCCGCCAGGTCACCAACTTCGGCGTGCCGGGGGTGTGGGAGCACGCCGACCGGCTCAACGCCTGCGAGCTGATCACCCCGGACGGCAACTGGTCGTCGTACCCGCCGCACAAGCACGACGACACCGAGCCGTGCGAGGTGATCAACGAGGAGATCTACTACTTCCGCATCGCCGGCCGGGACGGATGCTGGCCGTCCCGCGAGGGGTTCGGCTTCCACCGCACGTACACCGGCAACCGCGACATCGACACCGACGTCGCGGTCCGCGACGGCGACGTGTTCCTGATCCCCCGCGGGTACCACGGACCCTGCGTGGCCGCCCCCGGCTACCCGATGTACTACCTGAACGTGCTCGCCGGGCCGGGCGAGCAGCGGTCGATGGCGTTCTGCGACGACCCCGCGCACACCTGGGTGCGCGACACCTGGGCGTCCCAGCCGATCGACCCGCGCTGCCCGGTCACCACCGCGGAGGGACGCCGATGAAGCTCACCACCGCCCAGGCGCTGGTCCGCTGGCTGAGCGTCCAGCGCACCGAGCTGCTCGACGGGACCGAGGCCCCGCTGTTCCCCGCCGTGTTCGCGATCTTCGGGCACGGCAACGTGCTCGGGCTGGGCACCGCGCTGGCCGAGCACGCCGACCGGCTGCCGGTCTGGCGCGGGCACAACGAGCAGGGCATGGCGCTGGCCGCGGTCGGGCTGGCCAAGGCCACCCACCGCCGGCAGGTCGGCGTGGCCACCTCGTCGATCGGGCCGGGCGCGCTGAACATGGTCACCGCGGCCGGCGTCGCGCACGCCAACCGGTTGCCGCTGCTGCTGCTCCCCGGCGACACGTTCGCCAACCGGGCGCCGGACCCGGTGCTGCAGCAGGTCGAGCACTTCGGCGACCCGACGGCCACGGTGAACGACGCGTTCCGGGCGGTCAGCCGGTACTTCGACCGGATAGCGAGGGCCGAGCAGCTGATCGCCACGCTGCCGCAGGTGGCCAGGGTGCTCACCGACCCGGCCGACTGCGGGCCGGTCACGCTCGCGCTGCCGCAGGACGTGCAGGCCGAGGCCTACGACTTCCCGGACGCGCTGTTCGAACCGCGCGTCCACCGGCTGCTCCGGCCGCGCCCGGACCTGCGCCGGCTGGCCGACGCGGCCGAGGCGGTGCGGCGGTCGAGCCGGCTGCTGCTGGTGCTCGGCGGCGGCGTGCGCTGCTCCGGCGCCACCCGGCCGGCCCTCGAGCTGGCCGAGCGGCACGGCATCCCGGTCACCGAGACGACGGCCGGCCGCACGCTCGTCCCGCATGATCATCCGCTGCACGCCGGGCCGCTGGGCATCACCGGCTCGTTCTCGGCCAACGCGCTGGCCGCCGAGGCCGACCTGGTGCTCGCCGTCGGCACCCGGCTGCAGGACTTCACCACCGCCTCCTGGTCGCTGTTCGCGCCGGACCTGCGGCTGGTGACGATCAACACGGCCGGCTTCGACGCGGTCAAGCACGGCGCGCTGGCCGTGGTGGCCGACGCCGCCGAGGGCCTCACCGAGCTGGACGCGCTGCTGGAGGGCTGGCGGGTCGCTCCGGAGTGGACCGGCCGGGCGAGCGCCGAGCGGGCCCGGTGGGACGCCTACATCGACGGCCTGCGCAAGCCGGACGGCGGGACGCCCACGTACGCCCAGGTGGTCGGCGCGGTCAACGACGCGAGCGGGCCGCACGACTACGTGATGACCGCGTCCGGCGGCCTGCCCGGCGAGCTGATCGGCGGCTGGCGCACGGTGTCCGCCCCGGACGCGCCCACCGAGCCGACCATGGACGTCGAGTACGGGTTCTCCTGCATGGGCTACGAGCTGGCCGGCGCCTGGGGCGCGGCGATGGCCAGGGCGGTCACCCACCCGGACGGCGTCGTGACCACCCTGCTCGGCGACGGCTCGTACCTGATGCTCAACTCCGAGCTGTTCTCCGCGGCCTTCGCCGGGCACGGCTTCGTCGCCGTCGTGTGCGACAACGACGGCTACGCGGTGATCGACCGGCTGCAGCGCGGGCAGGGCGGCGCCGCGTTCAACAACATGTACGCCGACTGCCGGTCCACCCTGGCTCAACCACCGAGGGTCGACTTCGCCGCGCACGCCGCCGCGCTGGGCTGCGCGGTGCTGCCGGTCCACGACCTGGACGCGTTGCCCGCCGCGTACGGCAAGGCACGCGAGCATGCCCGAGCCGGTCGCCCGGCGGTCGTGGTGATCGGCACCCGGCCCGCGTCGTGGACCGAGGCGGGGGCCTGGTGGGAGGTGGGGGTGCCGGAGGTCTCTGACCGGCCGGGCATCGCCGACGCCCGTCGCGCACTGGACGAGGCGAAGCCCAGGCAGATCAGATATTTGCCCAGCTAGACGTGCCTAGGTCAACGACGGTACGTGTCGTACTCGTCGTCTTCCTCTTCGCGCTGCTCGTCCCCGCCGCGGTCGGAGGAATTGCCCGCCAGCTCGCGCTGCAATGCCTCGAAGTCCGTGTGGGGAGTGCTGTACTTGAGCTCTCGGGCCACCTTCGTCTGCTTAGCCTTTGCCCGGCCGCGCCCCATTGGCTCGACCCCCTCGCACAGTGACGGGGCGGCCGGGGGAATCGGCGGCCCCGTTAATCTCGACTGGTTCCTGCTAACTACCGTACCGTGCCGAAGGGGTCGGATGCGATGCGGCCGCGCCGCATCGTGCTGGAGATCGCCCCGAGACCGGACCGTGCGGAGGCCGTGAAACCATTCGTCCGTGCCGCGTCCGTTCGTCGCCTACCTGAGGGTGTACGAACCGCTGTCAACTTTTGACGGACCGTTGGCAAAGCTGCTTCGGGAGGCGGTCGAGACCGGCCACCTGGAGTACTCCACGGCCGGCGATCGTGAGCGCACGTTGTGGCTGAGGTCACAGCTGGCCACCCCGCCGATGCTGCTCCCCGGCGAGCTGCCCGGCGGCCGCCCGTCGCCGAGCGCCCTGCGCGACGTGCTGGTGCTCGACCCGGCCGAGGTGCCGGTCGAGGAGGGCGAGGTCGGCCCCGGTCCGCTGGTCTGCCCGCTGGACCTGCGGGCCCGCTCGGCGGCCGCCCTTGTCGGGTTCATCGCCTCGGCCTCGCCGACGCTGCGCACCGCCGCGCTGTCCGAGTCGCTGGACGCGGTCCGGGAGCGGGCCACCTCGGTGCTGTCCGACCTGCCCGGCGGCGCCGTGCACGTGGTGTCCACCACCTGGACGGTGCCGCTGCCCTGGTTCGCCCTCGTCGACCCCAACCACCGGCACGTCGTCGTGGCCACCCAGGAGGACCCGCGCCGCCAGGTGTGCTGGCGGATCGCGATGGCCGACGCCCGCCGCCGGGTCACCAGGGCGCACGACCTGGCCGTGCGCACGTTCGGCGACGCCGGGCCGACCAGGGTGCTGCAGGACACCGGGCGCTGGCTCGAGCACTTCCACGAGCATTCGGCCGTCGAGCTCGACTACGGCGGCCTCGTGCAGCTGCTCGACGACCAGGAGCTGATCGAGGACTCCTCCGCCGAGGACGTCAACGCGATCATCGAGGCCCTCGAGGCTCAGAACGTCGAGGAGGTCGCCGCCCGCTTCGAGCGACTCCGCGACTTCTGGGGCGAACTCGCCATGCGCGAAAGGTTCAACTGAGTCTGTGCGGAGCGCCTACCACCAGCGCGCCCAGCTCCGGCGCAGGTCGCGCAGCGACCGAGCAGCGCTCGGGCGCGCGGAGCGGCCGCCGGTGTCTGGACGACAGGAGCGCCAAAGGCCCGGTTGGGGGTGGGCCTTGCGTCCCTGCCGCCCGCAGGGCGGAGGGGGCGGGGCAAGCACTGTGGCCGACGCGCGACGAGGGAAGACACCGGGTCAAGGCCGCTAGCACGACCGAGCAATTCTATTCGGCCGGACGCGCCCGCTCGGCGGCCAGGAGGTCGTCGACCGAGGCGCGGCCGGCCCGGTAGCGGCTGCCGATCTCGTCGTTGAGCAGGTCCATCACCGCCTGCACCTCGCGCCGGCGCTGGGACACCGAGGCCTCCTCGGCGGCGTAGGTGCGCAGGGCCAGGTCTAGCCGGTCGTCGGGCAGCGAGACCACATCGGACAGGTCGGCGTCGGACACCAGCGCCTCGACGTGCCGGCGGTGCGCCTCCGCCCGGGACGGCTCCATGGTCTGATGCCGGCCAGAGCCGGTGGCCGGCGCCACCGCGTTGTCGGCCAGGATCGTGGCGAGCTGGTCCACCACGGCGACGGACCCGCCCTCGGCCCGCCGCTTGAGCTCCGCCTTGACGATGTCGATCCGGCCGTGCAGCAGCCGGCGCAGGTACGACAGGTCGGTCTCCTCCTGCGCGGCGTCGTCCCGCCGCGCGCGGACCTCGTCCAGGTCGAGCCGGTCGAGATCGGCTACGTAGTCCGGCGACAGCACGCGGTCGATGCGCCTACGGCCGCCGGGTCGGACTTCGATCACGCGCACATCCTCCGTGAACGTGGTGGTCGACGCCACCCCGGCCACCCGAAATGGTCAGTCTTTCGAAGAGACCCCTAGGAGGTCGCGCACCTCCGCGGGCGGCAGCGGCGGCCGCTGGGCGATCCTGGCCAGCCCCGCGGCCCTCGCGACGAGCTGAGCGTTGTCCTTGACGCGTTCGCCACGGGCGTAAGAGACGGTGTCCTCCATCCCGACTCGAAGGTGACCGCCGGCGGCCAGCGCGGCGAACATGACCGGCAGGCTGGTGCGGCCGATGCCGGTGGCCGAGAACGTGGCCCCGTCCGGGATCGCGCGCAGCGCGGCGACCAGCGTCTCGGCGTCGCCCGGCATCCCGCCCGGCACGCCCATCACCAGGTCCACGTGCACATGCCCGCCGGCCGGCGGCCCGTGCTCGTCGAGCAGCCGGCGCAGGCTGGCCAGCTGGCCTAGGTCGAAGATCTCGTACTCCGGCACGATCCGGCGCTCCCGCATGCGCTTGTGCAGCTCGACCACGAACTCCCAGCGGTTGAGGAACACGTCGTCGCCGAAGTTGACCGTGCCCATCGTGCAGGACGCCGAGTCCGGCATGGCGTCCAGCACGCGCAGCCGGTCGGACTCGGGATCGGTCACCGCCCCGCCGGTGGACAGCTGCACCACCAGGTCGGTCTGCTCGCGCAGCGCCGCCACGGTGTCCTTGAGCAACTGCAGGTCCAGCGTCGGCTTGGTGTCGGCGCCCCGGATGTGCACGTGGATCATGGCCGCGCCTACCCGCTCGCAGTCCCGCGCGGTGCCGACCAGCTCCTCCAGCGTGACCGGGAGGTTGGGCACGTCCGCCTTGTCCAGCTCGGCCCCGGTGGGGGCGACCGTGATCAACGTGCCGTGCGCGCCGGGGCGGGTGGTCATGGGGTCGATCCTAGGGTCAGCCGTGCAGCCGCCGGGCCGCCTCCCGGCCGAGGCCCGGGGTGTCCTCGGGGACCGAGTCGGGGTCGATGGACGCCTGCACGACGCGGTCCTCGGCGCCGGCGGTCAGCTCGGCGTCCACCGGCACCGAGCGCTTGACCAGGGCCAGCGCGATCGGGCCCAGCTCGTGGTGCTGGGCAACGGTGCCCACCCGGCCGACGGCGCGCTCGCCGAGCAGCACCGGGTCGCCGGTCTCTGGCAGCACCTCGGGCGAGCCGTCCAGGTGCAGCAGCACCATGTGCCGCGGCGGGCGCCCGATGTTGTGCACCTTGGCCACGGTCTCCTGCCCGCGGTAGCAGCCCTTGGCCACGTGCGCGGCCACGTGCACCCAGCCGACCTCGTGCGGGATCGTCCGCTCGTCGGTGTCCACGCCGAGCCGGGCGCGTACGGCCGTCACCCGGAGCGCCTCGAAGCCCCAGCTGCCCATCGGCCGCGCGCCCGCCCCGGTCAGCCGGTCCCACCACTCGTGCAGGACCGGCCGGGGCACCAGCAGGTCCGCGGCGGCTGTGCCTTCCCGCCCCCGCCGCCCTGCAGGCGGCAGGATGGCGGCCCCACCCCCAACCGCGGGCCACGGCATGCGGCGGGCGAGCACCTCGCCGGCGGCGGCCACCCCGTACGGCTCGTCCGGCAGGGCCACGCCGAGGTTCGCCAGCAGGTCCGCAGTCTCCGGTCCGACGACGGAAAGCAGCGCGCGGTCCGCGGTGGCGTCCGCAACGTCCACTTTGGACCAGAAGCGCATCGAGTCGAGGTACTCCCGCAGCGACTGCCGGCCCCCGCGGGCGCCGGTGGCCGACGCACCCGCCTCGGTGTCCAGCCAGACCGTGCCGTCGGCGTGGGCGAGCACCATGTGCGCGTCCACCCGTCCCTGGCTGTCCAGCACCAGCGCCTCGGTGCCGGCCCCGTCGGCCAGCCCGGTGACGTGCTGTGAGATCACCAGGTGCAGCCAGGACAGCCGCTCCTCGCCGGTCACCGCGAGCACCTCGCGGTGCGAGCGGTCCACGACCGCCACGGCGCGCGCGGCCGCCCGCTGCTCGGCGAACGGGTCACCGAAATGCCACGGCACCCCGGCGTCGGGCGAGCCGTCCCTGGCGGACACCGCGCCCGGCGCGTCGAGAATGGGCGAGGGGGTCACGAGCTCTCCGCGGGCGTGCACTGCCGGCACCGGCCGGTCAGCGCGAGATGGCTGGCATCAAGTGCGAACCCGTACTCGTCGCGCAATGTTCCGGCCAGCTCGGCCAGCCGCTCCCGCGGCACCTCCTCGACCCGCCCGCACTTGTGGCACACCAGGTGCACGTGCTGGTGCTCGTGGAGGGAGTAGTTGGGCGCGCCGTGCCCGAGATGGGTGTGCCGCACCACGCCGAGGCTCTCCAGCAGCTCAAGCGTGCGGTAGATCGTGGTGATGTTGACGGTCGGCGTGCTGCGCTGGACGTACTGGCAGATCTGCTCCGGCGTCGCGTGCTCGAGGTCGACAAGGGCGTCCAGCACGAACTGCCGCTGCGGGGTCATCCGCATCCCGCGCTGGTGCAGCGTCCGGCGCAGTGCCGCGTGCCCGTTCGCCGTCTTCACGCCATCGATCGTATTCCGATCGGCAGTAGGCTCGCGGCATGCGGGTATTGGCGATGCTGGACGGAACCCTGGCCGACCCCGACCGGCCGCACCTCACGGTGGACGACCTTGCGGTGCTCCGCGGCGACGGCATCTTCGAGACCATCCTGGTTGTCGACGGCAAGCCGAGGGAGCTCGGTCCGCACCTCGACCGGCTGGCCCGCTCGGCGGCCATGCTCGACCTGCCCGAGCCGGACCGGGCCGCGTGGGAGCGCTGCGCCGCCGCGGTGATCGACGCCTGGCGTGGCGAGTCCGAGATGGCGCTGCGGCTGATCTACACGCGCGGCCGGGAGACCGGCGACGGACCGCCGACCGGGTTCGCCCTCGGCACCCCGATCGCGCCGAAGGTGCTGCGCAACCGGGAGACCGGCGTGGCCGCGCTGACCCTCGACCGCGGCTACCACCCCGACGTCGTGGCCACCGCGCCGTGGCTGCTGCTCGGCGCGAAGTCGCTGTCCTACGCCGTGAACATGGCCGCCATCCGGTACGCCGAGGCGCACGGCGCCCAGGAGGCGATCTTCGTCGCGGCGGACGGCTCGGTGCTGGAGGGGCCGACGTCCACGGTGGTCGTCGCGGACGGCAACACGCTGCGCACCACCCCGCCGTCGAGCGGGATCCTGCCCGGCACCACCCAGGCGGCGCTGTTCCGGGCGGCGGAGAAGGCCGGCTGGAGCACCAAGGTGGAGCCGCTGCGGGTGGCCGACCTGCGCGCGGCCGACGGCCTGTTCATGGTGTCCAGCGTCCGCAAGATCACCCGCGTGCACACCCTTGACGGCGAGCCGCTCCCCGAGGTCCCGGCACTGCATGCCGAGCTGAGCTCGCTGTACGAGTCGGAGTATTAGGAAACGGGCCGGAACCGGACCCTGGTGCCGGGGCGGGCCTGGGCCAGCGCCGGCAGCGCGTCCGGGCGCACCACGGCGATCACCGGGTAGCCGCCGGTGGTCGGGTGGTCGGCCAGGAAGATCACCGGCCGCCCGCCGGCCGGCACCTGCACCGCGCCGGTGATCACGCCCTCGCTTGGCAGCTCCAGGTCGGCGAACCGCCCGGCCCGGCGCAGCGCCGGACCGGCCAGCCGCAGCCCGACCCGGTTGCTCTGCGCCGACACCGTCCACTCGGCACCGGCCAGCTGCTCGGCCGGCCGGTCGAACCAGTCGTCCCGCGGCCCGAGCAGGACCGGGACGGCCAGCCGGTTCGGCGGCTGCTCGGGGGCCAGCTCGTCGACGCCGACCGGCGGGCCGTGCTGGCCGCCGAGCGGGAGCACCTCGCCGGGTTCCAAGGGATCCGGGCCGATGCCGGACAGCACGTCGGTGGCCCGCGAGCCGAGCTCGAGCGGCACCTCGATTCCGCCGGAGATGCCGACGTAGCAACGCAGTCCGAGCTCGGGCGCGCCGATCTCCAGCTCCTCGCCGGCGCCGAGGTGCACCGGCACGTGCGAGCCGGCCCCCCGGCCGGCGGTCCGCACGGCCACGCTCGGCCCGGTCACCGCGACCGTGCACGAGCACTCGGCCCGCAGCCGCAGCCCGCCCATCAGCGTCTCGATCCCGGCCGCGCCCTCGGCGTTGCCGACCAGCCGGTTGGCCAGCCGCAGCGCGGGCGCGTCAAGGGCGCCGGACGGAGGCACGCCGAGGTGCGCGTTGCCGGGCCGGCCGAGGTCCTCGACGAGCGCCTGGGGTCCGGTGGCCAGCACGGTGACCGCACGTCTCATCGGGCCACCTCGAACCGCACGAGGTCACCGGGGGCCAGCAGGGCGGCCGGCTCCCGGCGCGGATCGAACAGCGCCTCGGCGTCGGGACTCAGCCGGGCGATCAACCGCCAGCCACCCGGCGACGAGCGCGGGTACGCCCCGGTGAACTCCCCGGCCACGCCGATCGCGCCGGCCGGCACGCTGGGTCGCGGCGAGTCCAACCTCGGCTGGCGCAACGGTTCCGGCAGTCCGGTCAGGTAGCCGAAGCCGGGCGCGAACCCGCAGAACGCCACGGTGTACTCGGCCCCGCTGTGCAGCTCGGCGACCTCGGCCGCGCTCACCCCCGCGGTCTCGGCGACCAGCTGGAGGTCGGGTCCGTCGTAGACCGCCGGCAGCACGACCCGGCGCGGCCGCTCGGCCGGCGGGTGCTCGAGGTCGGCCCGGTCCAGCACGGCCCGCAGCCGCCGCTGCCCGCCCGAGCCGGGGCGGAAGCCGGCAAGCACGGTCCGGGCGGCCGGCACCAGCTCGACGAGATCGGGCAGCTCCCCCCGGTCCGCGGCCGCCGCCAACGCCGCCCGCACCGCGGCCACCTCGCCGAGCGAGCCGAGCTCGACGAGCACCGCGTCCGCACCGCATCGCCGCAACCGCACGCCCGAACCCTAGCCAGTTGGCTCAGCCGGCGACCCGCCGTAGGTAGGCGGAGGTGTGCGGCTGCATGGGCTGGCCCATCATGGCGCGCTCCTCGACGTACGCGAGGTCGCCGTTGTTCACCAGGCCGTAGAGCCGCTTGGCGCCGGTGACGTCCTTGGCCGTCGCGGTGCGCATGACCGCGTCGGTGGCCAGCTCCCAGGAGGTCTGCGTGCGCGGCTGGCCGTAGAAGATCTCCACGACGCCGGTGTTGTGGGCCAGCAGCAGCTCGATCGTGTCGTCCGGTTGCGGCCGCCACCACCCGACCTCGCGGGCGGCGGGGCGGATGATGCCGCCGTCGGCGTCCAGCAGCCAGCTGCGCGTCTCGTGCAGCAGGAACGGCCGGCCGTCGTGCGCGATCGTGAGCTGCTGGCCGAACCGGTACGGCCCCTCGATGGTCGGGTAGACCACCTCGCCCTCGCCGCGCCACACGCCCACCAGCGGCAGCAGCGCCAGGCAGGACTCGTGCAGGTCCGGCCCCTCGCGCAGGTTCGCGGTGTCGTTCGGCACCGGCAGGTCGTCCCACCACGGGACGTTGCGGTGCCGGGTCGTCTCGGCCCGCTCGGCGGCCGCCCGGATCGCCGCGTCGCCGCTGCTCTCGTTCACTGCCATGGCTGCCGTACGAAGATCCGGTACGCGCCGAGCCCGGCGAACCCGGTCACGGCCAGCGCCATGATCACCAACACGGCGGTGAAGAACCAATCCACCCGGCTGAGCGTAGTGCGACGAAGGCGGCCCTCCGCACCATGGGCGTGCGG
>NZ_DASZCQ010000297.1:0-8088 GCF_035942955.1 Actinophytocola sp. | reverse complement strand
CTGCACGCGCAGCGCGCGGCGCGGCAACAACAGCGCGACCGCCACCCGGACGCCGGACCGGCCACGACCCCGATGGGGCCCTCACCGTTGCCTCCGCAGGGCGGCTTGCAGGGCCTGGAGCGGCTCGACGCCGATGTCCTGGCGGATGAGCGCTTCGATTCCGTGGACGGCGGCGGCGGCGCCCTGGATGGTGGTGACGCAGGGGATGTCGCGGGAGACGGCGGCGGTGCGGATCTCGTAGCCGTCGACGCGGGGGCCGGGGTTGCCGTATGGGGTGTTGATCACCATCTGGACGTCGCCGGACTTGATGATGTCGACGATGTTGTTCTCCCCCTCGAAATGTTTGCGCACGACGGTGCAGGGGATTCCGTTGCGGCGTAAGACCTCCGCGGTGCCGGTGGTGGCCAGGATCTCGAAGCCGAGGTCGGCGAGGCGCTTGACCGGGAAGATCATGGCCCGCTTGTCGCGGTTGGCCACGGAGACGAACACCTTGCCGGACAAGGGTAGCGAGCCGTAGGCGGCGGCCTGGGACTTGGCGAAGGCCTTGCCGAACGAGGCGTCGATGCCCATGACCTCGCCGGTGGACTTCATCTCGGGGCCGAGCAGGGAGTCGACGCCGTGCCCCTCGGGGGTGCGGAAGCGGTGGAACGGCAGCACGGCCTCCTTGACCGCAACCGGGGCGTCGGCGGGCATGTCTCCCCCGTCGCCGGACGGCGGTAGCAGGCCCTCGGCGCGCAGCTGGGCGATCGAGGCGCCGAGCATGATCCGGGCGGCGGCCTTGGCCAGCGGCACCGCGGTGGCCTTGGACACGAACGGCACCGTGCGCGACGCCCGCGGGTTGGCCTCGAGCACGTAGAGCACGTCGTCCTTGAGCGCGTACTGCACGTTGAGCAGGCCGCGCACCCCGATTCCGCGCGCGATGGCCTCGGTGGAGCGGCGGATGGCCTCCAGGTCGGTGTGCCCGAGTGTGATCGGTGGCAGCGCGCAGGACGAGTCGCCGGAGTGGATGCCGGCCTCCTCGATGTGCTCCATGACGCCGCCGATGAGCACCTCGTCGCCGTCGCACAGCGCGTCGACGTCGATCTCGATGGCGTCGTCGAGGAACCGGTCGACCAGCACGGGGTGCTCCGGGGAGACGGCCGTGGCCCGCTGGATGTACGACGCCAGCGACTGCTCGTCGTAGACGATCTCCATGCCCCGCCCACCGAGCACATAGGACGGTCGGACCAGCACCGGGTAGCCGATCTCGTCGGCGATCCGCTTGGCGCCGGCGAACGAGGTCGCGGTGCCGTAGCGCGGCGCGGGCAGCCCGGCCGTGGTGAGCACCTCGCCGAACGCGCCGCGGTCCTCGGCCAGGTGGATGGCCTCGGGCGGGGTGCCGACCACCGGCACCCCGGCGTCGGCCAGCCGCCGCGCGAGGCCCAGCGGGGTCTGCCCGCCGAGCTGCACGATCACCCCGGCCACGGTGCCGGACTGCCGTTCGGCGTGCACCACCTCGAGCACGTCTTCGAAGGTGAGCGGCTCGAAGTAGAGGCGGTCGGCGGTGTCGTAGTCGGTGGACACGGTCTCCGGGTTGCAGTTGACCATGACGGTCTCGAACCCGGCGGCACGTAACGACATCGCGGCGTGCACGCAGGAGTAGTCGAACTCGATGCCCTGCCCGATCCGGTTCGGCCCGGAGCCGAGGATCAGCACCTTGGGCCGCTCCCGCTGCTCGGTCACCTCCGACTCCGCGGCCGGGTCCAGCTCGTAGGCCGAGTAGTGGTACGGGGTCCGGGCGGCGAACTCGGCGGCGCAGGTGTCGACGGTCTTGAACACCGGGCGGATGCCCAGCCGGTGCCGCAGCGCGCGCACCCCGTTCTCCCCGGCCAGCTCCGGGCGCAGCGCCGCGACCTGCCGGTCGGAAAGGCCGGAGCGCTTGGCCCTGCGCAGCATCGGCGCGTCCAGCACGGGCGCGGCCTGCAGCTCGGTGCGCAGCTCGACCAGCGAGAGGATCTGGTCGACGAACCAGGGGTCGATCCCGGACGCCTCGGACACCTCGGCGACGCCGGCCCCCAGCCGCAGCGCCCGCTCCACCGTGTACAGCCGGCCGTCGTGCGGTTGCCGCAGGGCCTCCACAGTGGACTCGAGGGTCGCGTCCGGGTCCGGCGTGGTCCAGAAGCCGGCCTCCTTGGTCTCCATCGAGCGCAGCGCCTTGCCGAGCGCCTCGACGAAGTTGCGGCCGAGCGACATGGCCTCGCCGACGCTCTTCATGGTGGTGGTCAGCGTCGGGTCGGCGCCGGGGAACTTCTCGAAGGCGAACCGCGGCACCTTGACCACCACGTAGTCCAGCGTCGGCTCGAAGCTGGCCGGGGTCTCACCGGTGATGTCGTTGCGGATCTCGTCGAGCGTGTAGCCGATGGCCAGCTTGGCGGCGATCTTGGCGATCGGGAAGCCGGTGGCCTTGGACGCCAGCGCCGACGAGCGGGACACCCGGGGGTTCATCTCGATCACGACCAGCCGCCCGGTCCGCGGGTGGACGGCGAACTGGATGTTGCAGCCGCCGGTGTCCACGCCGACCTCGCGCAGCACGGCGATCCCGACGTCGCGCATGTGCTGGTACTCGCGGTCGGTCAGGGTCATCGCCGGCGCCACGGTCACCGAGTCGCCGGTGTGCACGCCCATCGGGTCGACGTTCTCGATCGAGCAGACCACCACCACGTTGTCGTGCCGGTCGCGCATGAGCTCGAGCTCGTACTCCTTCCAGCCGAGCACGCTCTCCTCGATCAGCACCTCGGTCACCGGGCTCTCGGCGAGCCCGATCCCGGCCAGCCGCTCGAGCTGCTCGTCGGTGTGCGCCATGCCCGAGCCGAGGCCGCCCATGGTGAAGCTGGGCCGGATCACCACCGGCAGGCCCAGCTCCTTGACCGCGGTGCGGACCTCGTCCATCGACCGGCACACCGCGCTGCGCGGCACGTCGGCGCCGACCGCGCGCACGATGTCCTTGAACCGCTGGCGGTCCTCGCCGCGCTGGATGGCCTCGATGTCGGCGCCGATCAGCTCCACGTTGTACTTCTCGAGCACGCCCTGCTCGTGCAGGGCGACGGCGGTGTTCAGCGCGGTCTGGCCGCCGAGGGTGGCCAGCAGCGCGTCCGGCCGCTCCCTGGCGATCACCTTCTCGACGAAGTCCACGGTGATCGGCTCGATGTAGGTGGCGTCGGCGAACTCCGGGTCGGTCATGATCGTCGCCGGGTTGGAGTTGACCAGGCTGACCCGCAGCCCCTCCTGCCGCAGCACCCGGCACGCCTGGGTGCCGGAGTAGTCGAACTCGCACGCCTGCCCGATCACGATCGGCCCCGAGCCGATCACCAGCACGTGCCCGATATCGGTCCGTCTAGGCATCGGCCATCAACCTCACGAACTCGTCGAACAGCAGCGCGGCGTCGTGCGGGCCGGCCGCGGCCTCCGGGTGGTACTGCACGCCGAACGCCGGCACCTCCAGCGCCCGTACCCCCTCCACGCAGCCGTCGTTGGGGCAGTAGTGGCTGACCACGGCCGGGCCGAACGGGGTGTCGAACCGCTCCCCCGGCTCGCCCTCCAGCGCGAACCCGTGGTTCTGCGCGGTGATCGCCACCCGGCCGGTGCCGGTGTCGATCACCGGGATGTTGATCCCGCGGTGGCCGTAGCGCAGCTTGTACGTTCCCCGGCCCAGCGCCCGGCCCAGGATCTGGTTGCCGAAGCAGATCCCGAACACCGGGATGCGCCGCTGCAGCACCGCCCTGGTCAGCTCGACCTCGTGGTCGGCGGTCGCCGGGTCGCCGGGGCCGTTGGCCAGGAACACCCCGTCCGGCTCGACGGCCAGTATGTCGTCCACGGTGGACGAGTTGGCCAGCACGTGGGTCTCGACGCCCCGCGCGGCGAGCATCCGCGGCGTGTTCGACTTGATGCCGACGTCGAGGGCGGCCACCCGGAACCGGGCCTCGCCGGCCGCCGGCACCACGTAGGTGGCCGAGGTGGTCACCTGGCCGGCGAGGTTGGCGCCGGCCATCGGCGGGGCGGCCAGCACCCGCTCGACCATGGTGTCCACATCGGACAGCTCGGTTCCGGAGAACACCCCGCCGCGCATCGCGCCCAGCTCGCGGATGTGCCGGGTGAGCGTGCGGGTGTCCACCCCGGAGATGCCGACCACGCCCTGCCTGGTCAGCTCCTCGTCCAGGCCGCGGCGGGACCGCCAGTTGGACGGCACGCGGGCCGGGTCGCGCACGACGTAGCCGGCCACCCAGATCCGGGCCGACTCGTCGTCCTCGTCGTTCCAGCCGGTGTTGCCGATCTGCGGGGCCGTGGCCACGACGATCTGCCGGTGGTAGGACGGGTCGGTCAGGGTCTCCTGGTACCCGGTCATCCCGGTGCAGAACACCACCTCGCCGAGGGTGGCGCCGACCGCGCCGAACGCGTCGCCGCGGAAGACCTTGCCGTCCTCGAGGACCAGGGCCGCCGGGGTTCTCATCGGCCATCCTTTCGTCGGACCGTGCCACTGTGGACGGTGAGCTCGCCGCGCAGCAGCGTGTGCACGACCCGCCCGGGCAGCTCCATGCCCTGGTACGGGGTGTTGCCGGCGATGCTGGCCAGCCCGGCCGCGTCGACCGTCCAGGTCGCGTCCGGGTCGACCAGGGTCAGCGTGGCCGGCTCGCCCCGCTCGATCGGGCGGCCCTGGTCGGGCAGCCCGGCGATCTCGGCCGGCCGCTCGCTCATCACCCTGGCCACTCCGCGCCAGTCAAGCAGGCCCGGCCGGACCATGGTGGCCACCACCACCGACAGCGCGGTCTGCAGGCCGAGCATGCCCGGCCGGGCCACCGACCACTCGCAGTCCTTGTCCTGCGGGGCGTGCGGGGCGTGGTCGGTGGCGACGCAGTCGAGCACGCCCTCGGCGAGGGCCGCGCGCAGCGCCTTGGTGTCCGCCTGGGTGCGCAGCGGCGGGTTGACCTTGTTCACCGGGTCGTACGTGGACAGCCGGTCGTCGTCGAGCAGCAGGTGGTGCGGCGTGACCTCGGCGGAGATCGTCGCCGCCTGCGGCTTGGCCCAGCGCAGGATCTCCGCGCTGCCCGCGGTCGAGACGTGGCAGACGTGCAGCCGCGCGCCGGTGTGCATGGCCAGCAGGCAGTCCCTGGCGACGATGGACTCCTCGGCCACCGCCGGCCAGCCGGTCAGGCCGAGCCGCGCGGCCAGCTCCCCGTCGTGGGCCTGCGCGCCGATCGTCAGCCGGGGCTCCTCGGCGTGCTGGGCGATCACCGCGTCCAGCGCAAGGGAGTACTCCAGCGCGCGGCGCATCAGCAGCGGGTCGGCCACGCAGTGCCCGTCGTCGGAGAACATCCGGACCCTGGCCGCGGACCGGGCCATCGTGCCCAGCTCGGCCAGCTGCTCACCGCCGAGGCCCACGGTGACCGCGCCGACCGGGTGCACGTCCACCAGGCCCACCTCGCGACCGCGCCGCCACACGTGCTCGACGATCACCGCGTTGTCGGCCACCGGATCGGTGTTGGCCATGGCGAACACCGCGGTGTAGCCGCCGAGCGCCGCGGCCGCCGAGCCGGTCTCGATGGTCTCGGCGTCCTCCCGGCCGGGCTCGCGCAGATGGGTGTGCAGGTCGACGAATCCCGGCAGGGCGATCAGCCCGCCGGCGTCGAGCACCTCGGCGCCGATGGTGTCCACTGTGGACCTCCGCTCGGCGATCACTCCGTCGCGCACGAGCAGGTCGACCGGCTCGCCCTCCCCGTACGGCCGGATCCCCTTGACCAGCAACGGGTTCACTATCTCTCCTCCTCGTGCGCGAGCAGGTGGTAGAGCACCGCCATCCGGACGTGCACGCCGTTGGCGACCTGCTGGGTGATGGCCGCGCGGTCCGAGTCGGCCACGGCGGAGGCGATCTCCATGCCGCGCAGCATCGGGCCGGGGTGCAGCACCACGGCGTGCTCGGGCAGCAGCCGCAGCCGGGCCTCGTTGAGCCCGTAGGCGATCGAGTACTCGCGCGCCGACGGGAAGAAGCCGCCGTGCATGCGCTCGGCCTGCACGCGCAGCATCATGATCGCGTCAAGGCCGGGTAGCTCGGCGTCCAGGTCGTGGCTGATCGGCACCTTCTCGTCGTCCAGCCAGCGGCGCAGGCCGTCCGGCAGCAGGGTCGGCGGGGCCACCAGCACCACCTCGGTTCCGAGCGTGCGCAGCAGGTGCAGGTTGGACCGGGCGACCCGGCTGTGCAGCACGTCGCCGACGATCGCGACCCGCCGCTCGGTCAGCGTGCCGAGCCGCTCCCGCAGCGTGGCCGCGTCCAGCAGCGCCTGGGTGGGATGCTCGTGGGTGCCGTCGCCGGCGTTGACCACCGACGTGGCGGTGTCTTTCAGCCAGGCGGCCAGCCGGTGCGCCGCGCCGGACGCCGGGTGCCGGATGATCACGCAGTCGGCGCCGGCCGCGGCCAGCGTGAGCGCGGTGTCCCGCAGCGACTCCCCCTTGCCGACCGACGAGCCGCTGGCCGAGACGTTGACCACGTCCGCGCTCATCCACTTGCCGGCGATCTCGAAGGACACCCTGGTGCGCGTGGAGTTCTCGTAGAACATCGTGACCACGGTGCGGCCGCGCAGCGTGGGCAGCTTGCGCACCTCCCGGCCGAGCAGCGTGCGCTTGAGGTTGTCGGCGGTGTCCAGCACGGCGGTGGCCGTGGCGGCGTCGAGCCCCTCGGTGGACAGCAGGTGCTTCATGTCGGCTCCTGGCGGCACAGCAGCACGGCGTCCCGGCCGTCGATCTCCTCGAGCAGGACCTCGATGTCCTCGTCCCGCGAGGTGGGCACGTTCTTACCGACGTAGTCCGCCCGGATCGGCAGCTCCCGGTGCCCGCGGTCGATCAGCGCGGCGAGCTGGACGGCGCTCGGGCGGCCGACGTCGCGCAGCGCGTCCAGGGCGGCCCGGATGGTGCGGCCGGAGAACAGCACGTCGTCGACCAGGATCACCAGCCGGTCGTCCACCCCGACGTCGGGCAGCGCGGTGGCGACCAGGGGGCGGGTGGGGCGGCGGCGCAGATCGTCGCGGTAGAGCGTGACGTCCAGCACGCCGGTGGGCACGGTGGCGCCGCTGAACTCGGCGATCCGCGCGGCCAGCCGGTTGGCCAGCGGCGCTCCCCGCGTAGGGATGCCGAGCAGCACGACGTCCTCGGCTCCGGACCCACCCAGAGCAGTCTTCTCGATGACCTGATGGG
The DNA here is from genome assembly GCF_035942955.1 of Actinophytocola sp. GTDB lineage: Bacteria > Actinomycetota > Actinomycetes > Mycobacteriales > Pseudonocardiaceae > DASYTH01. The sequence goes on along the minus strand of NZ_DASZCQ010000297.1, from coordinate 867 downwards.
CCATCCGGGCGATGGTGCGCGCGACATCCCCGGCACCGAGCAACTCCCGCCGCAGTGCCGGATCCGTCGCGCCACGATTGCGCGGCGCCACGGTCGACCTCCTTCCCCGCCTCGCTGGACGGGTCATTAAAGGATGTCCGCATCGACCCCTCCCGCCGGGGTCCACGGCACCTTAGCAGGCAGAACGGATCAACCGACCGAGTGGTCTGAGTCGCATTCGTTACCTGTCCAGGGCAGATCAGCTTGACCTGGTGACAACTCTGGGTAACCATTACTCTGCGTGTTGATCTGAGGCTAACCCGCGGCGTGGCCGACGGGGCGAATGAATGGAGACTCGCCACATGGGCGACTACGCCAAGGCGCTGGGCAGCAAGCTCCGGGGCATCCGCCAGCAGCAGGGCCTTTCCCTGCACGGCGTCGAACAGAAGTCCGGCGGCCGCTGGAAGGCGGTCGTCGTCGGCTCGTACGAGCGCGGCGACCGCGCCGTCACCGTGCAGAAGCTGGCCGAGCTCGCCGACTTCTACGGGGTTCCGGTGATGGAGCTGCTCCCGGAAGGCCGCGTCCCGTCGGGCGCCGAACCCGCCACCAAGATCGTCATCAACCTGGAACGGCTGCAACAGCTCCCCGCCGAGAAGGTCGGCCCGCTGGCTCGGTACGCCGCCACGATCCAGAGCCAGCGCGGCGACTACAACGGCAAGGTCCTGTCCATCCGCACCGAGGACCTCCGCTCGCTCGCCATCATCTACGACATGACCCCCGGCGAGCTCACCGAGCAGCTGATCGACTGGGGCGTGCTGCCGCCGGAAGCCCGCCCGTCCAAAGAGGACTGACGGCCGGGTGTCGTGAGCCTTTTGTGGTGCTATGGCC
>NZ_DASZCQ010000296.1:0-24962 GCF_035942955.1 Actinophytocola sp. | reverse complement strand
GCCGGTCGCCGTGCTGTACGGCGACCGGCGCACGCCGTACCTCCGGGCCGACGCCTACTACTGGAGGCCGGCCGATCCCGCCGACCGGGCCGCGGCCGCGGCGCTGGCCAGGCTGGCCGCCGGGCTCACCGGCGCGCTGCGCGACGTCACCCTCGCCGCGGGCGACTACTGCTTTTTGAACAACCACAAGGTGGTGCACGGGCGGCGCCCGTTCAGGGCCCGCTACGACGGCACCGACCGGTGGCTCAAGCGGGTGTGCATCGCCCGGGATCTGCGCCGGTCTCGCGAGGCTCGATCGAGTGTGCTCAGCCAGGTCATGACGTAATCACGAAAGGATGAGGATTTCTTCACCGCGGCGTCGTGCATTTCACGAGATTGGCGGCCGCGCTCAACCCGTCTTCGAAAGGAATCTGCGGTGACCAGCAACAGCCAGTTCGACACCGTCGCCAAGTCCTACCCCTCGTATCCGCACGTTCTGCCGCTGCGCGAGGAGGTCGAATTGCATTCATTTCGCGTCGCCGCCGGCGACGTGACCGGCCTCGCCGCGCTCGACCTCGGTTGCGGAGCCGGCCGCTACGCTCAGCACCTCGCCCGCTGGGGCGCCGGCCGGGTGGTCGGCGTGGACGACTCCGCCGGCATGCTCGAGCTGGCCCAGGACGCCGAGGACGCCGAGCCGATGGGCATCACCTACCGCCTTGCCGACGTCAGCACCGACCATCTGCTCGACCTGGCCGGCACCATGGACCTGGTGCTGAGCTGCTACGCGCTGCCCTACGCCCCCAGCGTCGCCAGGCTGACCGGCATGTTCACCACCGCGCGCACCGTCCTGCGCGAGGGCGGCCGGTTCATCGCCGCCACGCTCAACCCCGACTACGCCGACCACGACATCGAACGCGGCTACTACGACCGGTTCAACATGCGCCTCACCGCGAACGTCCACCCGCCCGTCGAGGGCACACCGGTGCACCTGCACGCCTGGTTCAACGACCCCGCGGCCACCCCCATCGACGTGGACGCCTACTGGTGGTCGCCGACCACCTACGAGGTGGCCGCCAAGACCGCCGGCTTCACCTCGCTCACCTGGCACCACTTCACCGTCAGCGACACCGGTGTCGGCCACTTCGGCGAGGACTACTGGACCCCGTACCTCACCCGGCCGCACGCGGTCATGCTGGAGGCGTCCTGACTCAGCCCCGTTCGACGCAGGCACGCACGGCGGCGGTCAGGCCGTTGGCCCGGTCGTCGGATGCCCCGCCCATCCGGTTGTTGACGTAGGCGAACCCGACCTCGAACTCGTCGTCCGCGAAGGCGAGCTGGCCGCCCGCGCCGTCGTGCCCGAAGCTGCGCGGCCCGAGCAAGGGCCGCCACGGCGGAGAGTCGATCATGAAGCCGGTTCCCCACCGGGCGCCGTTGTCCACCCGCTCGAACAGCTCCGGCCCTGACGACTGGACGGTGACCGCGTCGTCGATCGACGCCCTGGTCAGCAGCGGCGGCCCGGCGATGGCCGACACGCAGCCGGCGTAGAGCCGGGCCAGGCCGCCCGCGGTGCTGACCCCGCCCGCCCCGGGGATCTCCGCGGCCTGGATGGCCGGGGCGTTGAAGCTGACCTCGCCGTCGGCGACCGGGAACCCGAACGCCCCGCTCATCGTGAACGCCCGGTCGATCACCGGATGGACCTGCTCCTCGGGGTCCTCCGCCGGCGGCGGCAGCAGCCAGGCCACCGACCCGTATTCCGACGCCGGCAGCCCGATCCAGGTCCGCAGCCCCAGCGGCGCGGCGACCTCGTCGGCCAGGAACCGGCCCGGCATCTTCCCGGTGATCCGGCGGATCACCTCACCGACCAGCCACCCGTAGGTCATCCCGTGGTAGCAGTGCGCGGTCCCGGGCTGCCACAGCGGCGCCTGCGCCTCGAGCGCCTCGATCACCGGCTCCCACGCGAGCACCTCGTCCAGCGTCAGGTCCCGGTCCACCGCCGGCAGCCCGGCCCGGTGGCTGAGCAACCACCGCACCCGGATGTCCCCCTTGCCGTTCCCGGCGAACTCCGGCCAGTATCGGGCCACCGGCGCGTCCAGCTCCAGCCGCCCCCGCTGCACGAGCAGGTACGCCAGAATCGCCAGGATTCCCTTGCTGCAGGAGAACACCACCGCCGGAGTGTCCGCCGTCCACGGCCGCCCGCTGCGCACATCGGCCACCCCACCCCACACGTCGACCACCTTGCGGCCGCCGGCGTACAGCGTCACCCCCGCCCCCACATCCCGCCCCGACGCCAGGTTCCCGGCGAACACATCCACCACCCGGCCGAACCCGTCCTCCGCGTCCCCGTGGATCTTCACCGGCCCAGCTTAAGGTGCCGGCTACTCGTGGTGGTCAGCCATTCGCCGGTGGCCGCGATGCCGGTGGGGGTTGCTGCGGCCATGGTGGCTGTGGTGGCGGCCAGGCAGCCGGTGGCGGGTGCGGCGCGGACCAGGACCCAGGGGGTGGAACTGACCACGGGCCGGATGGCGGAAGCCGGCGCACCGGTGATCCATGAACAAAGGACGGCAACAGCGCGATTGCCATTCCGGACACGGCGAGCAGATAGAGACCCGCACCGACGCTGACCAATCCGCCGAGCGACGTATCGGCAGTCTCGGCGTTGATCTGGATGATGTTCCATAGCGCGAGTAGGCACGCGCCGACTCCGAAGGCCGCGCTGAGGATGTGCGCCGCCGCCGTGAGCTCGGCTCGCAAGTCACCAAGGATCGCGCACAAGAGGGCTGCTCCGCACAGCGCGAACGTGATCCAGCCATTTCCCCTCGTGCCGTCGAGGGATCCAAGGAAGGGGGCGCTCACCCATGGGAGAAATGTGCAGATCATTCCTACCGCGGCGGCGATAGCGAGGGCCACGCGCTGCGCATGCATGGGCAGTCCTTCTTGGAACGGCCGGGATCCACGTGCTCTGATCCGTCGCATCGACGGCGAATGGAAGAGCGTTACGACCTACATCCAGGGGCCGGGGTTGAGGTCGGTGGGGAGATCGGCGCGGCCGGTGAGCCAGGCGAGGAGGTGGCGGGAGTCGGGGGCGGACAGGCGGTCGGGGAGGCGGCGCAGGGCGTTGGGCAGCTCCCAGGTTACGTAGAGGTCCGGCCAGTCGGCGGGTTCGTAGCCCAGGCCAAGGTCGACATGGTGGACCTCGACCTCGCGCAGGCGGCGCAGCGGGCTGCCGGAGGGTGGCCAGTGGTCGTCGCCGTGGAAGTCGGGATGCGGCCAGCCGGCCGCGGCGCAGCGTTCCCAGACGTCCTCGAGGCGCTGCGCGGAGTCGGCGAGATCGGCGATCAGCTCGCGGGCCGGGCGGCCGGCGCCCTCCTCGATCTCGCGGTCGCCGCGCCATGCCGTCCGGGTAGCGCGGAACATCCTCGCCGCGCAGCGCGCCCTCGAGCCGGCGGGTGTGGCCGTCGGCGTTGCGGGCCAGGTGGGTGAGGACGTGGCCGATCGTCCAGCCGGGCAGGCGGCTCGGGCGGCGGGCGGTGGCGTCGTCGATGTCGGACGCGGTGGTCAGCAGCCGGGTGTGGGCGGCGCGGCAGGCGTTGCCGGCGGCGGCCGGGTCGGGCTCGGTCACAGCGCGACGCCCTGGCGGACCTTGTGCGACACGCGGCGCTCGGCGATGAAGGAGACGAACGGGATCATGCCGGCGAGCAGGACGAGCAGGGTGCCCCTGATCGACCAGCGGGCCTTGAGCGCCAGGTCGACGGTGGCCAGGAAGTACACGATGTAGAGGAAGCCGTGGACCGGGCCGACGATCTTGGTGTACTGGTCCTGGCCGAAGCCGTAGTCGAGCACCATGGCGGCGCACAGCGCGAGCAGGCCGACACCGACGACGTAGGCCATGATCCGGTAGCGGGCCAGGGCGCCGCGCGGGCCGGCCGCGCCGACCGCCTGGGCCGGGTTCTCCTCGTCGGTGGTCTCCCTGGACGTCATCGCCTCTCCTGGTCGGCCGCGTTCAGCTGGGCCAGGTACCGGTTGTACGCGGCCAGCTCGTCGTCGACGTCATCCTGCACGACCGGTGCGCGGCGGGGGGCGACCACCCTCGGCGGCTCGGGAGCGGGCTGCTCGGCGGGTGGCCCCGAATGCTGGGCGCGCAGCCGGCGCAGCCGCCAGAACAGGAACGCCGGGAACAGCCCGAACAGCGGCCACTGCAGGACGTACCCGAGGTTCTGCCACGAGCCCGTCGCCGACTCGAAGCGCTGCCACTGCCACCATGCCAGCCCGGTGCAGACCACCAGGGACAGCACGCACACCCCGACTATCGCCAGCCGGCGCGGGGTGATCGGGCTGCCAGGCACATCCCCGACGTTAACACCGGAGCGGACGCGAGGGGGGACGGCCTCGCGGGAGCGACCAATGAGCACGGACGGGTACCGTGGCCGGCGAGGGTGAGGAGCATGAGCACCGACATCGACCCGGCCGACCGGCACACCGTGCCGACCAGCTACTGGCGCGAGCTGGACGACGGGCGCATCCAGTGCGACGTGTGCCCGCGGGCCTGCCGGCTGCGCGAGGGTCAGCGCGGGCTGTGCTTCGTGCGCGGCCGGGCCGGCGACCGGATCGTGCTCACCTCGTACGGCCGGTCCAGCGGGTTCTGCGTCGACCCGATCGAGAAGAAGCCGCTCAACCACTTCCTGCCGGGCACGCCGGTCCTGTCGTTCGGCACCGCGGGCTGCAACCTGGCCTGCCGGTTCTGCCAGAACTGGGACATCAGCAAGTCCCGGGAGATCGACACGCTGGCCGACGCGGCCTCGCCGGAGGCGCTTGCGCGGACCGCGGAGCGGCTGGGCTGCCGCAGCGTCGCGTTCACCTACAACGACCCGACGATCTTCATCGAGTACGCCGCCGACGTGGCCGACGCGTGCCGCGAGCGGGGCATCCGGGCGGTGGCGGTCACCGCCGGCTACATCAACCCGCGGCCGCGGCGCGACTTCTACCGGCACATGGATGCGGCGAACGTGGACCTCAAGGCGTTCACCGAGCGGTTCTACGAGAAGGTCACCTTCGCGCGGCTGGGCGTCGTGCTGGACACGCTGGAGTACCTGCGGCACGAGACCGACGTGTGGTTCGAGATCACCACGCTGCTCATCCCCGGTCACAACGACTCCGACGCCGAGATCGACGCCGAGACCCGGTGGATCGCCGAGCACCTCGGGCCGGACGTGCCGCTGCACTTCACCGCGTTCCACCCGGACTTCAAGATGCGCGACGTGCCACCGACGCCACCGGCCACGCTGCGCCGGGCCCGCCGGATCGCGCTCGGCAACGGGCTGCGCTACGTCTACACCGGAAACGTGCACGACCCGGACGGCGGCACCACGTCGTGTCCCGGCTGCGGCGCCGCGGTCGTGGTGCGGGACTGGTACGTCATCTCCCGCTACGACCTCACCCCGGACGGCTTGTGCGTCCACTGTGGACATAGCATCCCCGGCCGGTACGACGGCCCGGCCGGCAACTGGGGCGCGCGCCGGCTGCCGGTGCGGCTGGCCGCCCGGTGAGCGGAGCTTGCGGAGCGAACCGTCAAGCGCTGCCCTGCCGCCGAGGGACGAGGTGGCAGGGCCGCCGGCACCGAGCTTGCGAGGTGACGTTATGCGCGGAGCGCGGCCGCCCGCCGTGGCCGGGCGGTTCTACCCGGCGGATCCGGCCGAGCTGGCGCGGCAGGTCGCCGGCCTGCTCGGCGCCGTGGACGCCGGCGCAGATTCCCCGGCGGAGGCGTACGTCGTGCCGCACGCGGGCTACCGGTTCTCCGGCCCGGTGGCGGCCTCGGTGTACGCGCGGCTGGGCCAGGCGCGGCGGGTGGTGCTGATCGGCCCGGCGCACTTCGTGCCGCTCGCCGGCTGCGCGGTCCCGTCGACCGAGGCGTTCGCCACCCCGCTCGGCAAGGTGCCGGTCGACGTCGAGGGCTGCCGCCGGCTGGCCGGGACCGGGCTCGCGGTGACCGACGACCGGCCGCACGAGCCGGAGCACTCGCTCGAGGTGCAGCTGCCGTTCCTGCAGACCGTCCTCGGCGACGGGTGGACCGTGCTGCCGGTGGCCGTCGGTCTGGCCACAGTGGACGACGTGGCCGACGTGCTGGACACCGCCACCGCCGAGCCGGCGCTGGTGCTGTGCAGCACCGACCTGTCCCACCACCTGCCGGATCCCCTTGCCCGGCAACGAGATCGGCGCACCGCGGCGGCCGTGCTCGACCTCGACCCGACGCGGATCGCCCCGCGCGACGCATGCGGCCGGCACGCGCTGGCCGGGCTGCTCGGCTGGGCCCGCCGCCGCTCGCTGACCCCCCGGCTGCTGGACCTGCGCACCTCGGCCGATACCGCCGGCACGCCGGACCGGGTGGTCGGCTACGGGGCGTTCGCGCTTGGGAGGGCTTACCGACGCTGAGGCCGGGCCGGCAGGCCCGCCGAAGGGTCGGTGTCTGCCAACCGGCAGCGGGCAACGCTCAGTAGTGCTGCCAGCCTTGCCCTCCCATTGGATTCAACACAACTCAGCGGATGGACTGAGCCACGCGGGCGTAGCCGTCGGCGAGGCCGAACACCTTCTGGCCGTAGGGCACCGAGTTGTTGTAGGAGAAGACGGCCGCCCACCAGCCCTGGGCGGTGGCCAGGTCGCGGCCGTTGGCACACAGGTAGCGGGCGGCCGCCAGGGCGGCGTCGTCGATCTGCTGCGGGTCGCCGCGGCCGTCGAGGTTTCCGTCCGAGGCCCACTTCCGCCACGTGGACGGGATGAACTGCATCGGGCCGACCGCGCGGTCCACGGCCGGGTCACCGTCGAATGCGCTGCCGTCGGTGTCCGGGATCGACCTGACCCCGGCCGATCCGTCCAGCGGCACCCCGACGATCGGCTTCGACGGCCGGCCGTCCGCGCCGAGCGTGGCGCCGCCGTACTGGCCGTGGTTCGACTCGACCCGGCCGATGCCGGCCAGCGTCGTCCAGGACACGTGGCAGCCGGGGGTGGCGGAGCGGACGACGAGCTCGGCGTTGCCGTAGGCGACGAGGGCGCGGGCGGGGATCGTGGTCGGGCCGGCCATCCGGTTGGCCCAGGCCAGCAGCGGGTCGGCGCCCACCGCGCCGGGCTGCGGCTGGGGGGCCGATTGCGCGGGGATCACCGAGCCGGGCTGTACGGGCGCGGCCGGCACCTGGGCGGCCGGGATCTCGACGGCGAGCGGCGTGGCCTCGGGCGCGGCGGTGACGTGGAGTAGCCAGACCGCGCCGCCCGCGACCAGCACCGCGAGCAGGACCAGGGCCAATCGGCCGACTATGCGCACATCAAGGTCAACGAGTGCGGCGGCGGGGCGTTACGGCGCGTGGTGGTGGGCGTCAGGGACGCTGCTGGCGCTGGAGGCGGGCGACGCACCAGGCGGGCGCGCTGCCGCGGCGCAGGTGATCGAGCACGGTGAGCGGCCCGAGGCGGCGGCTGAGGTCCGATGGGGACAGACCGGCCGCGCGGTAGTCGAGGGCGCGCTGGTCGAGCGGGCTGATCCCGGCGTCCCACCACTCCGTGGCCTCGGCGAGGCCGCCGACCATCTGCCACCAGCTAGCGGCCGCGGCCAGCAGGTCCGGGGGCACGTCGGGCAGCCGCTTGCGCATGGCGGCAAGGAAACGCGGGTCCGCCGAGCTGACCGGGGCCCAGCTCGCCTGACCGGCGCCGGGCCGCTGACCGGGGATCCCCGGCGCGGGGATGGGCGCCTCCGCGAGCCATTCCGACGCGATGCGGTGGATCTCCTCGGACTCCGCGTCCTGCTCCCGCTCCGCGGTCCACTGCCGCACCAGTGCGTCGACCCCGGGGTCGTCAAGCATCCTGCCTCCTCGAGGGGTTGGCGATCACGCCGGAACTGGGATGTACCGCGGGAGATGCGTGAAACCGTATTGGGCGAGCGGCAAGATTGCTAGATCTGAATCGTGCGGGAATCCACCATCTGGACACGCCGGGCGAAGATGCACCCAAACGGTCCATTGTAGATCTTGCAGTCGTCGTAGTCGTCACCGTTCGTGATGGGCGCAGCGTCAGGCGAAGATGCTCTTCATGAAGGTGATGATGGCTTCGGCGCCGTCGCGCATCCAGCCCAGGATGTCCTGGACGGCGTTGCCCGCCTGGTTGGGCTGCGTGATCACGTAGAACAGCACGATCCCGGCCACCACCAGGGTGGCGACCTTCTTGACGTCCACCGGTCCACTCCTGTCCGCTGCCGCCGACATACTTCGACTGCCATCACCATACGGTCGTAACTCGTTCGGTCAAGGAGACACACTCTATGCTCACCAACGTTCTGATCGAACGGTCCGGACCGGTCACGACTGTCCTGTTGAACCGCCCGGAGGCCCGCAACGCCGTCGACGGTGCGACCGCCGCGGCGCTGGCCGACGCGTTCCGCGCGTTCGACGCCGACGACTCGGCGCTGGTGGCGGTGCTCGCCGGGGTCGGCCCGGCGTTCTGCGCGGGCGCCGACCTCAAGGCCGTCGGCACCGAACGGGGCAACCGCGTCGCCCCCGACGGCGAAGGACCGATGGGCCCGACCCGAATGCGCCTGTCCAAGCCGGTGATCGCCGCCGTCGCCGGCCCCGCCGTGGCCGGCGGCCTCGAGCTGGCACTGTGGTGCGACCTCCGGGTGGCCGACACCACCGCGATATTCGGCGTGTTCTGCCGCCGCTGGGGCGTACCCCTCATCGACGGCGGCACGATCCGGCTACCCAGGCTGATCGGCCAGAGCCGGGCCCTCGACATGATCCTCACCGGCCGCCCGGTGAACGCGGACGAGGCGCTGGCCATGGGCCTGGCCAACCGGGTCGTGCCCGCCGGCCAGGCCCGCGCCGCCGCCGAGCAGCTCGCCGCCGAGATCGCCCGCTTCCCCCAGGTCTGCCTGCGCGCCGACCGCGCCTCCGCCCTGTCCCAGTGGGGTTCGTCCGAGGAGGAGGCGCTCCGGGCGGAGTTCGACGGCGCCCTGGTCACGCTCGAGGGAGCGGTCAGCGGAGCGGCCCGGTTCGCCGCCGGCGCCGGCCGCCACGGCTCCTTCCCCGACTGACGCCCCAATCTGTCAACTCCTTCAGCACCAAACCGGGCCAGTTGTCCACACTCACCCCACTTGTCCACACCGACCCCGAAGTTGATCTCTACCCCGGCTTCCGCCGGTAGACTGGCCGTGGGGTCGCCCCCCGTGGAGCGGTGGGGGCTGGGTAGGGGTGGGACGCGGAGATCAACTTCGACGCTGAGATCAACTTTGGCGCGGAGATCCCACTGTGGGGAAGATCAACTGCGGGGCGGTGGAGTCCGGTGCCGGCCGGATGTCCCCGCGCCGCGGAGTCCGGGGTGACGTCGTGGGCGCGTCCCTCACCTATGCGAAGGCGTCGTGTGACTACCCCAGCGCGGGACACGTCCGGGATCGCGGTCCCCGGCCCGGTGTGTCTCGCCTTTGGGCGGGCGTGTTCTGGGTTCGTGCAGTCGTGTGTCGTGTTGCGGTAGCCCCGGCCGTGCGCGGCCCTGTGTCTGCCTTGGCAGGGTCGGGGCATGGTGCCGGGAAGGCAAGGTGTGCTCGCGGAGTGGCCCGGTCGGGTCGCTCGAATCGGGTGCGGAAACGACGGTTGCGCGGCGCGCTGCGCGCGCAGCGAGCGCGGCGCAGCCGTCGTTTCCAGGGCGATCTTGGCGAGTTTGCCGGAGCCCTGCCGTGGAGCGGGGGTGTGCCGTTCCACGATCAGGGGTGGTCAGGGGATGATGCCGGTGGTGCGGAGGCGGGTGATCTCCTCCGGTGGGAGGCCGAGTTCGGTGAGGACCTCGGTGGTGTCGGAGCGGGGCTCGTGGGGGGCCTGCGGTGGCGCGGTGGGGGTGCGGTCGAACTTGGGGGCGGGGGCGGGTTGGGGTGCGCCGTCGACCTCGACGAAGGTTCGGCGCGCCACGTTGTGGGGGTGGGCGGTGGCCTCGGTCGTGGTGAGGACGGGGGTGAGGCAGGCGTCGGTGCCCTCGGCCAGTTTTGCCCACTCGTCGCGGGTGCGGGTCTTGATCACGGCGGCGAGCTTTTCCCGGACCGCGGGCCACCGGGTGGGGTCGAGGCGGCCGGAGACCTCGTCGGGGTCGAGGTCGAGCACCTTGATCAGGTCTGCCCAGAAGCGTTCCTCGATCGCGCCGACGGCGACGTAGCGGCCGTCGGCGGTTTCGTAGGTGTCGTAGAACGGGGCGCCGCCGTCGAGCATGTTCTCGCCGCGGGGACGATTCCACAGGCCGATGTTGCGCAGGCCGTGCAGGGCGGCGGTGAGCAGCGCTGCGCCGTCCACCATGGACGCGTCGACGACCTGGCCGTAGCCGGAGCGGTCGCGTTCGACGAGTGCGGCGAGCACGCCCATGGCGAGCAGGAGGCCGCCACCGCCGAAGTCGCCGAGGAGGTTGAGCGGTGGCACGGGGCGCTGGCCGGGGCGGCCGATCGGTTCCAGGGCGCCGGCGAGGCCGATGTAGTTGATGTCGTGGCCGGCGGCGGTGGCGAGCGGGCCGTCCTGGCCCCAGCCGGTGATCCGGCCGTAGATGAGCCTCGGGTTGCGGGCCAGGCAGTCCTTGGGGCCGAGGCCGAGCCGTTCGGTGACGCCCGGCCGGAAGCCCTCGATGAGCACGTCCGCGACGTCGATCAGGCGCAGGGCCAACTCCTTGCCCTCGGGGGACTTCGTGTCCAGGCCGATCCACCGGCGGGTCCGGGTGAGCGGGTCGTCGGGGAAGCTCAGCACGTCGAACGCCGGCTTGGCCCGGTCGATCCGGATCACGTCGGCGCCGAGGTCGGCCAGGATCATGGTGGCGAACGGCGCGGGCGCCAGGCCGACCAGCTCCACGACCTTCAGTCCGGCGAGGGGTCCGGGCATGTGCGTCCCTTCTAGAGGGTGCGGGAGATGATCTCTTTCATGATCTCGTTGGTGCCACCGAAGATCCGCTGCACGCGGGCGGCGGTCCAGGCGCGGGAGATGGGGTACTCGCTCATGTAGCCGTAGCCGCCGAACAGCTGCAGGCACTCGTCGGCGACCCGGGACAGCCGGTCGGTGGTCCACCACTTGGCCATCGCCGCGCCGCTGACGTCCAGTTCGGACCGCAGGTGCCGCTCGATGCACTGGTCGAGGAAGGCCTTGCACACCGCCACCTCGGTCGCGCACTCGGCGAGGGTGAACTTGGTGTTCTGGAACTTGAAGATCTCCCGGCCGAACGCGGTGCGGTCCTTTGTGTACTCGATGGTCTGGGCCACCACGGCCTCCATGGCGGCGACGGCGCTCACCGCGATCAGCAGCCGCTCCTGCGGGAGCTGCCGCATGAGCTGGATGAACCCCTGACCTTCTTGCGCGCCAAGGAGATTGGCGACCGGCACGCGGACGTCGTCGAAGAACAGCTCGGACGTGTCCTGCCCGTGCATGCCGATCTTGTCGAGCACCCGGCCGCGGCGGAAGCCGTCGGCGCCCGCGGTCTCCACCACGATCAGCGACACGCCCTTGGCCGCCTCGTCGGGGTCGGTCTTGGCCACGACGATCACCAGGTCGCACTGGGCGCCGTTGGTGATGAACGTCTTGGCGCCGTTGATCACGTAGCTGTCGCCGTCCCGGATCGCCCTGGTCTTGATGTTCTGCAGGTCCGATCCGGTGCCCGGCTCGGTCATCGCGATCGCCCCGACCAGCTCGCCGCTGGCCAGCCTCGGCAGCCAGCGCCGCTTCTGCTCCTCGGTGCCGTAGGCGTTGAAGTAGTGCGCGACGATCCCGCTGTGCACGGCGTTGCCCCACGCGTCGTCGCCGGCGTAGGCCTGCTCCTCCAACAGGATCGCCTCGTGGGCGAAGGTGCCGCCGCCCCCGCCGTACTCCTCGGGGATGGACAGGCACAGCAGCCCGACCTCGCCCGCCTTGGTCCACAGCTCGCGGTCCACCTGCCTGGCCTTCGCCCAGCGCTCGTGGTTGGGCGCCAACTCCTTCTGGCAGAAGGTGTGCGCGAGCTCGCGGAAGGCGTCGAGGTCGGCGGTCATCCACGAGGAGCGCTGGGTGAGGGCCACGGAGCGACCTCCTGAACCGGGGGCAAAAACAATCCGGATGACATGTAAAGTCTGGCCCGAATGTACCTGCGTGCAGACCTGCACGTAAAGGCGAGCGATGGTGACATGAAGCCGCACCGGACCCAGGCCGAACGCAGCGAGCACACCCGCGAGCTGCTGCTCGACGCGACCATCGACTGCCTCGTCGAGGTCGGCTACGCGCGCACCACCGTGCACGAGATCTGCCTGCGTGCCGGCGTGTCCAGGGGCGCGCAGCAACATCACTTCACCACCAAGGCGGAGCTGATGGCCACCGCGCTCGAGCACCTCTTCGAGCGGCTCAGTCAGGAGGTGCTCCGCGCGGCCGAACGGCTGCCACCCGGCCCTGACCGGATCACCAAGGGCATCGACCTGCTGTGGCGGGCCTACTCGGGAACCCTGTCCACGGCGGCGATGGAGTTGTGGGTGGCCGCGCGCACCGACCCGGAGCTGCGCCGCGTGCTGCTGCCGGTCGACCGCGGCCTCGGGCACGCCACCCTGGAGTTCTTCCGCCGCGGGGCGGGCGCCGACGTCGACGAGCGGGTGCTGGAACGGTTGCTGCTGCTCAGCGTGCACCTGACACGAGGGCTCGCGATGGACGCCATGATCGGCGGCGACGCCGACCGCCGGTCCGCGCTGCTCGAGGAGTGGAAGGCGATCGTGCTGGAGCTGTACAAGGGCGGCGGACAACGGTCGGCCCGGCCCTCGCTCGGGCCGACCGCTGCAACAGAAGATGATGCACGCGTGCGCGAAACGTGACGTTCGCGCACGCAAATTGTGTCGAGGTGCGCGTCAGTCCGCGGCCTGCCAGATGTCGTCGCTGCGGTAGTACTGGGCGATGTCGTCGGCCAGCAGCCGGTCCGCGTCGCGCCAGGGGCCGACCGCGTCGAGGTCGTCGATGTCGAGCCAGCGGGCGTCGTCGTAGGAGTACATGTTCGGCCGCGGCTCGCCCAGGTCGGTGTCGAAGGTCGACTCGCTGGGCAGCTGGCAGCGCCAGACCCGCAGGGTCGCCGCGCCCATGGACTCGCCGTCCTCGGCCGGCCAGGACTGCAGCCGCTGATCGCTCAGGATCCGGTCGACGCAGCGCAGCGACACGCCGAACTCGGTGGTGAACTCGCGCTGCAGCGCGTCGTGCTCCTCCTCGCCGGGCCGGACCTCGTCGCCGGGCAGCTCCCAGTACCCGGACACCGACTGCGGCCGGGACCGCCGCGCGACGAAGATCCGGAAATCGCGCACGATCGCCGCGCCGGCCACCACCACGTCACTCATGCGTCCATGGTTCAACCCGGGCCGGCGCGGGCGAGGGGTGCGAGAGGATGCCACTCGGGCTGAGTTCCCTACCTTATCGGGCAAGTCCTGCCACAATGCGGCGGTGACCGAACCTCCCCCCGGCTATCCAGGTCCGCCGACCGGGCCGCAGCCGACCGGGCCGCCGTCGGGCCCGTTGCCGATCGGGCCGCAGACCGGCCCGCAACACACCGGCCCGCCGCCCGGATCCGGCCCGCCGTCGGGTCCGCCGCCGTTCCGGCCGCAGACCGGCCCCGGGCAGTATCCCGCTCCTCCCCCGCAGTACGCCGGGCCCTACGCGCCGCCGCGGCCGCGCCGCACCACCCCGCGGTGGACCGCCGGCCTGCTCGGCGGGATCGCGTTCCTGATCGCCTGCGGCGCCACCGCATGGGGCAGCTTCCTGAAGACCCAGACCTACCGGGCCGAGTTCCCCAACTCCTCCGGCGGCGGCAACGACGTCAGCTCCTACTCGGTCACCTGGTGGCAGATCGAGCAGTCCGGGGACAACTTCGGGGAGTATCCGCCGTACGGGATCCTGCCCGCGGTGGCCGCCGGCCTGCTGCTGATCGCCGCCGTGCTGGCGCTGACCGCGTTCGGCAATCGCCGGTCCGGGACGGTGACCGGGGCCAGGGTCAGCGCGGCCCTCGGCGTCGGGCTGCTGGCCGGCGCGCTGTCGATCCTGCTCATGGACGCGCTGCAGGGACTGTCCAACACCAACGCCCGCCAGCCCGGCCCCGGCGAGACGGTCAGCTTCGAGATCGGGCTCGGCATCTGGGTGCCCGCCGGCGCGGTCGCGATGGGACTGATCGGCCTGATCCTGGTGCTCACCGGGGCGCGCCCGGCCGCCGCCCGGCTTGAGCCGGACACGCCGCGGATGGGCTTCCCCGCGCCCTACGGCCAGCGGCCGTACCCGCCGGCACCCGCGCCGCAGCAACCGGTTCAGCAGCACACGGCACAGCCGGCCGGGGCGCAGCCGGATCTCACGCAGCCGGTTCAGCACCCCGGCCAGGTTCCGCACACCGGACCGCAGCCGGTGCACGTGCCGCCCGCCCCGCCCCCGCCGGCCGACGACGCTCCGAAGGAGGAACCCGAGCCGGAGCCCGACCGCCAGGAGCCCACGGAGCGCCCGGACACCCGGGAGGCGCCGCCGGAGCGCGGCTGATTCCCTCCGGACGGAGGCTCGCACAGGATTAATCACGGGATTAATGCTGTGCGGACGCACCGAACTGAGAGATGATCCATGGCGTGTCCGGCCAGACGGGGGCGCGGCGGCTACCCGTCTCGCTACTCCTGCTCACGGTAGCCCTGCTGGGCGTGGCCGGATGGTGCTTCGCGTCGCGGGCCACCACCCCGTCGGACGGCACCACGATCAGCGTCGGCGACAGCCCGGTCTCCGCCGGCGGCGTCATCGTCCAGGCGGTCGACGATCCGGGCGGACCCATCCGGCCCGGCGACCGGATCGTGTCGATCGACGGCCTCCCGATGTCCGACCGGGTCAGCGTCCTTCCCCGGTTCGACACCGCGGTCGAGGCCGGTGACCGGCTGCGCTACGAGCTGCGCCGCGGCGACGAGCGCCTGTTCGTCGACGTGACGCTCGAGCCGTACCCGATCCTGGCCAGCCTGCTGCGGGGCTGGCCGACCCTGCTGGTGAACGCCTTGCTGCTGCTCACCTCCGCGGCGATCTTCTGGGTGCGGCCGCGGGACCCGGCCACGAACGCGGCCATGGTGGCCTCGGCGATCGGGCTGCTCACCACCGCCGGTGCCGGTTACTTCTCGCTGGAGGCGGTCGACCTGGTGGCCGGCGAGGCGTTCTGGCGGTGGTACGTCGGCGAGTTCGGCTTCGCCCTGCTGTGGGGCGGCATGCTGCACTTCGCGCTGGCCTTCCCTGCGGTGACCCAGCCGGACCGGTACCGGCGGCGGGTCCTGCTCGGCTACGCCGGCCCGCCGGTGCTCTACGGTGTCACGGCGGGTGGGGCGCTGCTGCTGCTCGGCGACCCGTTCCAGCGTATGTACGTGGTGGGCGCGCCGGTGCTGCCGGCGCTGTTCGTGTACCCGCTGCTGGTGCTCGGCGCCCTGGTGCACAAGTACGTCACCTGCACCGACGACCAGGTCCGCCGGCCGCTGCGCTGGCTGGCCGCGTCGCTTGGCGGGGGCGCCGCGGTGTACTTCGCGATCTGGTTCCTTCCGGTGATCATCCGCGGGCGGGCCCTGCTGCCGGACGAGTACCAGACGCTGGCCTTCGTCGCGGTGCCGATCGCCGTGGCCGCAACGATCCTGCGGCACCGGGCGCTCAACATCGAGGTGGTGATCAGCCGCTCGCTGGTCTACGGCGCGCTGTCGGCCGGCGTGATCGGGCTGTACATCGGGGTGGTCGGCGCGCTGTCGCTGGTGTTCCCGCCGCTGGACTCGCTGTGGGCACAGGCCACTGCCGCGGCCGCGGTCGCGGTTCTGGTGCAGCCGCTGCGGGTGCGGCTGCAGACCCTGATCAACAAGCGGCTGTACGGCGACCGGGACGACCCGTACCGGGTGGTGTCCACTTTGGCGTCGCGGCTGGAGAACACCCACACGCCGGGCGCGATGCTGCCGGCGATCGTGGAGACGGTGTCCACGGCGCTGCGGCTGCCGTACGTCGCCATCGAGATCCAGGCGCGCGGCCGCACCGAGATCGCCGCCAGCGTGGGCACGCTGACCAGGGAGCCGCACCGGCTGTCCCTGACGTTCCAGGGCGAGCGGGTGGGCTACCTGGTGATCGGGCCGCGTGGGGCGCGGGACGTGCCGCGCAGGCGGGACCGGATCGCGCTGGCCGAGGTGGCCAGGCACGCCGGCGCGGCGGTGTACACCGCCCGGCTGACCCGGGACCTGCGGCGCAGCCGGGACCGGTTGGTGCGGGCAAGGGAGAAGGAGCGCAGGCGGATCCTGCACGAGCTGCACGACGGCGTCGGCCCCACGCTGGCCGCGGTGGCGTTGGGCATCGACGCCAGCCAGCGCAGCGTCGGCAACGACACCGCGACCGGGGTGCTGCTCGGCCGGCTGCGCGACGAGCTGCAGGCGGCCATCGTGGAGATCCGCCGGCTGGCGCACGGGCTGCGGCCCCCGGTGCTGGACCGGATCGGGCTGATCCCGGCCATCCGGGAGTACGCAGGCGCGCTGGCCAGCCGGTCGGTCCGGGGCGACGGCCCGGACGACGGCGTGACGATCGTGCTCGAGGTGCCGACCGTGCTGCCCAAGCTCCCGGCGTCGGTGGACGTGGCGGCGTACCGGATCATCTGCGAGGCGCTGACCAACGTCACCCGGCACGCCTCGGCGAGATCGTGTGCGGTCCGGCTCTGGGTGGACGATGATCTGCACATCGAGGTGGTCGACGACGGGGTCGGGATCGAGCAGGGCATGCTGACCGAAGGCGGCGGTGTGGGTCTTTCGTCGATGCGCGAAAGGGCGGCCGAGCTGGGCGGCGAGTGCCTGGTCGAGGCCGACCGGGAAGGCGGGACCCGGGTGTTCGCCACGCTTCCGCTGCCCAAGGAGGCGCCGTGAGCGGAGCGAACCATCGAGCGCTGCCCTGCCGCCGAGGAACGAGGTGGCAGGGTCACCGTCACCGAGCTTGCGAGGTGACGGAATGAGCGAAGTGCCATTGGGCGCGGAGCAGGTGCGGGTGCTCGTTGTGGACGATCATCCGCTGTTCCGCTATGGACTGTGCATGGTGCTCGCCGCGGAGCAGACGATCGAGGTGGTCGGCGAGGCCGCCAACGGGCGGGACGCGATCGAGGCGGCCAAGGCGTACCAGCCCGACGTGGTCGTGATGGACCTGCACCTGCCGGACATCGACGGCATCGAGGCCACCCGGGAGATCGTCGGCGAGCTGCCGACCATCGGCGTGGTGGTGCTGACCATGTTCAACGACAGCGAGTCGGTGTTCGCCGCCATGCGCGCCGGGGCCCGCGGCTACCTGCTCAAGGGGTCGGGCCAGGAGGAGATCATCCGTGCGGTGCACGCGGTCGGCCGCGGCGAGGCGATCTTCGGGCCGGACATCGCCACCCGGGTGCTCGGCTACTTCAACAGCGCGCCGGTCAAGTCCGACCCGGTGTTCCCCGAGCTGACGTCCCGGGAGCGGGAGGTGCTCGCCCTGATCGCCGACGGGCGGAGCAACGCCGCGATCGCCGGCGCCCTGTCGCTGAGCCCCAAGACCGTCCGCAACCACGTCTCCAGCATCTTCACCAAGCTGCACGTCGCGGACCGGGCCCAGGCCATCGTGCGGGCCCGCAAGGCCGGCCTCGGCGACGCCCCGCCGGACCGGCGGCAGGACACCCGCTAGCTTCCGGGGCCTGTCCTCTCGGGCAACAACGGGACATCGGTCCCATGTGCCCGGGACGCCCCTTAGGGCAACCTTCTCGTGCACGGTCGAGCGCGTGCTGGGCGTAGGCGGTCGGGGCCGACGTGGCGTGCAAGACGGAACGGGGAAACAAGGAGATGTTGGAACAGAGTCGGACACCGGTTGTCGTTCGCGCTACCGACCCCATCCTGCAGAACGGGGTCCACATGGCATTGCGCACGCGCCAGGAGGTGTGGCTCGTCGATGAGGAGAACGCGTCGCCGGAGTCCGTCGCGCTGGTCGTGACCGACCGGTTCGACGACCGGGCCGGCCAGCTGCTTCGCACGTTGCAGTGCCGGGGCTTCACCAGGGTCGTGCTGATCGCCGGCGAGCTCGAGGACACCGAGATCCTGACCGCGGTCGAGGGCGGCGTGTGCGCGGTGGCCCGGCGCTCGGAGACGACCCCCGATGTGCTGGTCCGCCTGGTGAAGGCCGCGGCCGCCGGCGAGGGCGCGCTGCCGCCGGACCTGCTCGGCCGGCTGCTGAACCGGGTCTCCCGGCTGCAGCGCCACGTCCTGGAGCCGCGCGGCCTGCACCTGGCCGGCATCACCAACCGGGAGACCGAGGTCCTCCGGCTCGTCGCGAATGGACTGTCCACGAAGGAGATCGCGGACAAGCTGTGCTACTCGCAGCGGACCGTCAAGAGCATCCTGCACGACGTCACCAACCGCTTCCAGCTCCGCAACCGCTCCCACGCGGTGGCCTACGCCCTGCGGGAAGGGCTGATCTGACAGACCATGAGGGGACCCCTTGGGGGCGTCGAACGCCCCGAGGGGTCCCCTCATTGCGTCCGCTGCCCCTACGAGGAGGGCCGGAGGGTCCCGCCCGGGGTGGCCGAAGGTACGCGGTGCCGTTGCCATGGAAGAACGTAGCCGGGAGGGCCACCCCGTGGGGGCGGCCCTCCCGGCGTCGGGGCCAGTCAGCCGGCGATGCGGCCGGAGAACGTCACGCTGGGCTTGCACTTGCCGGTGGCCGGCTCGGGCGCGCCCGGGGTCTGGCAGTTGATCGCGATCTCCAGCTTCTGCGTCGGGCCGAAGGTCAGCGGCGCGATCGAGTGGTAGTCGTAGTCGCGGAAGTTGCTGAGGCCGAACTCGTAGAGCACCTTGCCGCCGCGCAGGATCCGGATGGTTCCGCTGTCCCCGTGCGGGTTCTGCAGCAGCAGGTCGGTGATCACCAGCGTCTTGCCAGCCGGGATCTCCGGGTCGGCGGTGCCGACCGTGGTGAACGCGTTGGGGTTCGGGTTCGCGGTGATCTCACCGGCGATCCGGGTGTCGAACGAGGTGCCCTTGCTGATGTCCACGCCGTCCGGGCCGGTCACCGGCCCCGGGGCCGGGGTGCCGTTGCCGGCGGGCGCCTGCGCCACCTTGGCCTCGGCGGCGGCCGCCTTCTGCTCCGCGGCGGCGGCCTTCTGCTCGGCGGTGTCCGCCTTCTGCTGCAGCGCGGCCTGCGCGGCGGCGGCCTCGGTCTTGGCCGTCTCCCTCGCCGCCGACTGGACGGTCGGCTTGACGACGGTGAACCACAGCGTCACCGCGACGATCGCCAGGGCGATCAGCGCGATCAGCGCGGGCAGCAGCCACTTCGGCAGCAGCTGCTGCTGCACGACCGTGCCCTGCACGGTGGTCGGCGGGATGTCCCCGGCCAGCGCGGTGACCTGGAACGGGTGCCGGCGCTCCGGCCCCTTGAGGAACCGGTCGTGCGGCTTGGCGGTGAGCTTGAGGAACGCCGACGTTCCCGGTTGGACGGTCAGCGCACTGTGGTCCAGCCCCAGCTTCAGCTCGTCGTCCGGGTCGTTGGCGACCAGCTCGACCGGGATCGGGTAGTTGCCGGAGTTGTCCACGACGACCTGGTGGCGGGCCTTGGTGCGGCACCGGGACGACTTCGGCGACAGCTCGACCTGGAGGTCGGTGAACGGCTCGACCTGAACCACACCTTCCTCGACGACCGAGCCGTGCGGTTCCTCCCTGGACAGCACGCGCACCCCGAACGGCACGAAGCCGGCCGGCACCGAGGACTTCCTCGGCGGCGCGAACTTGATCGTGACCTGGCCGTCCTGGCCGGGCATCAGGTTCATGATGCGCGGCTCGACCTCGGTCCACTCCCGTGCATCGCCGACGATGTCCACGGTGAACTGGTCGACAAGCGTTCCGTTGTTTCGCACCTGGACGGTGGCGTCGACCGACCCGCCAGGGGTTACGGACAGCTGCCTACTCGCCAGCGACGTGGTGGCTCCCATGGCAGGGAAGTGTGCGGAAACAAGCGGTGCCGGAGCACCTTGCTACGGGGAGCACCCGCGGGCAAAGACGGTTGCCCGATCGGGCGGCTTTGAGCGTCCCCTCCGCCACCCCGCGGCAAGGCCCCCGATCGGCTCAACCTCAATAGTGTTTCCCGCGGTGAACCACGCCTGGAGGTCGTGCCGTGCCCAAATTCGCTGCCCCACGCCGTTCGGTCGCTACCGCAATGGTCGCCGCATCCGTCGCCGCGTTACTGGTCAGCTCGGCCGCGACGCCTCCGGCCGGCGCCGTGGCGGCGCCCGGGTCGACCCAGCGCGCCTCGGTGAAGGACCCCGGCCAGATCGGCGAGGGGACCGACCAATCACCCAACGGCGGGCACGACAGCGTCCTGTCCGCGGACGGCAACGCCGTGGCCTTCGTCAGCAACGGCAAGCTGGACAACCTTGACCCCGGGGCGGGCGAGAGCCGGCCCTACTCCAACGTCTACGTTCGCGACCTCGCCCGCAACCGCACGGTGATGATCAGCCGTGGCCAGTTCGTCGACGACAACCCCTACCGCTGTTACGACCCCGGCGAGGTCGGGCTGCGCTCGGCGAACCCGCTGAACCTCAACGGGCCCCAGGCCGCCCGGCTTCAGCAGCAGCCGACGATCCGGGACACGCCGCCGGACAGCGACAGTTTCAGCCCGTCGATCTCCGCCGACGGCCGGTTCGTCTCGTTCCTCACCAACGCCACCAACATCTTCGTCGAGGACTGCTACTCCGACTCCGAGATCGTGGTGGCCGACCGCGACCCGGACGGTGACGGCGACTTCGACGAGAACCGGCCCGACGGTTCGCGGGACTACCGGTATTTCCGGATCGCCCAGAGCGAGTCGGACATCGGAAGCTACGAGTACGCGCGGGACCTGAAGATGTCCGCCAACGCCACCCGGCTGGTCTGGATCGAGGGGGGCGAGGGCTGCTGCCGGGCCAAGACCGTCGGGTTGAAGCTCCCAACGGGACAGACCGGCCTGCCGGTCGAGGTGCCGAGCGGTCCGGACAACACGAACGAAAACGTGTGGTCCCAGTACGACCCGGCGATCTCCGCGGACGGCAACCACATCGTCCTGCACGTGACCCTCATCTTCTGCGAGTGCGACCTCGTCCACGCGATCGTCTCCACCGACATGCGCACCAACGAGACGACCCGGGTCGACATCGACGGGGGCCAACCGATCAGCACCGAGTTCCTCGAGTTCGTCATGCGCCCGGCGATCTCGGCCGACGGCACGGTGATCGCGTTCGTCGCCGAGCAGTTCGAGAGCGCCGTCGAAGGTCCCGCGTTCTCCAAGTTCGACGAGCCCAACGTGTACGTCGTGAACGTCGACTACTCGAGGCCGCCGGACCAGCGGGTGGTCCGCACGACGATCGCGTCGCGGGACAACAACGGCAACCTGATCAACGGCGAGCTGCCCGGGCTGTCCTCCGACGGCCGCTACCTCGCCTTCACCACCGACAACCTGGCCGCCCACGACGGGTCGGACGGGAACACCACCGCCGGCAGCTGCCTGCGGCCGCCACCCCCCGAGCCGCCGAGGCTCGCCGGCGAGCCGCTGCTCGACCTCAACGCCGCCGCGCTGCCGCCGGAGCGCAAGGCGCCCAGGACGAACTGCCAGGTCGTCGTGCGCGACCTGATCCTCGACCAGGCGCGGCTGGTCGCCGAGCAGCCGCGGCTGCCGGGCACGCTGGCCTCGCCGAACCAGAACGGCAACGCCGGCAACGGCAACACGGTGCCCAGCCGGTTCAACTTCCCGCCGTCGACGCCTCCGTCGCTGGCCTCCGACGGCCACCGGATCGCCTTCGACTCGCGCGCGTCGGACCTGGTGCCCGCGGACACCAACCAGCGCGACGACGTGTTCGTGCGGACCCTCGAGCCGACCCTGCGCGCGGTCCCCGCCCTCCTGGATTTCGACGAGGTCGAGATCGGGCAGCCGGCGCCGACCCTGACGGTGCGGCTCGAGGAGGTGGGCGCCGGACCGCTGTTCGTCGAGACGGTCGAGGTGATCGTGACGAACCCGCTGAACCCGCCCGACTTCGAGATCATCGGGACGGACTGCCAGGGCATCATCCTGCACCAGACCGAAGGCTGCGATGTGACCGTCGCGTTCGGACCGACGGCGGTCGGTGCTCGGCAGGGCCAGCTGCGGGTCCGCCCCCGCGGTGGGCGGGACGTCATCGTGGAGCTGCAAGGTGACGGCACCGCGCGGCCGGTTCCCCCGGATCCGGTTCCGCGGGGGCCGGAGTTCTCGGCGAGCCCGAGCCCGCTGGACTTCGGGGAGCGGCTGGTGCTGTCGCGCGGTCCGGAGTCGACGGTGACGGTCACCAACCCGGGCGAGACGCCGCTGCGGATCAACTCGGTGGCGCCGGTCGGGCCGGGCGCGCCTGGCGACT
Organism: Actinophytocola sp.; assembly: GCF_035942955.1. Lineage (GTDB taxonomy): Bacteria > Actinomycetota > Actinomycetes > Mycobacteriales > Pseudonocardiaceae > DASYTH01. The sequence goes on along the minus strand of NZ_DASZCQ010000296.1, from coordinate 2,606 downwards.
ACACGGTGACGGCCAACACCTGCGTCGGGCAGGTCCCGGCCGGTGGGCAGTGCCTGGTCTCGGTCCGGTTCTCCCCCGCCGAGCCCGGGGAACGGACGGCCGCGCTGCGGTTCGACGCCGCGGCCCCGGTCGGCACGCGGCTGGTAGGCTTGCGCGGCACGGCGAGTCCACTGTCCATTGAGGTCAACCCCGGCGTGAGCCCGCCGGGGCGGGTGACCACGGTGACCGGCAAGGGATTCCCCCCAGGCAAGAGCGTGACCGTGACGTTCGATCCGCAGCGACCCGGTCAGACGACGGCCACGGTCGGGCCGGACGGCACGTTCCGCGCCTCGCTCCTCGTGTTCCCCAAGGCGTCGCCGGAGAACCGCACGGTCGTGGCCACAGTGGACGGATCTCCCGCGCTTCAGGCCAAGGACACACTGCTGATCGTGTTCCCCTCGGTCAACCCGGCCGACTTCGTGGTCCGCGGCTGAGCTCAGGGCGCGAGAACGGGAGGACCACCTCGGCGAACGCTCCGGCGGGATGTGGCTGGTCGGGCCGCCGCTGATCACAGGGTGGGCGCGGCGATCGCTACCTCGCTCCTCGTGTTCCCGAAGGCGTCGCCGGAGAACCGCACGGTCGTGGTCACAGTGGACGGATCTCCCGCGCTTCAGGCCAAGGATACGCTGCTGATCGTGTTCCCCTCGGTCAACCCGGCCGATTTCGTGGTCCGCGGCTGAGCTCAGGGCGCGAGAAACGGGAGGACCACCTCGGCGAAGCGCTCCGGGCTGGTGCTGTGCACGAAATGACCGACCCGGATCTGGACCATCCTGGCGTTCGGTAGGGCGGCGGCGAGCTCCTCGAGCCGCTCCGGCGGGATGTGGCTGGTCGGGCCGCCGCTGATCACCAGGGTGGGCGCGGCGATCGCGTCGATCCGCAGCCACCATTCCGGGTCGGGCCGGCGCACCTGCCGGAACAGCGGGAGCACCAGGTTCCAGTCGAACGCCACGGGTTCGGGTGGCTCGGGCGGAGGCTCGGGCAGATCGTCCCAAAAGGACGTCTGGCTCATCGGCGGTGGCGGGGCATCCTCGAGCACCATCCGGCGGATCCGCCCGGGATGCAGCCCGGCGGCCAGCATGGCCACGCAGCCGCCCATCGAGTGCCCCACCAGGTCGACGCGCCGCAGCCCGCGGTGATCGAGGAAGCCGAGCACGTCGGCGAGCATCAACTCCAGCGTGTAGTCGTCGGCCCGCGAGCTGACGCCGTGCCCGCGCAGGTCGAGCGCGATCGCCTGCCGCCCGGCGTTGGCCAGCGCGATCGCGAACCGGTCCCAGGACCGCGCGTCGCTGCCGAGCGCGTGCAGCAGAACGACGGGGTTGTCCTCCGGCGCACCGGTCTCCCGGTAGCCGATGGTCACCCCGCCGATCTCGACTGTGCCGGCGCGCGTCCGGCCGGGTTCGGCGATCACGGCCCGAAACTACCCGGAGCGCGGCTAGGCCACATCACCTCGCAAGCCTCGGTGATGGCGACTCCGTCGCCTCGTACCTCGGCAGCGGAGCAGTGTCGAATGGTTCGCTCCGCAAGCTCCGCTCACTTCTTCTCGAAGAGCTCGATCTCGCTCAGCGCGAGGTTGGTGCCCTTGACCGACCGGAACAGGTCCACGACATGGATCTCCACGCTGGTCGCCTTCTCGCCGTTGGCGATGTCGTACTGGTTGGGATCCGGGTTGTCCAGCAGGTCGATGTCGCTGGTCTTGCCGGTGGAGAAGACCAGGTGCACCTTGCGGGCCCGGTGGTTGCCCTGGAAGTCGTCGCCGGCCCCGTTGCGGATGATCACGCGGGACAGGTCGACCTCCCGGTCGAACTTCAGCACCACCACCGGCTGCGGCCCGTCGACCGGCGCCAGCCAGTGCGTGTTGCTGAACCCGTCGACCGAGGCCCGGCAGCCGTTGTTGGGCGGCGTCTCCACCTGGCACGCGACGTCGATCGCGGACACCGGCGCGTACTGCGGGAAGATCAGGATCTCCACCTGGTGCTTCACGGCGGTGAACTGCTGGTTCACCCAACCGCGGAACGGCGCGAACACCCCGTAGAGGATCCCGCCCACCAGCAGCGCGACCGTGATGATCCGGCGCACCAGCTTGAACGTGGTGCTGACCGCGAGCGCCGTCTTGGTCTTGCCGCGCCCGCCCGGCTTGGGCCGGTCGCCGGACTTGCGGACCTTGGCCCCCCGGCGCGGCAGCAGCTTGCGCCACCACGGGGTCTTGACCCGCTCCGCCTCGACCAGCGAGGCGCCGCACCGGCTGCAGAACTTGCGGGCCTCGTTGTTGCCCTCACCGCAGTCGCCGCAGATCAGGTCGCCCGGCTTGAGCTGCCGCGACGGCGGCTGCCGGCGCACCGCGGGCGGCTTCGGCCGCGGCTCCTGGGGAACGACCTCGTCCGGCTGCCCGACCTTGGCCTGCGCGGTCCCGGTGATCGGCGCGACCAGCTCCTTGGCCTCGCCGTCGGCGGTCGGCTTGGCCGGCGTCGGCAACGCCGGCGGCCCGGAGCTTCCCGCGCCCGGCGGCGCCGGTGGCTTGGGCAAGGGGGGCGCGGCCGGCGGCCCGGCGGTCGGCGGGGCGGGTGGAC
>NZ_DASZCQ010000295.1:0-16379 GCF_035942955.1 Actinophytocola sp. | reverse complement strand
CCAAACACACCGACGGGAGGCACAAACACGGCGGTTAGGTGGGGACCTCCAGGAGGTCGGGGCCGTTGTCGCGGGTGACCTGGAAGCGGGCGATCTGGGACTGGTCGATGCCGACGCCGCCCTCGACCTTGAGCGGGAGCGGCGATCCGGGGACGCCGAAGCCGCTGGCCGGGACGTGCCAGGTGGTGACCACCTGGCTGAAGCCGGTGCGGGAGACCGCCACCAGTTGGCACTGCAGCGGGCCGGTGATCCCGCGCAGCTCGAGGTAGACCTTGGTGCCCCAGGGCTCGTCCTGGATGGTGATGGTCGCCGAGATCCCGTTGGCCGCGTTGCTCCCGCTGATCGAGTGGGCGCCGGCCACCGTGGGCGCGGTGGTCGTCGGGTCGTCGGTCGTGGGGATCCTGGGCGACGGCGAGCTCAACGACGAGTCGGGGGCGGCCGTCTGGCCCTCGGTTCCGTTGGGCAGCAACACGACCAGCGGCACGGCGACGATCAGCACCGCGGCCGCGGCGGCGGCCAGCCAGGTCGCCGTGCGCTGGCGGCGCCGGGCCGCGGTGATCCGGTCGAGCAGCACGCCGAGCGGCGGGCCACCGTCCACTGCGGACGGCGGGGCCGGCCCGGTCCGCTCGAGCGGGGTCGGTTTGAGCTGATCGAGCAGCACCGGGAGATCCGACAGCTCGCGGTACTCCGCACGGCACTGCTGGCACCGGGTGAGGTGCTGCGCGAAGGCGGCCTCATCCGGCTGGTCGAGTATGCCGAGCACGTACGCCGCGACGTCATGGTGCTGGGGTGCGGACATCGTTGATCACTCCCCATCCCGAAGCACGCGACGCAGTGCGCGAAGCGCGTAGTACACCCGGGACTTGACCGTACCGGGTGGAATGCCGAGAACCACGGCGGCCTCGTTGACCGTCCTGCCCTTCAGGTACGTCTCCTCGACCGCCTCCCGGTGCTCGGCGCGCAGGCCCTGCAGGGCGTCGGCGACGACCATGGCGGACAACGACTGCTCCGATCGGTCCGGAATCGGTACCACCTCGAGCGGGGCGAGATCGACCTCGCGCGGACGGGCGCTGTGGCTGCGCCGGCCGTCGATGACGATCCGGCGGGCCACGGTGAACAGCCAGGCGCGGAGCATGCCGGGCTCCCGATCGAGACGATCGGCATTGCGCCAGGCGCGGACCAGGGTCTCCTGCACCACGTCCTCGGCCCACTGGCGGTCGTTTCCGGTCAACCGCAGCACATGCCCGAACAGCATGCCGCCGAACTCGCGGTAGAGCATCCTGACCAGCGCCTCGTCACGATCCGGGACGCTGTCCGCGTCGGCAAGCCCCACTCGGGTGCTCTGACGCCGACTCAAGGCATCACCTCACAGGCTCGCTCACGGCGAGACATCATGGACCCCTCAACGCCGGAAAGTCGAGTGATCCAGGTCACACTCCCATCATGGGCGTAATTGAACCGTGACCCATCCGATTCCGTATCTGCTGGTGATCGCACGTGCTGGTGTCCCGTGGAATCTCCTTGCACAGAAGGGAAATCTCATGAAGACTCCGCTGCGCCCGCGCACCGCGCTCCACTGCGCCAGGTAGTCCACAGTGGAGAGAGCTGTTCTCGGTCGGGTCCCGGTGGCGCTGCTTCTGCTGCTCGTCCCGGTGTCCATCGTGATCTTCGGTGTCGTGGCTCCGGCGCTGGCGAGCCAGCCAGCCGCCGCCCCGCTCACCGAGTCCGACCGGAAGCTGCTCATCGCGGTGCGGCAGGCGGGCCTGTGGGAGATCCCGGCCGGTCAGCAGGCCCAGCGGCAGGCCGACTCGCAGATCGTCAAGGATGTCGGGGCCGAGATCGCCAAGCAGCACACGCAACTCGACGAGGACGTCCGCGCGGTCGCCGAGCAGCTCGGCGTGGCGCTGCCCGACCAGCCCAACGAGGATCAGCAGAAGTGGCTGGCGGAGCTGGACTCCAAGTCCGGTCCGGAGTTCGACCGGTCGTACGCCCAGCTGCTGCGCGCCGCGCACGGCAAGGTGTTCGCGGTCGTCGCCCAGGTCCGGGCCGGCACCCGCAACGAGGTGATCCGCGAGTTCGCCTCCGAGGTCAACGACGTCGTCAAGGGTCACATGATCCTGTTGGAGAGCACCGGGCAGGTGGACTTCAACGCGTTGCCGGAACCGGCGCTGCCGGGCTCGGCACCGCAGCACGGCGTCACCAACGCCAGCGCCCAGACCGGCACGGGCGTGGACCCGAGACTCGTGGTGGCCATCGTTCTCGGAGAGGCCGCGGTGACCGTCGGCCTGCTCCGGCTGTTCCGCTCGCGCTGACGCGATCCCGTCAACCAACGCAGATGTACTTCAACAACAAGTGAGGTTCACCCATGCCACGACATCAGATGCCGACACGCACCAAGCGGCGGTTGATCGCCGCCACGATGGCGGCGGTGGCACTGATCGGCACCGCCGTTGGCGTCGGCATATACGGCAGCGCCAGCGCCCGCGGCGGCGGGCCCGCGAGCTTGCAGTGCCTGCCAGACGCACCGCCACCCGCAACCCAGACCACGTCGTCCACTCAGACCTCGACATCCGAGACGGCACCGCCCTCCGAGTCCGAGACGGCGCCCCCGTCGTCGTCGGAGAGCGCTCCGCCCGCCGAGGAACCACCGGCTGAGCAGCCGCCGGCCGAGCAACAGCCGCCGGCCGAGCAGCCGCCCGCGGAGCAGCCCCAGGCCGAGCAGCCGGCCGAGGAAGGCGTTCCCGAGGTCCAGGGCATGCGGCTGAACCGACCCCGGCCCGCGCAGCCACAGCAGCCCGAGCAGCCGCAGGAGGACCCCGCGCCGAGCGACGAGGCGGGCCCCTCCGCGCCGAACACCCCGCCGGCGCCGGCGCCGGGTGACACCGAGCAGGAGTTCGAGAACCCGGAGTGCCTCAACCAGGAGATCGGGCCGTTCGCCACGGACTTCATCAGCATCTTCCGGGTCGCCCCGCAGCGCCTTGACGCGCGGCCGGGCCGCAACGCCTCCCGCGGCACGTTCACCTCGCGGTGCGGCACCGGCACCGACAGCCAACGGGACTCGTCCAACTTCATCGTCTCGCCGGGCGTCGCCAACGGCGCCGAGCACACGCACGACTACCTCGGCAACACGGCCGCCGGCGCCAACGCGAACAACGACAGCCTGGCCGCCGCCGGAACCACGTGCGCCAACCGCGAGGACCTGTCGGCCTACTTCTTCCCGGTCGTCCGGGTTCGGGAGGCCAACGGCGGCGGCACGCCGGACGCGACCAACGCGCACAACCTCGGCACCATCCTCAAGGCGCGCTCGGTGGACATCACCTTCCGCGGCAACGCGCAGGGCGACGTCGTGGCGATGCCGCGGTTCCTCCGGGTGCTCACCGGCAACGCCAAGACCACCATCCAGGGCGGTGTCAACCAGAACGCGAAGTGGACCTGCACCGGCTTCCGGGACCGGATCACCCCCAAGTACCCGATCTGCCCGCGGGGCAGTCAGGTCCAGCAGATCTCGGACTTCCCCGGCTGCTGGGACGGCCAGAACATCGACAGCGCCAACCACCGCACGCACGTGGCGTTCGCCGACCGCAACGGCGCCTGCCCGGCGGGCTTCCAGGCGATCCCGCAGCTGCGGATGACCATCACCTGGGACGTCCCCAGGGGTCGGGTGTTCGCCGTGGACTCCTTCCCGCAGGTCCTGCACGCACCGGAGACGTTCCACAACGACTTCGTCAACGTGATGTCCGAAGCGCTGATGAACCGGGTGGTGCGCTGCATCAACAGCGACCGGCGCTGCTAGCTCCCGCAGTTCCGGTAGGGGCCGGGCGGGCTGGAGCTGCCCCAGCTCGCCCGGCGCAACCCTGATTCGACCGAATCGGAGGCACGAGTGCTGTACCAACTGGCGCAGGGCGCGGCCGACCCCGGCCACGACGCCGGCATCCGCGAGCTGGCCGCCCTGTCCGCCCGGCTGGCCTACGCGATGATGTGCCTCACGCTGTGCTGGGGGATCCTCACCAGCCTCGGCTGGGTCAACCGGATCACCGGCCGGCAGGCGGTGCGCAACGGGCACATGATGCTGGCCACGCTGACCCTGGCGTTCGCCGGCGTCCACGGCGTCGCCTTCCTGCTGCTGCGGAACAATCCGTGGACGCTGACGCAGCTGCTCATGCCGTTCCACCCCGGTGGCCAGCTGCGCTACACGATGGGCATCCTGGCGTTCGAGGGGATGCTCGCGGCCGCCGTCGCCATCGGCCTGAAGCGGTGGATGACCTACCGGCGGTGGCTGGGCATCCACCGCCTCACCTACCCGGCGTTCATGCTGGGCGTCGGCCACGCCTTCCTTGCAGCGATGGCCAACGGCAGCCTGGCCACCCTGTGGCTGGCCGGAATCACGCTGCTGGTCCCCGCCGTCACGCTCGCCATCATTCGCTTCGTGCCAGCAAAGGCGCTGGCCACCACCGGCCTGCTCGAGGACGTGCCGTGAACCGAACAACGACGAATCGGCGGGGTGTCCGGCGGCACCAGCTCAGCGTGAACAACGACCGCTGCCGCCGCTACGGCACCTGCGAGGCCGAGGCTCCCCAGCTGTTCCGGCTCATGGCCACCGGCGAGCTGTTCTACCGCCGGTCGGTGGCCGAGGAGGAGCTCGAGGGGGCCAAGGCGGCCGCCAGGTGCTGCCCCATGCTCGCCATCCGTTTGGAGGAACGGTAATTGAGCGACGACAAGCGCGAGCGAATCGTCATCGTCGGAACCGGCGCGGCCGGGCTGCGCGCCGGCGAACGGCTGCGCGAGCTCGGCTTCGACGGCGAGCTGATCATGGTCAGCGAGGAGCCCTACCGCCCGTACCACCGGCCGGCGCTGTCCAAGCAGCTGCTCACCGGTTCCGTCCGGCCGCGCGACATCGTGCTGCCCGTGCACACCGAGCTGGACGCGGTCTGGCGGTACGCCACCCGCGCCACCAAGCTGGACACCGATGAGCGGGTCGTGCACCTGCCCGGCGGCGAGGAGATCCGGTACGACGGCCTGATCATCGCGACCGGCGTGCAGGCTCGGCACCTGGCCGGCGCGCCGCGGCACGACCCGCGGGTGCAGGTGCTGCGCACGGTGGCCGACGCGGTCGCCGTGCAGCGGGCCATCGCGCACAGCAAGGGCGCCGTCGCGGTGATCGGCGGCGGCTTCGTCGGCTGCGAGCTGGCCTCGGCCGCGCGCGAGATGGGCCGGGACGCGACGATCATCACCCGCGAGCGGGAGCTGCTGGACAAGGTTCCCGGCCCGGCCGTCAGCGAGATGGTCACCGGCCTGCACCGCTCGCACGGCGTGCAGCTGATCACCCAGGCGTCGGTGAAGCACTGGGTCCCGACGCGCGACGGCATGGCCCTGCACCTGTCCACCGGGCAGGTGGTCCTGGCCGCGGTGGTCGTGCTCGGCGTCGGCGGGGTGCCCGCGGTGGACTGGCTGCGCGGCTCCGGCCTGATCCTCGACGACGGGATCATGTGCGGCCCCACCTGCCACGCGGTCGGCGCCACCGACGTCGTGGTGGCCGGGGACGTCGCCCGCTGGCCGAACCTGCGCTTCGACACCATGCCGCGCCGCATCGAGCACTGGCTCAACGCCATCGAGATGGGCCGGGCCGCCGCGGAGAACCTGTTGGTGGGTCAGGCGAACGCCCGTCCGTACACCCCGCTCCCCCGGTTCTGGTCCGACCAGCACGGCGTCCGCATCCAGGCCGCCGGCATCCCCGCGCTGGCCCAGGACACCGTGCCGCTGGCCGGATCCGTCATGGTCGGCCACCGGGTCACCGGCTACGTCAGCGAGGGCTCCCTGGTCGGCGTGATCTCCTGGGACAGCCCGCGCGGCATGCTCCGCTGGAGCGCCGAGCTGGACCGCCAGTCGACCGCCGCCATGGAGCGCCGCAAGGCCGTCCGCACCACGTCCACCCCGGTCTCCACCCCCGCTCCCGCTCCCCGCCCCGCTCCCCCCGCCGGCCCCCCGACGATCGCCATCCCGGCGGTGGATCTGTCGGATCTCTGGAAAACCCGGGCGATCCCGGCCATCCGCCTGGCCGGCAGCCGCCCCGCGCTGCCCCCACAGCGCCCGCACACCGAGCACCCGTCCTTGCCGTCGATGGCGCCGGTCGCGCGGAACACCGGCCACACCCCGGCCTCGCCGCCCCGCCCCGCCGAGCACCCGTCGTTCCCCTCATTGACGCCGGTGTCCCGGAACAACGGCACCCCGGCGCCGGCCACCGACTTCCGCCCCACCCCGCCCTCGCTGGAGTCCCGGTTCGCCGAGCTCCCACCGATCCGCCCGATGCCACCGGCCTCGCGGACCAACGGCCACGCCCCCGTCCCGCCACCCTCCCGGCCCACCGAGCACCCGTCGTTCCCGTCGATGCCACCGGTGACGCGGACCAACGGAACCCCGCCGGCGTCTCGGCCCACCGAGCACCCGTCATTCCCATCCCCACCGGCCTCGCGGACCAACGGCCGCACTCCGGTCCCGCCGTCCCGGCCCACCGAGCATCCCTCGTTCCCGTCGATGCCGCCGGTGACGCGGACCAACGGAAGCCCGCCGGCGTCTCGGCCCACCGAGCACCCTTCGTTCCCATCCATGGCACCGGTGTCGCGGACCAACGGAACCCCGCCGGCGTCTCGGCCCACCGCGCATCCCTCGTTCCCGTCCATGCCACCGGTGTCCCGGACCAATGGGCGCGCCCCGGTACCGCCACCCTCCCGGCCCACCGAGCACCCGTCATTCCCATCGATGCCACCGGTGTCCCGGATCAACGGAACCCCGCCGGCTCCCCGGCCCACCGAGCACCCGTCATTCCCATCCCCACCGGCCTCGCGGACCAACGGCCGCACTCCGGTCCCGCCGTCCCGGCCCACCGAGCATCCCTCGTTCCCATCCATGCCACCGGTGTCGCGGACCAACGACCATCCGGTGACGGCGCCGATGTCCCGGATCACCGATCACCAACCGACGCCACCATCCACAACCAACGGCCGCACATCAAAGCCACCGGCGTCACGGCCACCGGCATCACGGACCAATGGCCGCGCACCGAGGCCACCGGCGTCCCGGCACAACGGCGACCTGGCGATCCCGGCGATGTCCCAGCTCACCGGCCAGCTTCCGACGACGCCACCGGAGTCCCCCACCAACGGCCGGACACCGAGGCCACCGGCGTCGCGAAGCAACGGCCGGGCGACGCCGCCTCCGCCGCGGAGCAACGACCGCACCCCGACCCCGCCGCGGTACACCGAGCATCCCTCGTTCCCGTCGATGGCGCCGGTCTCGCCGCCCTACGAGCAGCACCCGTCGTTCCCGCCCATGGCGTCGATCCCGCCGCCGTCGAAGTACCTGGAGCATCCGTCCCTGCCCTCGATGAGGCCGGTCCCGAGGTACACGGAGCACCCGTCGTTCCCGTCGATGGCGCCGGTGTCGCGGGCGTCCGACCCGCGGTTCGACGAGCTGTTCGTGCGCGACGCCGATCTTCCCGGGATGCGGGTGCCGGACCTGCCCCCCATAGACCTGCGTGCCGTGATCCGCTAGCTCACCCGACATCGCCCGCGGATCACGGCAACAGGGTGCGGGTACGGCGGCGGCCCGACACCGCCGCCGCACCCGTTGACGTCGCGGCCCTACGAGGGGTGGGCCGGGGCGGCACGGAGATTGGTCAGGCCGCGCAGGACACGCTCGAGCAGCTCCATGTCCGGCCGGTCGCCGTCGAGCTTGCGGTTGCGGTGCACCTCGATGAGGCCGAGGCTGGCCATGTCCCCGAGCAGCACGCGCACCACGCCCAGCGGCAACGACAGCAGCGCGCTGACCTCGGCGACCGACTTGGAATGGTGGCACAGCCGCGCCACCGACTGATGCTCGGTGCGCAGCGTGTCGATCAGCTCCAACGCGCGCGGGCTGGTCGACACCAGCGTCTCGATCTCCAGCTGGAAGTCCGACCGGGTGCGGCCACCGGTCCAGGCGTAGGCGCGGACGCTGGCCGCGTTCTCCTCGAGCGGCCCGTCATCGGGCTGCGCGGCGTGCCGGCGGGTGGGACGGGCCGGCTGCGGCTCGGACCTGGGGTGCCGGTCGCGGGCCCGCCGGCCGGCGAGGGTCAGGCCGTTGAGCACGTCGGCGAAGGTCTGCTCGGCGGGCGGAACCTCGTCGTCGGTGCTCATCACGGGATCACCTCTGGCCCAATTATCCGGCGACCAGCGCCGCCCGCAGCTGCGGGGTCAGGATCTGACCGACCTGGTCGACCAGCACGGTCATCTCGTACGCCACCTGCGAGATGTCGCAGTCGCGTACGGCCAGCACGGCAAGGCAGGATCCGTCCCGAATGGACATCAGCAGCAGCACGCCCTGGTCCATCTCGACGATGCAGCGCAGCACCTTCTCGGCGCCGAGCACCCGGGCCGCGCCCAGGTTGAGGCTCACCACGCCGGCGGCGATGGCGGCCATCTGCTCGGCCCGGTCCACCGGCAGCCGCGCGGACGCGGTGAGCAGCAGCCCGTCGACCGAGATCACGACCGCGTGCGCCACCCCGGGCACGTTCTCCGCGAAGTTGTTGACCAGCCAGCCGAACTGCCCAACCGGTTGCGCTCCACCAGGAGTCTGGGGCGAGGTCATGGATTCGGCTCCCCCTTGCTGTTCTCGCTCTGGCGGATGCCCGCCTGGAAGTTGCTCAGGAACCCGCGCGCCCTTGCCGGGTCCCTGGTCGGGGCGGGCGGTGGCGGGGCGGGAGCGGGCACTCCGCGCGACGGGTTGCCGAGCAGCTGGGCCTGCGGCACCCGCTTGGGCAACCCGTCCGGCCCCTTGGCGTGCGCCGCCGCCGGCGGTGGCGGACCCTGCGGCCCGGCCGGCCGCGCAGGGCCGCTCGACCCGCGGGCGGCGGCCCGGTCGCCGAGCCAGGTGAACTGACCAGGCCCGGATTTCGCGCCGTTGTCCTCCACCGGTGTGCGCGCGGCGAACAGGATCGACGCAGGCGAGGTGGCGGCCGGCAGGTCCGGCAGCTGCACGACGATCCCGGCCAGCTGCAGGCGTCCGGTCACCCCGCCGGACCGGGCCGGCGCGGCGTCGACCACGGCGGCCGCGCCGTCGGCCCTCGCGGCCGCGCCCGGGGTCGCGAGCACCGGCACCGGCTGCGTCTCGGACAGGTCCATCGCCACCAGCTCGCGCCGGACGTGCACCGTCGCGCGCAGGCCGTGCTCGTCGTCGTCGCGGTTGCTCAGCCGCACCTGGATGCCGTGCCGGTTGGCCAGGCTGCCGACCACGAACAGGCCCATCTGCCGGGAGATCGGCACGTCCACGCCGCCGCCCACGGCCACCCGCTGGTTGGCCTCGTGCAGCTCCGCCTCGCCCATCCCGATGCCCTGGTCGACGATGTCGATCCGGACCGAGCCGTCCTCGTTGAGCTGGCTGGTGATGACCACCTGGGTGGTCGGCGGGGAGAACGCGGTGGCGTTCTCGACGAGCTCGGCGACCAGCCGGATCAGGTCGCTGGCGGCGTATCCGACGATCCGCGACAGCGGCGCGGACCGCACGACCGCGCGCTGGTAGTGCTCGATCTCGGAGACCGCGGCGCGCAGCACGTCCGGCAGCGGCACCGGCTCGCTGGCGCGGCGGCCGAGGTCGATGCCGGACAGCACCATCAGGTTCTCGTTGTTGCGCCGCATGCGGGTGGCCAGGTGGTCCAGCTTGAACAGGTTGGCCAGCTGGTCGGGATCGTTCTCCTTCTGCTCGAGCTGCTCCATCAGCTTGAGCTGGCGCTCCACCAGACCCTGGCTGCGGCGCGACAGGTTCACGAAGATGTTGCTCAGGTTGTTGCGCAGGCTGGCCTCCTCGGCAGCCGAGCGCACCGCCTGGCCGTTGACCGCGTCGAACGCGCGGGCCAGCTGGCCGAACTCCTCGGTCGTGTGCAGCGGGACCGGCTCGATGGCCACCTTCGCGGCCTCGCCCGCGCGGATGCTGGCCACCGCCGCGGGCAGCCGGGTGTGCGCCACCTCGAGCGCGGTGCGCCGGAGCACCCCGACCGAGCGCAGCAGGTACCGGCCGAGCACGCCACCGATGCCGAGCACCAGCAGCAGCATCACGACCACCAGCACCGACTGGGTGCCGGCGCGGTTGCTGACGCTGCTCTGCAGCGCCGTCGACGCCGTCTGCAGCTCGGCGGCCGTGGTGCGCAGCACGTTGGTCATCAGGATGGTCGTGGAGTCCGACACGGAGTTCCACTCGGACTCGCTGAACGGCATCGCGATCGTGCCCGAGGCCCTTGCGGCCAGCGCCAGCGTCCGCCGGCTGGTCACGTCCGGACCGGTGACCGTCGTCTCGTAGTACTGCCACAGGTGCGGCGGCGCCAGCGCCCGCCCCTCGGTGAGCTTGTCGTCGAGCCGGATGCCCGCCTCGATGAGCATGTCGCGCTCGGTGTCGGTCAGCGCGCCGCGGCGCAGGCCGGCGAGCCCGACCGCCTGCTGCAGGCTGACCTGCTCGCGCGCCACCTGCAGGTCGTAGAGCGCCGCGGAGATCCCGCTGAGCTCCCGGTCTGGGAACTGGCCCACCAGCGTCCGGTCGAACTCCAGCAGGGCGTTGGTGACCGCGTTGTAGCCGCCGAGCACGACGAGCGCGTCCGCGCCCGCGGTCACGTCGCCGCGGATGGTCCGCAGCGAGGACAGCGCCCCGGTCAGCTCGCGGTACCCGCGGGCGGCGGCCTCGCCGAGATCCGGCGCGATCCGGGCGCGCTCCTGCCAGTCCCGGGTGATCACGTCGGTCTCGTCGATCTGGAGCTTGAACGTCGGCGAGCCGCCGGCGGGCTGCTGCACGGCGAACTTGCGCTCGCGCTGGATGACCGACAGCACCTCGACCAGGCCGCCGCGCAGCGTCGCCAGCCGCTCGACGTCCGCATAGGACCGGGCCAGCTCGACGTCGGCCTTGACCCGGAGCACGCCGAGCACCATGGCGGCCACGACCGGGACCACCAGCACCATGCCCAACTTCACCAGCAGCGGCCAGTTGCGCCACTGCACCGCCGCAGCCCACCAGGCCCGGCGTCGGCCGGGTGGGACGGAGGCGCCGTCCTCTACCGAGCTCACGAGATACGCCTCACGAGATCTCCTCCCGGACATGGCGGGGCCCCGCGAATTATGCCGGTTAACTTAAGGATGCGGCCACGCTGTGTTCAAGTATCGATTAAGCCACGACGCGTGCACGCTGCGTTGTCGACATCTGGACAGGACCTGGCCAACTGGACACAAAGCCATCCGGTCAGCCTCACACGTGGGCGGTCCTTGACTGCGCCGACACGCCGGTTACGCTCGTGCTCCAGCGCGGCCGGACCGCCTGCCCGGCGCCGTGGAAAATCATCGCGGAAGGAAGCTGGATGGCCACACTATCGTCCTTTACGCGAATTCCGGAGGGCGAGCAATACACCGCTTTCCAACCCGGCCCGGACGATTCCGGGCGGACCGCCGAAGCCGGTCCGGACTACGCGGCGATCCGGCGGAGCCCGGAGTTTCTGGCCATTCGCCGCCGCCTGACGCGGTTCATATTCCCCATGGTGGCGGTGTTCTTCTGCTGGTACATGACGTACGTGCTGCTGGCCGCGTACGCGCACGGGCTGATGAGCCACCGGGTGGTGGGCAGCGTGACGGTGGGGCTGCTGCTCGGGCTGTCCCAGTTCGTCACCACCGTGCTCATCATGTTGGCGTACGTGCGATTCGCCAGGAAGAAGGTCGACCCACAGGTCGCGGCGCTGCGTGAGCGGACGGGTGCCGGACGATCATGACCATCGCCCAGGCCGCGCCGGTCGCCGGCGAGCCCGCCCTCAACGTCAGCATCTTCCTGGTGATCGTCGCCGTCACCCTGTTCGTCGTATACCGGGTGAGCAGCCGAAACGCCACCGCCGCCGATTACTACGCCGCGGGCGGCGCCTTCACCGGCATGCAGAACGGCGTCGCCCTGTCCGGCGACTACCTGTCCGCGGCCTCGTTTCTCGGAATCGCCGGCGCGATCGCGGTGCAGGGTTATGACGGCTTCCTGTACTCCATCGGATTCCTGGTCGCCTGGCTCATCCCGCTGCTGCTGCTCGCCGAGCGGTTCCGCAACACCGGCCGGTTCACCATGGGCGACGTGGTCAGCTTCCGGATGCGGCAGCGCCCGGTGCGGGCCGCCGCGGCCAACGCCACCCTGGTGATCTCCGCGTTCTACATGCTGGCCCAGATGGCCGGCGCCGGGGCGCTGGTGGCGCTGCTGCTCAACGTGCACTCCTCCGGCGGCCAGGCGTTGGTGATCGCGGTGGTCGGGGCGATCATGATCTTCTACGTGCTGGTCGGGGGCATGCGGGGCACCACCTGGGTGCAGATCATCAAGGCCAGCCTGCTGCTCAGCTGCGTGCTGCTGATCAGCGTGTTCCTGCTCGGCAAGTTCGGTTTCAGCCTGTCGGCCCTGTTCGACAAGGCCGCCGCCAACAGCTCCCTCGGCGGCGCCCTGCTCGACCCCGGCGCCCGCTACGGCCGCACCGACACCACCAAGCTCGACTTCATCTCGCTGTCGCTGGCCCTCGTCCTCGGCGCGGGCGCCCTGCCCCACGTCCTGATGCGCTTCTACACCGTGCCCGACGCCTACCAGGCCCGCCGCTCGGTCGTCTCGGCCACCTGGGCCATGGTCCTGTTCTACCTGGCCACCTTGATCATCGGCTACGGCGCCGCCGCCATCGTCGGCACCCCCGCCATCCTCGCCGCGCCGGGCGCCGAAAACTCCGCCGCCCCCCTGCTGGCCTTCGCCATCGGCGGCACCATCCTGCTGGCCGTCGTCGCCGCCGTCGCCTTCACCACCATCCTCGCCGTCATCGCCGGCCTCACCCTGACCGCCTCGGCCTCCTTCGCCCACGACGTCTACGCCAACGTCTTGAAGCACGGCCACCCCCGCCCCGGCGCCGAAGTCCGCGTCGCCCGGCTCACCGCCCTGGTCATCGGCTGCCTGGCCATCGTCGGCGGCATCCTGGCCATCGACCAGAACGTCGCCTTCCTGGTCGCCCTGGCCTTCGCCATCGCCGCCTCGGCCAACCTGCCCACCATCCTCTACACGCTGTTCTGGCGCCGCTTCAACACCACCGGCACCCTGTTCTCCATCTACGGCGGCCTCGGCTCCTGCCTGCTACTGATCATCTTCTCGCCCGTCTTCTCCGGCTCACCCACCTCCATCATCAAGAACGTCGACTTCCACCTCTTCCCCCTCAGCAACCCCGGCATCGTCTCGATCCCGCTGTCCTTCCTCCTCGGCATCGCCGGCACCTACCTCGGCAAGGACGACCCCGACCCGCAGCGCACCGACGAGCTCGAGGTCCGCTCCATCACCGGAATCGGCACCACCTGACCCGAACCCGGCCGGTGCGCGGATCGCCGGGTGGTCAGCCCGCGGTGCGCGACGCCTCCCACAGGTCGATGCCGGAATCCACCGCGTACCGGTCGATCTCCGACAGCTCCTCGTCGGTGAACGGCGGGCCGTCAAGGGCCGCCAGGTTGGTCTCGAGCTGGTCGACCGAGCTGGCGCCGATCAGGGCGGACGTGACCCGCTCGTCGCGCAGCACCCAGGAGATCGCCAGCTGGGCCAGGGACTGGTCGCGCCGCTTGGCGATCTCGGCGAGGGCGCGCACCCTGGTCAGGTTCGCGTCGGACAGCATGCCGGCCGACAGCGAGGATCCGCGGCTGGCCCGGGATCCGGCCGGCACGCCGTGCAGGTAGCGGTCGGTGAGCAGGCCCTGGCCCAGCGGCGAGAACGCAATGCACCCGGCGCCCAGCTCGGCCAGCGTGTCCAGCAGCTCGGGCTCGATCCAGCGGTTGAGCATCGAGTACGACGGCTGGTGGATCAGCAGCGGCACGCCGGCCTGGCGGAGCAGCTCGGCCGCCTGCCTTGTCGCCGCCGGCGAGTACGACGAGATCCCGACGTACAGCGCCTTTCCCTGCTGGACGGCGGTGACCAGCGCGCCCATCGTCTCCTCGAGCGGGGTGTCCGGATCGAACCGGTGCGAGTAGAAGATGTCGACGTAGTCCAGCCCCATCCGGGTCAGCGACTGGTCGAGCGACGCCAGCAGGTACTTGCGCGAGCCCCACTCGCCGTACGGGCCCGGCCACATGTCGTATCCGGCCTTGGTGGAGATGATCAGCTCGTCCCGGTACGGCCTCAGGTCGTCGGCCATGGCCCGACCGAAGTTCGTCTCCGCCGATCCGTACGGCGGTCCGTAGTTGTTGGCCAGATCGAAATGCGTCACCCCGAGGTCGAACGCCCGCCGCAGGATCGACCGCCCCAGCTCGTACGGCCGATCCGCGCCGAAGTTGTGCCACAGCCCGAGCGAAACCGCGGGCAGCTTCAACCCGCTGCGCCCGCAGCGGCGGTACACCATCGTCCCGTACCGCGCCTCGTCGGCCAGATACGCCATAGCCTCCCCAACCGAAGGTCACCTCGACACAGGTCGCACTCATTCTGTCCCAACCGGGCGAAGGCCACCGTCGCACCTGAGGTCTCAGGTTGCGGTCACCCTCATTCGGGCCGACACCCGCCACCAGGTCACCATCAGCACCGCGGTGAGGCACAGCACGAACGGCAGCAGCGTGCCCAGGCCGGCACTCTCGGCGAGCGTGCCGGCCAGCCACGGAAACAACGCACCGCCGATCACGCTGACACCGACCAGCAGCCCGATCCCCGTCGGCACCAGCCGCCCCGGCGCCATGCTCGGCAACACCGCCACGGTGAGCGGGTAGAGCGGGCCAAGCGCCACGCCGAGCACCACCAGCCCGGCCGCCGCCGCGACCGCGCCCGGCACCAGCCACACGACCAGACCGGCCCCGACCACGACCGCGAGGCACCCACGCACCAGGGCGACCGGCCCGACCCCGAACCGCTCGGCCAGCGGGCTGAGCACGAAGCGCCCCGCGGTGAACCCGAACCAGTACCCGCTGACCACCCAGCCGGCCAGCAGCGCACCCAGCGCGCGGTCCTCGACCAGCAGGCTGTACGTCCAGTTGCCAAGCCCGATCTCGACGCCGACGTACACCGCGAGGAACAGCCCGCACAGCTGCACGGCCCGGTGGCGCACCGCCCCGCCGAAGATCGGCGTCCGGTCGCCGGGGTCCGGCTCGGCTTCTCCGCTCGGCGACCGGGCCGGATACCGCACCGCGAACCCGACGATCAGCGGCACGCTCGCCGCCGCGAGCACCAGGTACGCCGCGCCCCAGGACAGGCCGGCGTCCAGCAGCCCGGCCGCCAGCACCGGCCCGACCAGCGCCCCGACCCCGTAGAACGCATGCAGCAGGTTGAGCAGCACGGTCGGCCGGGCAGCGCGGCAAGGTACGAGTTGAGCCCGGAGTCGATGATGCCGCCGCCGAACCCGGACACGACGGTCACGCCCAGCAGCCCGCCGAACCCCGGCTGCAGCCCGGCCCCCAGCGCCGTCACCCCGAAGCTCGCCGCACCCAGCACCAACTCGCCGCGCACCCCCAGCCGGCGCAGCAGCCACCCGTTGGTCGCCCCCGCCAGCAGGTAACCCGCCGAGAAGGCGAAGAACAGCAACCCGATCACCGACTTGTCGATCCGGTAAAAATCGATCTGCGCCGGCAGCAGCACCCCCGCCGCCCCACCCCCGAGTCCAATCACGACAAACCCCGCAAACGCCAGGCCCACCTCGACCCGCTGCCGGCCCATCCGCGGCCCCTCCCATTGGTGACGATCCCCGCAGCACGGTATCCACGGCTCAGGGGCTCGGTACAACATCATTTCCGCACGCCGCTCAGGATCGCGCCGGCCCGAGCCGGCGGGGCCGGTGTCCGGATCGGGTGCGGAAACGGGCGCCGCGCCGCGCCCTCCACGCCGACCACCACCAACACACCGCAGCCGCTTGACATAGAAGCTTCGCTGCGCGCGCAGGCGCGCGGCGCGGCCCCCCGGTTCGCGCGCGATCTTGCCCGCGGCTTGCCGGCTCGTCCCTCGCCCTAGCGCGGCCCCTAGCGCGGCGCGACACCGGGGCGAACTCGAACCATGAGAGACGACGTCTGCGCCCACCGTCGACCACGGTGACCGCCATGCCCGGCCGGTTTAGTCCGACATCGACGAGGACCCAGTCGGCGCGATTCGCCGGGAGGTCGAGGAGGAGACCGGCTATCGGATGTCCACTGTAGAGCCACTGACCGCGTGCATCCCATGGCCGGTACCACTTCCCAACGCTATCAACTGTTCCTGGCCTCGGAGGCGTGGAGTGGGTCTCGCCGGCGCAGGTGCGGGATCTCCTGATCGATGGCGGGGTGTCGGACGGGGCCTCGCTGGCCGCGCTGGCGTTCTATCTTGCGACTCGGTCATGCGGTCGCGAGATCGGGTGCGAAACGACGGCTGTGCCGCGC
>NZ_DASZCQ010000294.1:0-8503 GCF_035942955.1 Actinophytocola sp. | reverse complement strand
TTCCAATTCGGGAGCGGGTGCTGGGCGCCGAGCACCGCGACACTTTGATCACCCGGGCCAACCTGGGCGTCACGACGGGAAAGGCGGGAGATGAGGCAGGGGCTCGGGATCTGTTCGCCGAGCTGTTGCCGCTCGTGGAGCGGGTGTTCGGCGCTGAGCACCCAGAAACACTGCTGAGCCGAGGCAATTTGGCGTCCTGGACCGGAGACGCGGGCGATGCGGTGCGGGCGCGGGACATGTTCGCCGAATTGCTTCCGATCCATGAGCGGGTGTTGGGCGCCGAACATCCCCACGCTCTGACGACCCGGGCCAACTTGGCGCGGTGGACCGGGGAGGCGGGGGATGCGGTGCGGGCGCGGGATATGTGTGCCGAGTTGTTGCTTGTCCGGGCGCGGGTCTTGGGTAGCGAGCACCCCGACACCGTGAAGACTCGGCGGGACCTCGCGTCCTGGATTGAGCGGGCTGCGGTGGAGGACGAGAGTCCGGGTCGGGAAGGTTAGGGCGGAGCCGGTGCTTACCGGAGGGCTGACTCGGTGACCGCGGCGCGGAGGCGGGCGTGGAGGTCGCGGAGATGGGTCCTGTCGGGACGGGTTTCGATGACGCGGAGACCACGGGCGGGGGTCAGGGCGGCGCGGAAGTCGGCGGGGGTGGTGGCGAGGGTGTGGGGGACGTGGTAGCCGGTGCAGAGCGATGATAAGTCTGCGCCGATGGGGGTGGCGAAGACGCGTTCGAAGCTGGGGGCGTGTTCGGCGGCGCCCTGCTCCAGCAACGCGAAGATGGCGCCGCCGTTGTCGTTGAGGACGACAATTGTCAGGTTGGGGCGGGTGTCGTGGGGGCCGATGGCGAGAGCGTTGAGGTCGTGGAGGAAGGTGAGGTCGCCGACCAGGGCGTAGCAGACACCGTCGGTGGCGAGGGCGAGGCCGGCGGCGGTGGACACGTTGCCGTCGATGCCGGCGACGCCGCGGTTGGCGTACACCGCGATGTCCGCGCGGGGGTCGGCGACGAGGTCGACGTCGCGGATGGGGTTGGAGGAGCCAAGGAACACCGTCGCGCCGGCGGGGAGGGCCTCCATCAGGTCGCGGGCGACGGCAAGGCCGGTTGGCCAGTCCTCCTCGGCGAGGAGCTTGTCGACGACGGTCGAGGCGGCCGCGTCGGCCTGTTGCCAGGCGGCGGGCCAGTCGGGAGCGAATCCGTCTACTGAGGACAGATCATCGAGGTCGAGCCAGCCGCGGACGTGCTCGGCGACGTACTGCGGGTCGGTCCACTGTGGATGATCGCCGATACCGTACACCGGAACCGTGCCCATCAGCCCGCGCACGCCGCGGGACAGGGTGGGGCGGCCGACGACGATCACGGCGTCGGGGCGCAACGCGGGGGGCAGCTCGCCGCAGGCCAGCAACAGCGGCCCGCAGCGCAGGACCGAGGCGCCGCTGGACATGGCCGCGGCCTGACGGCTGGGCTCGGCCACGACCGGCCACCCGGCGCGAGCGGCCACCGCGGCGGCGGCCGCGGCCCGGTCCGGCCGGCCGCTGCCGACGACCATCAGAGTCCTTGCCGGCAAAGGGAAATCAACGCGGCTGCCGGCGACGGACCGCGCCACCGTCGACGTGGTCCACGGGCGGCCGCCGGGCCGGCCGTCCAGAGCCTCCGGCCAGCGCGGCTCGAACGTGGGCACAAGGGGCTCGCGGAACGGGATGTTGACGTGCACCGGGCGGCCGTGCTCGGCCTGGGCGACGGCGCGGCAGACCAGGCCGCGCCACACCGCGTTCTGCGCGCCGCGGCGCTCGGCCACCGGGAAGTCGACGGCGACCGCGGCCGGGCCGAACAGGCCGCGCTGGTCGATGGTCTGGTTGGCTCCGCTGCCGTGCAGCTCCGCCGGCCGGTCGGCGGTGAGCACGAGCAGGCCGACGCCGGAGTGGTACGCCTCGAGCACCGCGGGGTGCAGGTTGGCCGCGGCCGTGCCGGAGGTGCACACCACCGCGGCCGGGCGGTCACCGCCCAGCGACAGGCCGAGCGCGAGGAAGCCGGCCGAGCGCTCGTCGGTCCGGACGTGCAGGGAAACCAGGCCCCGCTCGGCGGCGCTGTGCAAAGCCATCGCCAGGGGAGCGTTGCGCGAGCCGGGGCACACGACGACGACCCGGATCCGGTTGCGCACCAGCTCGTCCACGATCACCGTGGCCTGGGCCGTCGAAGGGTTCATGGCCATCACCTCGCAGGCTCGGTGATGGCTTGCCCCGTCGCCTCGCAGGCGCGGCGACGGGGCAGTGTTGAATGGTTCGCTCCGCAAGCTCCGCCAAGCCTGCGTCTCCTCGTTCCTCGGAGACGCAGGAGTATTGATTGGTTCGCTCCGCAAGCTCCGCTCACGTGGGCACCTCGCGGAGCATGACCCTGGCCCGCAGGCCCCACCGGGCGGCGGCCCGGCCGGCGGTGGTCAGGCCGACGCGCAGGCCCTCGTCGTCGGCGTCCAGCGCGTCGACGATGTGCAGCCAGCGCAGGAACAGCAGGCCGAAGTCGCGGGCCAGCTCCTGGGTGGACAGCCCGCGCGGGTTGGGCCCCCACCCCTCCTCGTCGATGACCACGGCGACCTTGTCCAGCAGCCGGTCCAGCTCGATGACGTCCTCGAGCAGCAGCGCCGCGAAGATCACCTCCTGGATCACGCCGCGCGCCGAGGTGTCCTTGGCGACCAGGCGCTCGCCGACGCCCATGGCCAGCAGGCTGGCGTCGTCGACGTACTCCCGGCCGGGCTCGGCGAGCAGGAGGCGGTCGCCGGTTCTGGTGAGCAGCTCCAGCTCCACGGCGAGCTGGCGCAGGTGCAGCAGCGGCGGCCAGCGCGACTCGCCGCGGCCGGACGCGGGGTAGTCCGCGCAGGCCGGCATCAGCCCGACCAGCTCGCGGACCAGCGCGGTGGGCAGGTAGCCGTTGCGGGTGAGCCGCACGCCGTCGCCGCGGCACGCGTCGAGCAGCGTCTGCAGGGCGGGGAACTCGTCGCACGGGGACGGCTCCGGGGGCTGGGTGACCTCCGGCTGCACCCGGACCAGCAGCTCGCGTCGGGTCTGGCTGCCGCCATACGTGAGCCAGGTGGTCAGCCGCTCGTCGAAGATCTCCGAGTACCAGGTGCCGGACAGATCCTCCGCCGGGCTGCCGAGCAGCTTCATGGTCAGGGCGGTCCTGATCACCTCGGCGTCCGGCGAGTCCAGGTCGACGCCGCCGGACGCGATCGCCTCCTCCATGATCCGCCCGGTGGCCGCGTGCACCGCCTGCTCCACCGGCCCGCGCACCTCGCCCCAGCGCAGCGCCGGGGTGTTCGGCGGCTGCACGCCGGACTCCTGCCACGCGGCCGCGGCCAGCGCGGTGCAGGCCTCGGTGTCCTCGGCCGCGTCGAGGATCCGCCGGGTGGTCTCGCCCCGGCAGATGTCGGCGTAGTGCGGGTAGCCGAGCAGCTCGAGCAGTTCTGCGAGCACGGCCGCGGCGGCGTGCCGGTCGCCCATGACCACCGCGCTGTCGGGGTTGCGGGCCAGCAGCGGCAGCGCGCCCCAGCAGACCCCCTGCACGTCGTAGCGCGTCACCCGCGAATGGGCGGCCCCGGTGCGCATCGCTCCCCATAATCCGTTGGCCAGCCGGGCGGCGGTGGCGTCGCGCGCGCGGATGACCTCGAGTGCGGAGTCGATGTCGTGCACGAACCCAAGCTTGGCACGATGGGCCGGCGGGCGCTCAGATCTGTCCACAGGCGCGCCATATGCTGCCAGGGTGGCTGATCATTTCGTGTCCGAGCTGTTCGATCCGTCCGCGTGGCGCGAGGTGGACGGCTTCGACTTCACCGACATCACCTACCACCGTGCCGTGGACATCGGTGCCGTGCGGATTGCCTTCAACCGTCCCGAGGTGCGCAACGCGTTCCGCCCGCACGGCGTGGACGAGCTGTACCGGGCGCTCGACCACGCCCGGATGAGCCCGGACGTCGGCTGCGTGCTGATCACCGGGAACGGGCCGTCGCCCAAGGACGGCGGCTGGGCCTTCTGCTCCGGCGGGGACCAGCGCATCCGCGGGCGGACCGGCTACCAGTACGCCAGCGGGGAGACCGCCGACACCGTCGACCCGGCGCGGGCCGGGCGGCTGCACATCCTGGAGTGCCAGCGGCTCATCAGGTTCATGCCGAAGGTGGTGATCGCGGTGGTGAACGGCTGGGCGGCCGGCGGCGGGCACAGCCTGCACGTCACCTGCGACCTGACGCTGGCGAGCGCGGAGCACGCCCGGTTCAAGCAGACCGACGCCGACGTGGGCAGCTTCGACGGCGGCTACGGCTCGGCCTACCTCGCCCGGCAGGTGGGCCAGAAGTTCGCCAGGGAGATCTTCTTCCTCGGCCGCGCCTACACCGCGGCGGACATGCATCGCATGGGCGCGGTGAACGCGGTCGTGCCGCACGCCGAGCTGGAGCCGACGGCGTTGCAGTGGGCGCGGGAGATCAACGGGAAGTCGCCGACCGCGCAGCGGATGCTCAAGTACGCGTTCAACCTGATCGACGACGGGCTGGTGGGGCAGCAGCTGTTCGCCGGCGAGTCGACCCGGCTGGCGTACATGACCGACGAGGCCGTCGAGGGCCGGGACGCATTCCTGGAGAAGCGCCCACCGGACTGGTCGCGCTTTCCTTACTACTACTAGGGCGCGCGAAAGGATGGCCCGGTGACGATTCCACAGCGCTTGTCGTTCGTTTCTCTTGGTGTGCGGGACATCGCGACGCTGCGGCGGTTCTACGCCTCCTGGGGCTGGCAGGAGCGCCGGGGCAGCTCGGACAAGGCCGCCCAGTTCGAGGTGGGCGACGTCCGGCTCGCCCTGTACCCGCTCGACGTGCTGCGCGACGCCGCGGCGCCGGGCAGCGAGCAGCCCGGCGACGGCGCCTGGAAGGGGTTCACCCTCGCCATCAACCTGGCCAGCCGGGACGCGGTCGACGAGGCCTTCCGGATCGCCACCGAGGCGGGCGGCCGGCCCGTGAGCCCGCCGGTGGAACAGCCGTGGGGCGGGTACTCCTGCTACGTCGCCGATCCCGAGGGCAACCGATGGGAGATCGCTTGGGCACCAGGCTCCTCGTAGGCCGGCCCGCGCTGCGGGAGGTGCTGGTCGACGGCTCCACGGCGAGCGCGGCCACGCTGACCAGGGCGCTGCGGGCGGCCCTCGACGGATCCGGTCCGGCGGTGCTTCCGCTGCACGCCAATGATCCTCGCCTGACGGACCTGCGGGCGAGCCTGGCGCCGGGCGAGCCGGCCGAGCCGGGCACCGCGGTCGTGGTGGCGACCTCGGGATCGACCGGGGTGCCCAAGGGCGTGGTGCTGTCCGCCGGCGCCCTGCGGGCGTCGGCCGGGGCCACGCACGACCGGCTCGCCGGGCCGGGCGGGTGGCTGCTGGTGTTGCCGGCGCAGCACATCGCGGGCGTGCAGGTGCTGGTGCGGTCGATCATGGCCGGGCGCGAACCGGTGCTGATGTCCACCGCGGCCGGGTTCCGCCCGCGCGCGTTCACCGAGGCCGCGTCCGACCTGCTGGCCGAGGACGGCCCGCACTACACCGCGCTGGTGCCGACCCAGCTCGCCCGGCTGCTCGACGGCGACGCCCTGCGCGCGCTGCGCGGGTTCGCCGGGGTGCTGGTCGGCGGCGCGGCGGCGCCCGGCGCGCTGCTGGACCGGGCGCGGGACGCCGGGATCCGGGTGGTCGCCACCTACGGGATGACCGAGACGGCCGGCGGGTGCGTCTACGACGGCGTGCCGCTTGCCGGGGTTCGGGTGCGCATCGCCGCCGGCGGGCTGATCGAGCTGGCCGGTCCGATGCTGGCCAGCGGGTACCGGCTGCGGCCGCAGGAGACCGCCGCGGCGTTCGCCGGCGGGTGGTTCCGCACCGGGGATCTCGGCCGGCTGCGCCCCGACGGGTCGCTCGAGGTGCTCGGCCGGGCGGACGACGTGATCAACACCGGCGGCGTGAAGGTGGCCGCCGCGGCCGTGGAGCGGGTGCTCGCCGCCCAGCCCGGGGTGGCCGAGGTGTGCGTGGTCGGGCTGCCGGACCCGGAGTGGGGCCAGCGGATCGCCGCGGCCGTCGTGGTGTCCACGGTGGACGGACCGCCGGACGTCGGCGCGTTGTGCACGGCGGTGCGGGGCGAGCTGGGGGCGCCGGCGGTGCCCAAGGAGATCCGGTTCGTCGACCGGCTGCCGCGGCACGGACCGGGCAAAGTGGACCGTGCGGCGGTGGCGGCCGCGTTCTGAGATCGCGGACTCCGGCGACCTGTGGCAGGTTCCTATAACCATGAGCATCCTGGTGATCACCGCGCTCGTCGCCGGCCTCACCGTCCAGCCGGTCGCCGGCCCCGAGCGGTGGACCGTGGACCTCGGCAGCCCGGCCTCGTCCAGCCGGATGTCCATTGTGGATCCGGACACTCAGATCCTGGTCTACCGGCCGCGCACGCTGCGCACGCCGGCCAACCGGTTCACCGCCGACGTCGACGGCGCCGCCGCGGTGGACGTGCGCGGGCGCGAGCCGGACGGCGACTGGACCGAGTGGACACAGGCGCCCGCGGTGCTCGCCGATCCGACGGCCGTCGTGCAGGTCCGGGTGGTGTTCGACGGCCCGCGGCCGACCCGGCTGACCATGCGGGCCGACACCGCCGCGGCTCCGCTCCCGCCCCGGACCCAGGCCGGGCTGACCTACGAGATCTTCGCCACCCGCGAGGGGCTGGTCGGCGGCCGGACCGCCAACGGCCACATCATCGTGGAGCGGGACCACTTCGTGGCGCTGCCGACCCGCCGCGGGCTGTCCATGAAGGACACCGGCGACTACACCGTGAAGGTGTGCGCGACGAACGGGCGGTGCGAGTGGGCGCCGGTGTGGGACGTCGGCCCGTGGAACACCAGGGACGACTACTGGAACCCGCCGGACGTCCGTCAGATGTGGACGGATCTGCCGCAGGGCCGGCCGCAGGCGCAGGCGGCCAAGCTGGACGGTTACAACGGCGGCCTCGACCAGTTCGGCCGGGTGGTGCGCAACCCGGCCGGGATCGACCTGGCCGACGGCACGTTCTGGGACGGGTTGCAGCTGACCAACAACTCCTGGGTGACGGTGACCTTCACCTGGACCGGCTCCGGGCCGGTCGGAACCGTGCGCGCCGGCGAGCCGCTCAACGTCCGCACCGGACCCGGCACCGACGCGCCGGTCGTCGGGCTGGCCGCCGACCTCGCCCAGATCCGGGTCGAATGCCACACGGCAGGCGAACGGGTCGACGGCACCCAGGGCTCGACGGACCTCTGGTACCGCCTCGCCCCCGACCGGTGGGTCACCGCCGCCTACGTCGCCGGGGCCACCGAGGCACCCGCCTGCTGACAATGCGATGAAGGTGGCTTTCCTCACGCCCGGCGCGACGAAGGCGGCATTCATCGCATTGCGACAATGGCGTCATGGCCACCATGGCGCAGTGGGTGCAGGGCGCCCGCGTTCGCACCCTGCCGAACTCCGTCGCGCCCGTCCTGGTGGGCGCCGGAGCCGCGGCCGCGATCGACCGGTTCTCCTGGTGGGCGTCGGCGCTGGCGCTGGTGGTGGCCCTCGCGCTGCAGGTCGGGGTGAACTACGCCAACGACTACTCCGACGGGGTGCGCGGGACGGACGCGCGGCGGGTGGGCCCGCTGCGGCTGGTCGGGTCCGGGGTGGCCACGCCGGGGTCGGTGCGCGCGGCCGCGTTCGCCTGCTTCGCGGTCGCGGGGGCGGCCGGGCTGGTGCTGGTGGCCGCGACCGGGCGGTGGTGGCTGATCGCGGTCGGCGTGGTGTGCGTCCTCGGGGCCTGGTTCTACACCGGCGGAAAGCGCCCGTACGGGTACTCCGGCTGGGGCGAGGCCGCGGTGTTCCTGTTCTTCGGCCTGGTCGCCGTGCTTGGCACGCAGTACGTGCAGGCCGGGACGGTCACCGGGGCGGCGGTCGCGGGCGCGGTCGCGATGGGCGCGTTCTCCGCGGCCGTGCTGGTCGCCAACAACCTGCGCGACGTGCCGACCGACCGCGCGGCCGGCAAGGTCACGCTGGCGGTCCGGCTGGGCGAGCGGGGCACCCGCACCCTCTACTTCGGACTGATCGCCGTACCGTTCGCGGTCACCCTGACCACCGCGCTCGGCAACCCCTGGCTGCTCGCCGGCCTCGTCGCCGCGCCCCTGACCGCCAGGGCCGCCAGGGCGGTCGCCGTCGGAAGCACCGGCCCGGCCCTGATCCCGGTCCTCCGCGACACCGCCCTGGCAATGCTGGCCTGGGCCCTCGCCACCGCGCCCGCCCTCGCCTTCGCCTAGCGCGCCGCGTGAACTGCGCTGGGGTCAACAAAGCGTCGCTGGGGTCGAACTGCGCTAGGGTCAAACTGCGCTGAGGTCGGCAAATCTTTGGCGAGGGCGGCCGCCCCACGACGACAAGGGCAGGGCGAGGAACGAGCCCTGCCCGCAGGCGTCGTCAGCCCACCACCAACGCCACCCGACCACCCACCCCGGCCCGCAAC
>NZ_DASZCQ010000293.1:0-24650 GCF_035942955.1 Actinophytocola sp. | reverse complement strand
GCACCGGACGGCGACGAAGCGGTCGTTCAGGTGGGACGGCCGATCACGATCCGCCGGATCGCCGCTCGTCGAGGTCGCTGACGCACCAGGCCCCGTCCTTCTTCTGCAGCTTCATGCTGCCCTCGATGCTCTGGGAGCTGCCGGCGACGGTGAAGGTCATCTTGATCCCGACCTCGGCGTTGTCGCCGTTCTCCTTGACCGCTCCGGTGAGCTCCGCCTTGAGATCGTCGGGAGCGTCGTTGAAGTCGATGTCGCCCGCGCTGGTGTTCTTGTCGCAGTCGACCTCGCGGACGGCGTTCTCGTCGCGGTTGTTGAGCGCCTGGACAGCTTTCTCGGCAACGCCTTGAGCCGAGCTGGAGTCCGACCCACCAGTCAGCACGAGAATGAGCACAACCGCCGCGGCAATCACGAGGACGCCGCCGCCCGCCAGGATCCAGGGAAGCGGGCTCTTCTTCTTCCCGAAGTCTTGCGGACCGTAGCCACCGGGCTGCCCGTATTGAGGTTGTTGTCCGTATTGTCCGGGCGGCCCATACTGACCGTAGCCACCCGGTTGCTGCTGCGGCTGCGGGCCGGTCTGCGGGTGGCCGCCCTGCGGTGGGTAGCCACCCTGGGGTGGGTAGCCGCCCTGCTGCGGGAAGCCGCCGGGCTGCTGACCAGCGCCGGGCTGCTGACCCCAGCCGGGCTGCTGGCCCCCGTAGGGACCCGGCTGCTGCGGCGGTTGCGACATCGGACTCTCCTCGTTGGTGGCGATCGCGTAGCCAGGTGGTCGCGCACACGGGAACCCTGGCGCCGTGGGCGTAGTACCTGACGCACCGTAGCGGGTGGTCGGTTCCCGGACGTACCGGGATGGAGCAATGGATGGGCCGCGCTTGGGTTTCGGTTGTATGACCCGCCTGTTCCGACATGCGGATGGTCTTTCCTTGTCGGTCCGCCCCGGTACCGTGGAGGTATTAGTTCGGGAGGAGGTGCCGACCATGCAGCACGATCGTCCCGGCGGTCGGCCGGAGGAGGCCGACGAGCATGGCTCTGCAATCGAGCGGGCGACAGGGCGTGAGCCTTCGGAGTCCGCGCAGATCCGGTTCCTCGAAGAGGAAATCGCCCTGCTCCGCCGGAAGCTGACCGAGTCGCCGAGGCATGCGCGCCTGCTGGAGCAACGCCTGGCGGAGGCTTCCGAGCGGGTGAGTCAACTCACCGAGCGCAACGCCAAGCTGGTGGACACGCTGCGCGAGGCACGCAGCCAGTTGCTGGCCCTGCGCGAGGAGGTCGACCGGCTGGCCCAGCCGCCCAGCGGCTACGGCGTCTACCTCGACCGGCACGAGGACGGCACGGTGGACGTGTTCACCGCGGGCCGCAGGATGCGGGTCGCCGTCTCGCCGGCCGTCGAGGTCGAGGACCTGCGCAAGGGGCAGTCCGTGCGGCTCAACGAGGCGCTGACCGTGGTCGAGGCCGGCGGCTTCGAGCGCACCGGCGAGGTGTCCACGCTGCGCGAGCTGCTCGCTCCCGAGATCGAGGACACGCCGCCGCACCGGGCGCTCGTGGTCGGCCACGCCGACGAGGAGCGCGTGGTCTGGCTGGCCGATCCGCTCATCCAGTCGCCGCTCAAGCCCGGCGACTCGCTGCTGGTCGACACCAAGTCCGGCTACGCCTACGAGCGCGTGCCCAAGGCCGAGGTCGAGGACCTGGTGCTGGAGGAGGTGCCGGACGTCGACTACGCCGACATCGGCGGCCTGTTCCGGCAGATCGAGCAGATCCGCGACGCGGTCGAGCTGCCGTTCCTGCACTCCGACCTGTTCCGCGAGTACGAGCTGCGGCCGCCGAAGGGCGTGCTGCTCTACGGCCCGCCCGGCTGCGGCAAGACACTCATCGCCAAGGCCGTGGCCAACTCGCTGGCCAAGCAGGTCGCGGCCACCCGGGGCAAGGGCGGCTCGGAGGCCAAGTCGTACTTCCTCAACATCAAGGGCCCCGAGCTGCTCAACAAGTTCGTCGGCGAGACCGAGCGGCACATTCGGCTGATCTTCCAGCGGGCCCGCGAGAAGGCGTCCGAGGGCACGCCGGTGATCGTGTTCTTCGACGAGATGGACTCGATCTTCCGCACCCGCGGCAGCGGCGTGTCGTCCGACGTGGAGACGACGATCGTGCCCCAGCTGCTCAGCGAGATCGACGGTGTCGAGGGCCTGGAGAACGTCATCGTCATCGGCGCCTCCAACCGGGAGGACATGATCGACCCGGCGATCCTGCGGCCGGGCCGGCTCGACGTCAAGATCAAGATCGAGCGCCCGGACGCGGAGGCGGCCAAGGACATCTTCTCCAAGTACCTCACGCCCACGCTGCCGATCCACGCCGACGACCTGGCCGAGTTCGGCGGCGACCCGCAGGCCTGCATCGAGGCGATGATCCAGCACACCGTGGAGCGGATGTACGCCGAGACCGAGGAGAACCGCTTCCTCGAGGTCACCTACGCCAACGGCGACAAGGAGGTCCTCTACTTCCGCGACTTCAACTCCGGCGCGATGATCCAGAACATCGTCGACCGGGCCAAGAAGGCGGCGATCAAGTCCGTGCTGGAGACCAACCAGCCGGGGCTGCGGGTGCAGCACCTGCTGGACGCCATCGTCGACGAGTTCGCGGAGAACGAGGACCTGCCGAACACCACCAACCCGGACGACTGGGCCCGCATCTCCGGCAAGAAGGGCGAGCGGATCGTGTACATCCGCACGCTGGTCACCGGGAAGAACCAGGAGTCCGGCCGGGCCATCGACACCGCGACGAACACCGGGCAGTACCTGTAGGGCTGCCGGGGCGGGGCCGGGTCCGGGGAGAAGTGTGCCGGGTTGGCACCGGGGCTTGGTCGCGTTGCGGGGCGGCGGTTGGTAGGGGCGCCGTCGCGGGCGGTTGGTACCGGGCTTGGTCGCGTTGCGGGGCGGCTGTGTGGTCGCATTGGCGGGCGGTTGGTGCCGGGGCCTGGTTGGGTTGCGGGGCGCGGTTGGTAGCCCGCCTTCGCGGGCGGGTCGGTGAGGTGGTCGGTTTGGGTTGCGCGGTGGCGGGTGGCGGGGTGGTTGCTTTTCCCGACATGCCCGACTGCGCTCAAGTGGTGCTCGAGTGTGGGCCGTAGGCTTTGCATATGCGTCGGATCATGGGTACCGAGGTCGAGTACGGCATTGCCGTGCCGGGGGATGCGACCGCGAACCCGGTGTTGACTTCCACCCAGGTTGTGTTGGCTTACGCGGCCGCGGCCGACATCCCCAGGGCCAGACGGGCGCGGTGGGACTACGAGGTGGAGTCGCCGCTGCGTGACGCCCGGGGGTTCGACCTGGGGGCGCCCGGGATGCCGCCGTCGGATCCGGAGGTGGAGGATCTCGGCGCGGCGAACGTGATCCTGACCAATGGGGCGCGGCTGTACGTCGATCATGCCCACCCGGAGTACTCGGCGCCCGAGGTGACCAACGCCAGGGATGCGGTGATCTGGGACAAGGCGGGGGAGCGGGTGATGGAGGAGGCCGCGTTGCGGGCGGCCACCGTGCCGGGGCAGCCGAGGTTGCAGCTGTACAAGAACAACGTGGACGGCAAGGGCGCCAGTTACGGGACGCATGAGAACTACCTGATGGCCAGGAGCACGCCGTTCACCGCGGTGATTGCCGGGTTGACGCCGTTCTTCGCGTCGCGTCAGGTGGTGTGCGGGTCCGGTCGGGTGGGGATCGGGGTCAGCGGGGAGGAGGCGGGGTTCCAGCTCTCCCAGCGTGCGGACTACATCGAGGTCGAGGTGGGGCTGGAGACCACGCTGAAGCGGGGGATCATCAACACCCGGGACGAGCCGCACGCGGATGCCGACAAGTACCGGCGGCTGCACGTGATCATCGGGGATGCGAACCTGGCGGAGCTGTCGACGTACCTCAAGCTGGGGTCGACGGCGCTGGTGCTCGATCTGATCGAGTCGGGGATTCGGTTCGATCATCTGAAGCTGGCCGATCCGGTGCGGGCGGTGCACACGATCAGCCACGATCCGACGCTGAAGGCCACGGTGGAGCTGGCCAACGGACGCAAGTTCACCGGGTTGGACCTGCAGTTCGCCTATCACGAGATGTGCGCCAAGCATCGGGAGCGGTCGGACTACGACCGGGTGTCCGAGGATGTGCTGCAGTCGTGGGGCGACACGCTCGACGCGCTGGCGCGCGACCCTGAGGAGTGTGCCGACCGGCTGGACTGGCCGGCGAAGTTGCGGCTGTTGGAGGGGTTCCGGGCGCGGGACGGGCTGAGCTGGTCGTCGCCGCGGTTGAGCCTGGTCGACCTGCAGTACTCCGACGTGCGGCTGGACAAGGGGCTGTACAACCGGCTGGTGGCCAGGGGGTCGATGAAGCGGCTGGTGACCGAGGAGGAGGTCACGGCCGCGATGACCACGCCGCCGAACGATACGCGGGCGTACTTCCGCGGGCGGTGCCTCGAGCGGTACCCCAACTCGATCGCCGCGGCGTCGTGGGACTCGGTGATCTTCGATCTCGGGCGGGAGTCGCTGGTGCGGATCCCGACGCTGGAGCCGCTGCGGGGGACCAAGGCACACGTGGGTGATCTGCTCGACAAGTCGGCGACTGCCGAGGAACTCGTGGACACCTTGACCGGGGGAGCACGGCGCTGATCAATGCGAGACGGTTGTCGGCCCTGGTCGGTAATGTTTGAGGTAGGCCAGCCACACGGGAGGCGAGATGGCTCAGGAACATGTGCAGCGGCAAGGCGGCGGTGACGGCGACGAGGATGTCGAGGGTGCCGCCCCAGCCGGTCAGGAGCGACGCGAGAAGCTCGGCGAGGACGTGGACACGATCCTCGACGAGATCGACGACGTGCTCGAGGAGAACGCCGAGGACTTCGTGCGCGCCTATGTCCAAAAGGGTGGCCAGTAGGCAGCAGCTATCTTGGGGCAGCCCGGCCCCAGCCCGCCCCGACCGGAACGAAAGAAGGCATGGAACCCACCGCGAACCGCGCCATGTCCGGCGCACCGCTGTCACCTGCGTACCTGTCGTTGGGGACGTCGTCGTTCATCGACTTCCTCAGGGCCCAGGCGCCGCACTTGCTGCCCGGCGCCCGGCCCGCACCCGCGGTGATCGGTGACGGCCGGCCGGACGTGCCGCACGGCACGACGATCGTCGCGCTGAGCTTCGCCGGCGGGGTGCTCATCGCCGGCGACCGGCGGGCCACCGCGGGCAACCTGATCGCGCATCGCGACATGGACAAGGTCTTCATCACCGACAGCTACTCGGCCGTCGGGATCGCCGGCACCGCCGGGCTCGCCGTGGAGATGATCAGGCTCTACACGGTGCAGCTGCAGCACTACGAGAAGATCGAGGGCGTGACGCTGTCCCTGGACGGCAAGACCAACCAGCTGTCCAGCATGGTGCGGGGACACCTGGACATGGCCATGGCCGGGCTGGCCGTGCTGCCGCTGTTCGTGGGCTTCGACACCGACGCCGAGGACCCCAAGCGGGCCGGACGGATCGTGTCCTACGACGTGACCGGGGGCCGGTTCGAGGAGCGGGCCGGGTTCCACGCCGTGGGCTCCGGCTCGTTGTTCGCCCGGTCCGCGCTCAAGAAGCTCTACGATCCCGACGGCGACCGGGACACCGCGATCCGGCACGCGGTCGAGGCGCTCTACGACGCCGCCGAGGACGACACCGCCACCGGCGGGCCCGACGTCGGCCGCAAGCTCTACCCTTCGGTGGTCACGATCACCGGGGAGGACGGCGCCGTTCGCGTGCCGGAGGCCGACGCGGCCGCCGTCGCCGAGGCCGTGGTGTCCGCCCGCAGCGAAGCCCCGCGCGGCTGAGCATGCGACCGCAGCACAGGATGAGACGAGGAGCCACGTCGTGAGCATGCCGATCTTCGCGTCGCCCGAGCAGCTGATGCGCGAGCGCTCGGAGATCGCCCGCAAGGGCATCGCCCGGGGCCGCAGCGTGGTCGTGCTCAAGTACAGCGGCGGCATACTGTTCGTGGCCGAGAACCCCTCGGCCACGCTGCACAAGGTCTCCGAGATCTACGACCGGATCGGGTTCGCCGCGGCCGGCCGGTACAGCGAGTACGAGATGCTGCGGCGGGCCGGCATCCGGCACGTCGACATGTGGGGCTACACCAACGACCGGCGCGACGTGTCGGCCCGGCAGCTGGCCAACGTCTACGCGCAGACCCTGGCCTCGATCTTCACCGAGCAGGTCAAGCCGTTCGAGGTGGAGATCTGCGTGGGCGAGGTGGGCTCGGCGCCGCACGAGGACCAGCTCTACCGGCTCGCCTACGAGGGGTCGATCTTCGACGAGCCGCAGTTCCTGGTGATGGGCGGGCAGACCGAGCCGATCCTCACCGCGCTCAAGAACGACTACCGCGAGGAGCTGCCGCTGGCCGACGCGGTGCGGCTGGCCGTCAAGGTGCTCTCCGCCTCCTCGCCCGCCAACGGCGACAGCGACGTCGTCGGCCGGCTCGAGGTGGCGGTGCTTGAGCGGACCCGCCCGACGCGGGCGTTCCGGCGGCTGGAGGGCGCGGCGCTGACCGCGTTGCTGCCCGCCGGGGCCGGCGAGGCGGAGCCCGAGGCCGGGCCGGACCAGCCGCCCCCCACTCCCAACGGTGGCGCCGAGACGCCCAAGTAGGTCTACTCCGGGCGGTACACGGCCAGCCGGGCCGGGGCCACCGCGAAGTCGAACCGGTTGCCGACCTCCGGCACCTCGCCGTCCGTAGCGAGCGCGACCGGGGGTCCGTGCACTTCGACCCGCAGCGACGGGGCCTCCCGCTGCACGTAGGTGCGGCTGCGGTGCAGCGCGCCGGTGAGCGCGGCCAGCACGAACCGCGTCCGGGACAGGCGAAGGTCCGCGCGCAGGTACCGGATGTCCAGCTGTCCGGAGTTCAGGGCCGGGCGCCACGCCGGCACCATGCCGCGCGGATGGTACGGGCCGTTGCCGACGAACAGCAGCCACACCGCGACCCGCCGCCCGTCCAGCACCACGTGCAGCGGCCGGGCCTCGGCCAGGATCCGTACCAGGGCCAGCGCCGCGGCCAGCCACTTGCCCAGCCGGTGCTGCCAGCGCTCCCGCATCCGCACCAGGTCCGGGTAGCCGCCGATGCTCGCGGTGTTGACGAATGGGCGCAGCCGGCCGCCGTCCACCCGGACCGTGGCCAGGTCCACCGACACCGCGGCGCCGGTGGCGACCGCGGACACGGCGTCGGCGAACGAGTCGACGCCGATGTCGCGGGCGAAGTGGTTGAGCGTGCCGGCCGGCAGCACCACGAGGGGCAGGCCGTGCTTCTCGGCGACCCCCGCGGCGGCGGCCACCGAGCCGTCCCCACCGGCCACCCCGACCGCCCTGGTGGACGCGTCCACCTCGGCGTCGAGCCGCTCGGCCAGATCGTCGCCGGAGTCGATGGGCACCGTGCGGGCCTTGGGCAGGATGGCGGCGAGCTCGTCGGCCGGGTCGACCGTCTGGTCGCCCGAGTTCTTGTTGGTGGCCACCACCAGCCCCGCGCCCTCCGGCAACTCGGGGGCGGCGGCGTGCGGCCGCGCGCGGGCCGGCAGCGGCGGGCGCACCGGCCACCACCGCTTGGTCGCCACCGCGATCCCGCTGCCGAGCAGCAGGCCGCCGACCACGTCGGAGGTCCAGTGCACACCGGTGTGCATCCGCGAGTACGCCACGGTGGCGGCCACCGGGGCGAGCACCGCGCCGGCCATGGGGCTCTCCATGGCCACGGCGGTGGTGAACGCGGCCGCCGACGCGGCGTGGCCGGACGGGAACGACGAGGAGGTCGGCGGGTCGGGATGGGTGCGGAAGTCCGGCAGCGCGTCGGCGGCCGGGCGCCTGCGGGGCAGCACCGGCTTGGCGATCGCGTTGGTGGTGAAGCTCGCCCCGGCGATGGCCACCACGCCGCGGAACGCCGCCCGGCGCGTCACTCCGCGCCGGGAGGCGAGGGCGGCGGCGATGGCGAACCACAGCATGCTGTGGTTGGCCGCGATCGTGAGTTTCGTCAGCCCGGTGTCGACCGGGGAGCGGGGGAGCTTGGCGATCCGCCGCTCGATCGCCACATCGACATCGTTGACCCGTCGGGCCACCAGGCGCAGCCATTCCAGCACGAGTCACGACGCTACCGGGGCGACTCCGAACGTGCGCGGAACCAACCCCGGTCGCGCGCCGCTCGACCGGCCGGGTGACAATGAGTGGGCGCACTACGTCATGTTGCGAACAAGCGACGTTTTCAACCGACCTGTTCGGCGATTTCCCGCTTAGGGTAGAGGGATGCAGCGGCGGATCTTCGGTATCGAGACCGAGTTCGGCGTGACCTGTACGTTCCACGGGCAGCGGCGGCTGTCACCGGACGAGGTCGCGCGGTACCTGTTTCGGCGCGTGGTGTCCTGGGGGCGGTCGTCGAACGTGTTCCTGCGCAACGGCTCGCGGCTCTACCTCGATGTCGGCTCGCATCCCGAGTACGCCACGGCGGAGTGCGACGACCTCATCCAGCTCGTCACGCACGACAAGGCCGGCGAGCGGATCCTGGAGGACCTGCTGGTCGACGCCGAGCGGCGGCTGGCCGACGAGGGCATCGGCGGCGACATCTTCCTGTTCAAGAACAACACCGACTCCGCCGGCAACTCGTACGGCTGCCACGAGAACTACCTGGTCACGCGCGCGGGCGAGTTCTCCCGGATTGCCGATGTGCTGCTGCCGTTCCTGGTGACCAGGCAGGTCATCTGCGGCGCCGGCAAGGTGCTGCAGACGCCGCGCGGCGCGGTGTACTGCCTGTCCCAGCGGGCCGAGCACATCTGGGAGGGCGTGTCGTCGGCGACCACCCGGTCCCGGCCGATCATCAACACCCGCGACGAGCCGCACTCCGACGCCGAGCGCTACCGCCGGCTGCACGTGATCGTCGGCGACTCCAACATGGCCGAGCCCACCACGCTGCTCAAGGTCGGCAGCGCCAACCTGGTACTGGAGATGATCGAGGAGGGCGTGCAGTTCCGGGACTTCAGCCTGGACAACCCGATCCGGGCGATCCGCGAGATCAGCCACGACCTGACCGGCCGGCGGCTGGTGCGGCTGGCCGGCGGGCGCGAGGCCTCGGCCCTGGACATCCAGCGGGAGTACTACGCGCGGGCCGTCGAGCACGTGACCAAGCGGTCCCCGGACCCGATCGCCGACCGGGTGATCGAGCTGTGGGGGCGGACCCTGGACGCGGTCGAGACGCAGGACCTCACCAAGATCGACCGGGAGATCGACTGGGCGATCAAGCACCGGCTCGTCGAGCGGTACCGGGCCAAGCACAACATGGAGCTGTCCAGCCCCCGCGTCGCCCAGCTCGACCTGGCGTACCACGACATCCGCCGCGGCCGGGGCATCTTCGACCTGTTGCAACGCAAGGACCAGGTCATGCGGGTGACCGACGACGGCGAGATCGAGGCCGCCAAGGACACCCCGCCGCAGACCACCCGGGCCAAGCTGCGCGGTGACTTCATCGCCGCCGCCCAGCAGGCCGGCCGCGACTTCACCGTCGACTGGGTGCACCTCAAGCTCAACGACCAGGCGCAGCGCACCGTGCTGTGCAAGGACCCGTTCCGCGCGATCGACGAACGCGTGGAGCGCCTGATCGCCTCCCTGTAGTACGCGAGTCGTAGCCCCGGGGGCTACGACTCGCGGTCCGGAAGGTACGACTCGCGGGATCTTGGGTCAGACCGGCACCCGCTCCGGTTCGGGCGCGCTCGGCGCCTCCCGCAGCCCCACCCGGTCGTGCACGCGGCGCAGCGGGCCGGGCGCCCACCACGCGTACCGGCCGAGCAGGCGCATGCCGACCGGCACCAGGACACCGCGGATGAGCGTGGCGTCGACCAGGATGGCAAGGCCGGCGCCGATGCCGAACATCTGGATGAAGCTGACCCCGCTGGTGCCGAAGGCGAACATGCTCACGGCGATCAGCGCGGCGGCGGTGGAGACGATCCGGCCGGTGCGGGCCATGCCGTAGGTGACCGCCTCGGCCGGGCCGGCGCCGTGGTCGTGGGTCTCCTTGATCCGGCTCAGCACGAACACCTCGTAGTCCATGGACAGGCCGAACGCGATCACGAACAGCAGCACCAGCATGTTGATGTTCAGCGGCAGCGGGGTGAAGCCGAGCACCGACGACAGCCACCCGTCCTGGAAGATCAACACCATCGTGCCGAGCGTGGCGCCCAGCCCGATCACGTTGAACAGCATGGCGCGCAACGGCTGCAACACGCTTCCGGTGAACAGGAACAGCAGCAGGAACGTGGTGATCGCGATCAGCGCGAGGGCCAGCGGTAGCCGGCCGCCGATGGCGTCCTTGCCGTCCACCAGCACGGCGGCCGCCCCGCCCACCTCGGCCTCGACGCCGGCCGGACCGGGCAGCGCGCGCACGGCGCCGACCAGGTCCTGGGCCTCGGCGGAGATCGACTCGGCCTCGGTGACCACGGTCAGCCGCTGCGCGTCCGGCATGGCGAACGCGGTGTCGGCCGGGGACGTGCCGGTCGGCCGCCCGTCGACGAACCCGCCCGCGCTGGACGCGACCCTGGCCACGCCGGGCAGCTCGGACAGCCGCGTGGCGTAGTCGGCGACGGCCCCGGTGTCGACCGGTCCGGCCGTCACGATCTCGATCGCCCGGCTGTCGTCACCGGGGAACTGGTCGCGCAGCGCGTCACCGACCACCCGGCTGTCGGCCGAGGTCTGCAGCACCCGGTCGTCCGGCGTGCCGAACTCGGCGCGCAGCAGCGGCACGGCGGCCAGCACCAGCAGGATGATCACCGGCAGGCCGGCGAGCACCGGGCGGCGCATGGCGGCGCCGGCCAGCCGGCCCCAGAACGCCGACACCGGGCTCGGCGTGCGGTTGCGCGCCCACGGCATCCGGCCGGCGTTGATCCGCGGGCCGAGCACGGTCAGCAGGGCCGGCAGGACGAACAGCGCGGCGACCACGGAGATCGCGATCACCCCGATGCCGGCGTAGGCGAACGAGCGCAGGAAGTACAGCGGGAACAGCAGCAGCACCGAGAGCGCGACGGCGACCGTCGTCGCGGCGAACACGATCGTGCGGCCCGCGGTGCGCACGGTGGTGACCACGGCGTCGGCGGTGTCCGCGCCGGCGGCCAGCTCCTCGCGGAACCGGCTGACCATCAGCAGGGCGTAGTCGATGGCCAGGCCAAGCCCGAGCGCGGTGGTCAGGTTGACCGCATAGATCGACACGTCGGTGAGCGAGCCGAACAGCGCGAGCTCGGCGAACGTGCCAAGGATCGCGATCCCGCCAAGCGCCAGCGGCAGCAGCGCGGCGACGAGGCTGCCGAACGCGAACACCAGCAGGATCAGGATCAGCGGGACCGCGATCGACTCGGCCACCACGAGGTCCGCGCCGATCTGCTCGGTGGCCTCGGTCCGGAACGCCGCGCCGCCGCCGAGGGCCACGTCGATCGGTCCGCTGTCGGTGGTGTAGCGCTCCCGCAGCCGGTCGACCACCTCGGTGGAGTCGTCGACGAGGTGGGCGACCGCGAGCGCGTGCCACCCGTCCGCCGAGCGCATCGGTGGCGCCCCGGTGCCGAAGTAGGACGCGACCTCGGTGAGGTCGGCGTCGGTCGACAGGCGGGCGGTGAGGTCGGCGCCGGCCTGCCGCACCGCCGGATCGTCGACGGTGCCGGAGTCGGCGGTGATCAGGAACAGCAGGTCGGCCCGATCCCCGAAATGGGCGTTGAGTAACTGCTGGGCCTGGGAGGACTCGGCGGCCGGATCGGCGAAGCCCTCGGTTTTGAGCTTGCTGAAGGCCGAGAACCCGTAGGCCCCGGCTCCGATCATGACGAGCACGGAGACCACCAGGACGGCCCGTGCGTGGCGGGTGACGAAGTGACCGATGCCAGCGAACATTGCGTACCCCTCGGCTCGCGGAATGTGTGCGCCTGTAAACTTTGTGGGCGTTAACTTGCCACAGATGTTGGCTGGTGTCAACATCGGTCTCATGGACCTCTCAGCTTCGGCCAAGCGCGGCTACCACCACGGCGACCTGCGCAACGCCCTGGCCGACGCCGCCGCACAGCTCGCGCAGCAGGGCGGGCCGGAGTCGGTCACCGTGCGGGCGGCCGCCCGCCTGGTCGGCGTCACCCCGACGGCCGCCTACCGGCACTACACCGGCCATGAGGAGTTGGTTGCGGAGGCCAAGCACCAGTGCATGGAACGGCTGCGCGAGGCCATGCGGAAGGCGCTCGACGCGCAGCCGCCGATCACCGACCCGCTGCACCGGGCGATGCGCAGCCTGGCCGTGACCGGCCGCGCCTACATCGACTTCGCGCTCGCCGAGCCGGGCCAGTTCCGGACCTGCTTCACCCAGGGCGGCTCGCTGTTCGCCAGGGAACACACGGAGATCGCCAGCTCCCCGCTCGGCCTGCTGATGGGCCTGCTTGACGAGCTCGTCGCGCTCGACTTCCTGGCCCCCGAGCGCCGCCCCCTCGCCGAGGTGGCCGCCTGGTCGATGACCCACGGGCTGGCCATGCTGCTGCTCGACGGTCCGCTGCGCGACGTTCCGCCGGCGGTCAAGGACGAGGCGATCACCAAGAGCATCCTGATCTTCGCCCGGGGTCTGAGCGACACCCCGCTTTCGCGCGAGCTGGAGCAGATCGTGATCGCCGCGACCCGCCCGATCCCGTGATCACACGGCGCTGGCCTCGCGGGCGTGCAGGTCGCGCACGGTGGGGGAGGTCGGCACCCGCTCCGGGTCCCGGTAGGTGCCAAGCACCCGGTCGGCGGTGCCGGAGCTGGTGACGGTGAACCAGTAGTGCTCGTTCTTGTAGTGGTGCAGGCGGTGGTTGCGCCACACCGCCCGGTAGAGCCGGGTGCGAGGGCGGTAGTCGCTGTGGATCAGGTAGTGGGTCCACTCGTAGCCGAGGCCGAGGAGCCCGACCATGGTCAGGAAGGTCAGGCCCAAACCCAGCCGCGGGAAGGCGAGCAGGCCGATCGCGACGTAGCCGGCCACCAGCCAGATCAGCGCCTGCCACGGGATGAACACCAGCGGCACGACGCGCGGGTCGGCGTGGTGGGCGCGGTGCTTGCGGGCCAGCAGCGGGTCGAGCTTGACCCGGCCGACCCGGCGCGGCTTCCAATGCAGGATGCAGACGTGCACCAGCCACTCGAAGAACGGGAACGAGGCGATCATCACCAGCGGCAGCACGGCGTCCCACAGCCGCCAGTCGCCGACGGCGAGCCGGGCGGTGAGCGCCCCGACGAGCATCGTGCCGATGATCCACGGCGACGGGTGGCGCCAGAACGCCCACCAGGCGCTGCCCAGGCTGACGCTGCGGCGCCGGGTGGCGGCCCCGGTGATCGCGGCCTCGTCGGCCCTGAGCCGCTCCCGGGCCTTCCCGTCGATCTCCGCCTCGGCCGCGCGCCTGGCGGCCAGCTTCTCGCGCAGGGTCATGACTCCTCCAACTCCCGGATGGCGGTGAGGAACACGTCGGTGGCCGGGCCGAGCAGGTCCTCGGCGGCCCGCGCGGCCGCGGCGGCGTCGCCGGCGACGATGGCGTCGGCCAGGGTGCGGTAGGCGCCGGTGCGGTTGACCTCCTCGGCCATCACCGTGGCGAGCGCGGCGAGGGCCGGTTCGTAGGCGGCGCGCAGGCTGTTGAACATGAGCCGGAAGGCGATCGAGTCGGCGCCGTCCACGACGTGATCCCAGAACGTGAGCGCGTGCCGTTGGCGCGCAACGGGATCGTCGTCGGCGGCTAGGGCGGCGATCGCGGCCCGCAGGTCGTCGGCCAGCCGCGCGCCGGACCGCTCCGCGGCGAGGGCGGCCACCCGCGGACCGATGTGCAGGCGGGCCTCGAGGACGCTGCGGGCCACGGCCAGGTCCAGCTCGCCGCGCCGGAGCAGCAGGCGGGGGAGCAGGTCGAGGCCGGCGTGCCGGCGGAAGTCGCGGACCGTGGTGGCGTCGCCCTGGCGCACCTCGACCAGGCCGGCCTGCGCCATCCGCTGCATGGCCTCGCGCACCGCGGGGCGGGACACCCGCAGCACCTCGGCCAGCCGGCGCTCGCTCGGCAGGGCCGCGCCGGGGGCCAGCTCGCCGCCGACCACGTCCGCCACGATCTGCTCGAAGACCTCGTCCGGCACGGAGCGGCGGGCGACGGGTTGCAGCGCCATGACGACCATCCTGTCCGGTTAGTTGGCCAGAGGTCAAGTGGTAAGACCAATCCAGCCGCACCTCGGGGGACCGTGAGGGCAACCAGCCACAATCCACCCGATACCCGCACCATCGGCTGGAACGTAACGACCGCATGGAAGTGCGGAGAGGCGGTACAGCGAGTTGTCCGACCGGCCGGCGCCGGGCGCGTTAGGGTGCGGACGTGTCCGTCGCACGCGCCGAACGACTGGTGAATCTGGTGCTGTGCCTGCTGTCCACGCGCCAGCATCTCACCGCGGAGCGTATCCGTGCCATCGTGCCCGGCTACGCCGATGCGCCGAGCGACGACGCCTTCTTCCGGATGTTCGAGCGGGACAAGACCGAGCTGCGCGAGCTCGGGATTCCCTTGGAGGTCGGGCGAAACTCGGCGTTCGACACCATCGACGGCTACCGGATCGCGCGGCGCGACTACGAGCTGGGAGAGATCGATCTCGAGCCGGACGAGGCCGCCGCGGTGGCGCTGGCCGTGCGGCTGTGGGATTCCCCGGAGCTGACCGGCGCGGCGCACGGCGCCCTGCTCAAGCTGCGGGCCGCCGGGGTCGACGTGGACGACGCGGCGCCGTCGATCGTGGAGCCGAAGGTCCGGACCACCGAGCCGGCGTTCGGCCCGCTGCTGGCCGCGGTCCAGGCCGCGCAGGTGGTCACGTTCGACTACCGCCGCCCGACGCCGACCGAGCTGCGCACCCGCACGATCGAGCCGTGGGGCGTGGTGTCCTGGCGCGGCCGCTGGTACGTGGTCGGGCACGACCGGGACCGCGAGGCGCCGCGCTGCTTCCGGATGTCCCGGATCGTCGGGGAGGTCCGGACCATCAGCCGCCCGGGGGCGTTCCGCCGGCCGGAGCGCGTCGACCTGCTCCAGTTCGTGGCGCGGACCGGGGACGAGCCGCCGACGCAGACCACCACCGTCCGGCTGTGGCTGGCCAGGGGGCGGGCGGCCGGGCTGCGCCGCCGGGCCACGGTGGTCGGCGAGCAGGTCATCGACGGCGAGCCGGGCGACGTGGTGGAGCTCCAGCTGTACAACCCCGACTCCGCGGCCGGCTGGATCGCCGGCTTCGGCCCCGACGTCGCGGTGCTCGACCCGGAGGTGCTGCGCAAGTCGGTCCGCGAGCACCACGTCGCCGTCGCGGGCAAGGAGGCGGTGTGACGTCGCAGGAGCGGCTGCCGAGGCTGCTCGCGCTGGTGCCGTACCTCATCGCCCGGCCGGGCATCGCCATCGAGGAGGCGGCCGCCGACTTCGGGGTGTCGGCCAAGCAGCTGCGCAAGGACCTCGAGCTGCTGTGGATGTGCGGGCTGCCCGGCTACGGCCCCGGCGACCTGATCGACCTGTCGATGGACGAGGACACCGTCACGGTCACCTACGACGCCGGGATGAGCCGGCCGCTGCGGCTGACCGGGTCGGAGGCCACCGCGCTGCTGGTGGCGCTGCGGGCGCTGCTGGACACGCCGGGCATGGTCGACGCCGATGCGGTCCGGCGGGCCGTGGCCAAGATCGAGGCGGCGGCCGGGGCGGCCCGGCCGGCGGGGGTCGCGGTCGGCCTCGGCGTGCGCGAGGGCGCCTCGACGGCTCACGCGCGGCGGGTCGTGCAGCAGGCGCTCAAGCTCGGTCGGGCGCTGCGGATGACCTACTACACGGCGTCCAAGGACGAGATCACCCGGCGCACGGTCGACCCGATGCGGCTGCTGATCGTGGACGGGCGCGGCTACCTTGAGGCGTGGTGCCGGCGGGCCGAGGGGGTCCGGCTGTTCCGGCTGGACCGCATCGACGAGGTCACCGTGCTGGACGAGCCGGCGGCGCCCCCGCCGTTCGCCGAGCAGACCGACGTGTCCGCCGGGCTGTTCCGGCCGCAGCCCGACCAGGAGGTGGCCCAGCTGGTGCTCGAGCCGGACGCCCGCTGGATCTCGGAGTACTACCCGGTCGAGTCCGTCGAGGAGCTCGACGGCGGGCGGCTGCGGATCCGGATGCGCTACGCGGACACCGCGTGGATGGTGCGGCTGCTGCTGGGCCAGGGCGGCGACGTCACCGTCGAGCGGCCGGCGGCGCTACGGGCGGAGCTGCGCGAGCGGGCGCGGGCGGCGCTGCGGCGAGCCGATCACCTCGCCGCAACCTGAGCGCTGTACTGGGGGCTAACGGACAGCGGCTACGGTTGACGCGTGGTGCCGTACCTGTCGAGTATCGCGTTGGTGGTCGTCGGGCTGCTGGTGCTCGGCGCCGTCCTGGTGGCGGTGCTGCGCGCGGTTCGGCGGTTCGCCGGTGCGGCCGCGGCGGCCAGCGGTCGGGTGACCGACCGGACCGGGCTGCTGCGGGCGCGAACGGCCGCGGTGGGAGTAGCCATCCGACAACGGCGACGCGCACGAATACAGACCGGGGCTGCCCGCGTACCATCGGGAGAGCCAGTACAGACAGGAGGACGGCCGTGAATCTGGGACCGTGGGAAATTCTGATCATCGCCGGGGTGATCATCTTGCTTTTCGGCGCCCGGAAGATGCCGCAGATGGCGCGCTCGCTCGGCCAGTCGATGCGGATCCTCAAGTCCGAGACCAAGGGTTTGCGTAGCGACGAGGAGGCCGAGCAGGCCAAGCCGCAGTCGCAGCTGCCCGAGGCC
Source organism: Actinophytocola sp. (assembly GCF_035942955.1). GTDB lineage: Bacteria > Actinomycetota > Actinomycetes > Mycobacteriales > Pseudonocardiaceae > DASYTH01. The sequence continues at coordinate 7,875 of NZ_DASZCQ010000293.1, read as the reverse complement.
AAGCCGCAGACCCCGGCGCCCGAGGTCGCCAAGCCGATCGAGCAGCAGACCCAGGCGAACAAGAACCCCAGCTGACGCCCACTGATTCGCCAACTGACGACGAGAGGATCGGTCGGGCGGTGGTAAGCCAGGACCGTCGCGAGCGCAAGCGCATCCGGAGCCGGCGGCACAATCCGGACGGCACGATGACGCTGCGCGACCACCTCTACGAGCTGCGGCACCGGCTCGGGCTGGCGATTCTGATCATTCTCGCCGGCGCGGTGCTGGGCTTTCTGTGGTTCATGTTCCGGGTCGGCCCGATCCCGTCCCTCGGCGACCTGATCAAGGCGCCGTACTGCGCGCTCGAAGCCGCCCCGGCCGGGCCGCGGTTCGAGCCGGAAAAGGGTGTCTGCACGTTGCTGCAGACCCGGCCGTTCGAAGCCTTCATGATGAACTTCAAGATCGGGCTCGCGGCCGGGATGGTGCTCACCGCACCGCTGTGGCTGTACCAGGTGTGGGCGTTCATCACTCCCGGGCTGTACGCCAGGGAGCGTAGGTTCGCGCTGACCTTCGTTGGCTTCGCCTCGGTGCTGTTCGCCGCCGGCGCCGTGCTCGCCTACCTGGTGCTGCCGAAGGGCCTGGAGGTGCTGGTCTCCTTCGGCGGCAGCGTGTTCACCACCGCGCTGGCGGCCGACCAGTACGTCTCGTTCCTGCTCGCGCTGCTGCTGATCTTCGGGGTGAGCTTCGAGCTGCCGCTGCTGATCGTCATGCTGAACCGGGTCGGCGTCCTGCCGTACGCCAACCTCAAGAAGTGGCGGCGCGGGCTGATCTTCGGGATCTTCGTGTTCGCCGCGTTCGCCACGCCCGGCACCGACCCCATCTCGATGAGCGTGCTGGCCGCCTCGATGACCGTGCTGTTCGAGCTCGCCGTGCAGCTCTCCCGCGTCCACGACCGGCGCAAGGCCAGGCGCGAGGCCGCCGAGGGCCTCAACTTCGACGACCTTGCCGACGACGAGGCGACGCCGCTGGACCGGCTCAACCCCGAGCCCGTCCCGCCGAGCCCGCCGCCGGACGCCAGGGCCGGGCTGGACGACGTCACCTAGCGAGGCCGCGGTGGGCATACGGGCGGCGCTGGCGGTCCACGGACCCGCCCGGCGCGTGGCGAACGAGGTCGCGGACCGGCTGCGCGCCGCCGTCGATCACCTGGAGCTGGTCGAGGCCGGCACCGTCGAGGAGGCTCGCGCGCTGATGGTCCGGGCCCGCGACGGCGCCGGCCTCGACGTGCTGATCGTGCTCGGCGGCGACGGCTCGGCGCATCAGGGCGTGCAGTTCTGCGCGGGCACCGACGCGGCGCTCGGCGTGATCCCGGCCGGCACCGGCAACGACCTCGTCCGGGCGCTCGGCCAGCCGATGGAGACGCTCGCGGCCACCGACGCGATGGTCGCCGCGCTGGGCTCCGGCCGGCGGCGGAAGCTGGACCTGGGGCGGGTCGGCGGCGACATGTGGTTCGCCACGGTGCTGTGCGCCGGCTTCGACTCCGCCGTCAACGAGCGCGCCAACCGGATGCGCTGGCCGCGCGGGCACCGGCGCTACGACCTGGCCACCGTCGTCGAGCTGGCGGCGCTGCGGCCGTACCCGCTGGTGGTCCGGGCCGGCGCCGAGCGGCTGGAGCTCGAGGCGACCATGGTGTCGGTCGGCAACACCCCGTACTACGGCGGTGGCATCCCGATCTGCCCGGACGCCGACCCCACCGACGGCCTGTTCGACGTCACCGTGGTCGGCCCGGTGAGCCGGCTCGAGCTGCTGCGCATGGTGCCCACGCTGCGCAGCGGCCGGCACACCGACCACCCGGCGATCACCATGCTGCGCGCCGACTCCGTGCGGCTCGGCGAGGACAACGGCTGGATCGCCTACGCCGACGGCGAGCGGATCCGGCCGCTGCCCGTGGACGTCAGCTGCACCCGGGGCGCGCTGACGATCGTCGGCTGAAGGAGATCGATGGAGATCGGTGTCTCGCTCCCGGTGTTCCTCTCCCGCTCCCGCTCGGCGCCGGCCGATCTTCCCGCGCTGGCCCGGCACGCCGAGGACATCGGGCTGGACGCGGTGTGGTCGGGTGATCATCTGAGCACCGGCGCGCCGAACGTGGACAGCACGGTGACGCTCAGCGCGGCGGCGGCCGTCACCGAGCGGATCCGGATCGGGTTCGCGGTGTACCTGCTGGCGCTGCGGCACCCGGCGTGGGCGGCCAAGCAGCTCGGCTCGCTGCAGCTGCTGTCCGGCAACCGGCTGGTGCTCGGCGTCGGCGTCGGCGGGGAGTGGCCGCAGGAGTGGGCCGCCGCGGGCGTGCCGATGAACGAGCGGGGCCGGCGCACCGACGCGATCCTCGACGCGCTGCCGGGCCTGCTCGCCGGCGAGCCCACCGCGCTGCCCACCGAGCCGGGCGCGCCGGTCGTGACCCTGGCCCCGGCCGTGCCGGTGCCGCCGCTGTGGGTCGGCGGCATGTCCGCGCGGGCCAAGCGCCGGGCCGTGCGGGTCGGCGCGCGGGGCTGGCTCGGCTCGATGCTCACGCCGGGCGAGCTGGCCGGTCACCTCGACATGCTTGCCGCGATCGCCGCGGAGGTGGGCGCCGGGGTGCCGTCGGCCGGAGTGATCGTGTTCACCGGCGGCGAACCGTTCGTCCGGTACATGACCAGGACCTACGGCATGAGCCCGGACCGGGCCGCGGAGCTTGTCGCGAGCGGCGAGGCCGGGCCCCTTGCCGAGCGGCTGCGCGAGTACACCGACGCCGGTGCCGGCACGTTCATCGTGGCCACCGCCGGTACCGACATCCGCGCGGAGTACGACCGGGTGGCCGAGGCCAAGGCGGCGCTGACGGGCTGATCACACGAGTCGCCCGAGAATGTGGAAGCCTGATGAGGTGGCCAGCGCTTCTCGTTCTCCGGCCGAGGCCTACGCCGCGTCCAGGCGACGCGCGAGCAGCCCGAGACTGACCGAATTCGCCGCCGAGCTGGCCTTCGAGCTCGATCCGTTCCAGCGGCAGGCCTGCGCCGCGCTGGAGGACGGGCACGGGGTGCTGGTGTGCGCCCCGACCGGCGCCGGCAAGACCGTGGTGGGGGAGTTCGCGGTGCACCTCGCGCTGGCCGAGGGCCGCAAGTGCTTCTACACCACGCCGATCAAGGCGCTGTCCAACCAGAAGTACGCCGATCTGGTCGCCCGCTACGACGAGCAGACCGTCGGCCTGCTGACCGGCGACACGAGCGTCAACGGCGGCGCGCCGATCGTGGTGATGACCACCGAGGTGCTCCGCAACATGATCTACGCGGGGTCGTCCACCCTCGACGGCCTCGGCTACGTGGTGATGGACGAGGTGCACTACCTCGCCGACCGGTTCCGCGGCGCGGTGTGGGAGGAGGTCATCCTGCACCTGCCGGACTGGGTGCGGCTGGTCAGCCTGTCCGCCACGGTCAGCAACGCCGAGGAGTTCGGCGAGTGGCTGGTGGCGGTGCGCGGCGACACCACGGTCGTCGTCGATGAGCACCGGCCCGTCCCACTCTGGCAGCACATGCTGGTGGGCAACCGGATGCTCGACCTGTTCGCCGGGGAGAGCGCCGACGGGCAGGCCAAGATCAACCCGGATCTGTTGCGGCGCACCGACGACGTCGGCCGGCAGCAGCTGGCGTGGCCGGGTCCGCGGCAGCGCGGCCGGCGCGGGGTTCCCCGCGGCCCGCGGTTCCGCCCACCGTCGCGTGTGGACGTCGTGCAGCGGCTGGACTCGGCCGGGCTGCTGCCGGCGATCGTGTTCGTGTTCAGCCGGGTGGGCTGCGACGCGGCGGTGGCCCAGTGCGCGCGGTCCGGGCTGCGGCTCAACGCCGAGCACGAGGTGGCCGAGATCCGCCGCATCGTCGACACCCGCACCCGCGACCTGCCCGACGCCGACCTCGACGTGCTGGGCTACTGGGAGTGGCGTGAGGCGCTGGAGCGGGGGTTCGCCAGCCACCACGCGGGCCTGCTGCCGGCGTTCAAGGAGACCGTCGAGGAGCTGTTCGTCCGCGGCCTGGTCAAGGTCGTGTTCGCCACCGAGACGCTGGCGCTGGGGATCAACATGCCGGCCCGGACGGTCGTGCTGGAGCGGCTGGTCAAGTACAACGGCGAGGCGCACGTCGAGCTGACCCCGGGGGAGTACACCCAGCTGACCGGGCGGGCCGGGCGGCGCGGGATCGACGTGGAGGGCCACGCGGTCGTGGTGTGGCAGCCGGGCGTGGATCCCAAGGGGGTCGCCGGGCTCGCCTCCACCCGCACCTACCCGCTGCGCTCGTCGTTCCGCCCCGGCTACAACATGGCGGTCAACCTGGTCGACCGGGTGGGCGCCGACGCGGCCCGGGAGCTGCTGGAGCAGTCCTTCGCGCAGTTCCAGGCGGACCGCTCGGTGGTGGGCCTCGCCCGCCGCATCGAGCGCAACCGCGAGGCCCTCGCCGGCTATGCCGAGTCGATGACCTGCCATCTCGGCGACTTCGCCGAGTACGCCGCGCTGCGCCGGCAGATCTCCGATCGGGAGAAGGCGCTGACCCGGCAGAACAGCGTGGCCCGGCGGGCAGAGGCGGCGCGCTCGCTCGAGCGGCTGCGCAAGGGCGACGTGATCGCGATCCCGGCCGGGCGGCGCTCGGGGCTGGCGATCGTGGTGGATCCCGGGCTGGACCCGATCGGCGAGCCGCGACCACTGGTGGTCACCGAGGACCGCTGGTCCGGACGCCTGTCCGTGGCCGACTTCCCGGCCCCGGTGGAGGCGCTTGGCCGGGTCCGGCTGCCCAAGCAGGTGGACCTGCGCTCGCCGCGGTCACGCCGCGACCTGGCCTCGACCCTGCGCAACACGGGGATCGAGGCGCCGATCCGGTCCCGCCGCCGCGCCGGGTCGGCCGACGACGCCGAGCTGGCCACGCTGCGCCGGGCGCTGCGGGCGCACCCGTGCCACGGCTGCGCAGACCGGGAGGACCACGCCCGCTGGGCCGAGCGCTACCACCGGCTGCGGGTCGAGACCGAGCAGCTCGAGCAGCGGGTCGCGGCCACGACGCACTCGCTGGCCAGGGCGTTCGACCGGATCCGCCGGCTGCTCACCGAGCGCGGCTACCTGGCGCAGGGCAACGGCGCCGCGGTCACCGAGCACGGCCGGCGGCTGGCCCGGCTGTACAGCGAGTCGGACCTGCTGGCCGCCGAGTGCCTGCGGCACGGGGTGTGGGACCGGCTCGGCCCGGCGGAGCTGGCCGCCGTGGTGTCGGCCTTGGTCTACGAGTCCCGCCGGGACAGCGCGGCGGAGAGCCGGGTGCCCGGCGGCGCGGTGACCGAGGCGCTGACCGCGACCGCCCGGCTGTGGGCGGAGTTGGAGGAGGACGAGCGGCGGCACCGGCTGGACCGGACGCGGGAGCCCGATCCCGGGTTCGCCTGGACGGTGTACCGGTGGGCGCGCGGCGAATCGCTCGAAAAGGTGATCTCCGCGGCGGAGTCGGCCGGCGGCGAATTCTCCGCCGGGGATTTCGTGCGCTGGTGCCGTCAGGTGATCGACCTGCTTGACCAGATCCGCGACGTGGTCGGGCCGGACGCGCCGGTGGGGGCGACCGCGGCGAAGGCGGTGCGCGCAATTCGCCGCGGTGTGGTGGCATTGGGGACCGTATGATCATCCAACGGATGAGAAACGCTTGCCGCGTCGGGTGGGAAAAGCCGCCCTTGCTGTGGTTTGATCGCGCGCGGGAGATGCAGATCCGTCCGTGCGACGTTGTATGCGGAGGCGAACGATGACCAGCCCTTACGGGCCTGCCGGTGGATCCGATCCGCAGCAACAGTGGGGGCAGCAGCCCCAGCAGCCCTACGGCGGCGGGCCCGGTACCCCGTCGGGTGGGTTTCCCGCGCCCGGCTACGGCCAGCAGCCCTACGGCCAGCCCGAGCCGCCGTACGGCGGTTACGGCCAGCAGCCGTCCCAGCAGCAGCCCTACGGCGGCTACGGCCAGCAGCCCACCCAGCAGTACTCGCCGTACGGCCAGCCGCCCGGCGGCGGCTATCCCGGCGTCACGACCCCGCGGAAGAAGAGCAACACCTGGATCTGGATCGTGATCGCGATCGTCGTGCTGGTCGTCGGGGCCGGCGCCATCCTCGGGTTCGTCACCCCCGGGTTCTTCACCAAGAAGGTGCTCGACGAGTCCGCCCTCGAGGGTGACAACGGGGTCAAGAAGGTGCTCATCGGCAGCTACGGCGTGCAGGCCGACCAGATCGAGGGCGTCGACTGCCCGGCCGGCCAGGAAGTCAAGGCGGGCAACAAGTTCACCTGCACCGTCCGGCTCGGCGGGGACAACGGCGGCGAGAAGCTCGTCGACATCACCGTCCGCAACGACAGCGGCGAGTACGAGGTCGGCACCCCGCGGGACAAGTAGCGAAACTGAGTCGCGCCGCGGGAGCCGGGTCGGAAATGATCTGGGCGTGAGCGGAGCTTGCGGAGCGAACCATGGAGCGCTGCCCTGCCGCCGAGGAACAAGGTGGCAGGTTCGCCGTCACCGAGCTTGCGAGGTGACGGAATGAGCGGAGCTTGCGGAGCGAACCATCGAGCGCTGCCCTGCCGCCGAGGAACGGGGCGGCAGGGTCACCATCACCGAGCTTGCGAGGTGATGGAGTGACTGATTTTGACGTGCGGCTCGTGGCGAATGCCGAGCTGCGGACCGCGCACGACCTCTTTCTCGGGTCCCTGCACGTGGCGCCGAGCTCCGACCAGGCGTGGGCGATCATCCAGCCGGCCCTTGAGGAGCGGCGCGCGTTCGGCGCGTTCGTCGGGGACCGGATGATCGGCACCGCGCTGTCGTTCGGGTCGAGCGTCGGGCTGCCGGGCGGCGGCGCGCTGCCCATGGCGGCGGTGACCGGGGTCGGGGTGCGGGCCGACCACACCCGGCGTGGGGTGCTCACCGAGCTGATGCGCACGCAGCTGTCCGCCGCGGCCGCGGCTGGGGAGGCGCTCGCCGGTCTGCATGCCAGCGAGGCGGCGATCTACGGTCGGTTCGGCTACGGCGTCGCGGTGACCTCCCGCACGATCACGGTGCAGGCCAAGCGGGCCGAGCTGCGCCGGGAGGTTCCGCGCGGGGGAGAGGTCCGGCTGCTCGACGTCGACGAGGCCCTGTCCCTGCTGCCCGGCATCTACGAGCGGGTCCGGGGGCGCCGGCCGGGCATGATGACCCGCCCGGCCAGCTGGTGGCGAATGAGCTACGAACGGCGGCTGCGCGACAAGGACGAGCACGGAATCGTCGCGGTGCACACCGGTCCGGACGGCGAGGACGGGTTCGTCGCCTACTCCCCGTACGAACGCCAGACCGCGTCCTGGACGCTCGACAAGACGCTGCGGGTACGCGACCTGCTCGGCACCCCGGCCGCGATCGCCGACCTGTGGCGCTACCTGCTGGGAGTGGACCTGGTCGAGGACGTCCACGCCTGGCTGCGGCCGCTGGACGAGCCGCTCGAGCCGATGCTGGTGAACCAGCACTGCGTGCGCAGCGAGCTCGACGACGACCTGTGGCTGCGGCTGGTGGACGTGCCCGCCGCGCTGGCCGCCCGGCGCTACGGTCAGGCCGAGCCGGTCGTGCTGGAGGTCCGGGACCGCGTCCTGCCGGCGAACTCCGGCCGCTACCGGATCAGTCCACTTGGGATAGAGCGGACCGATGGCTCTGCCGACCTGGCAATGGACGTCGACGTGCTCGCCATGCTCTACCTCGGCGGGACCCGGGCGTCGGCGCTGGCCGGGATCGGGCGGATCGAGGTGGCCGAGCCGGCCGCGCTGCCGCGGGCCGACACGCTGTTCGCCTCCGACGTGACCGCGTGGTGCGGCACGATGTTCTGACCGCGTGTTGGCGCGTGGCGTCGCCGTGT
>NZ_DASZCQ010000292.1:0-1685 GCF_035942955.1 Actinophytocola sp. | reverse complement strand
CGGCGGGGCACTGGGGACGGTCGGGGGCGGGCCTCCGCCCCCGAGCCGCCCGCACGGCGGAGAGGGCGGGGTGAACACTGTGTCATCCGGTTCCCGCCGCGGCCTTGATGTCGTTCATCGCGTTCTGCCAGGCGGTGTTCGGATCGGTGCCCTGCTCAACGCTCAGCAGCGCGTCGGCGAACGTGTTGCCGATGACGCCGCTCTGCGGGCCGACGACCTGAACCGGCGCGTTGGCCAGCGACTCGGGGAAGATCTTCCCGGCCGGCGCGTTGTTGAAGAAGTCCGCCTTGTAGTCCGCCACCTCCGGCATCGACCAGGTGCTCTTCTGGCTGGGGAAGTTGCCGATCGTCTTGAAGATCTTGATGTTCTGCTCCGGCGCGGTCAGCCACTTCGCCAGCTCGACAGCGGCCTTGATGTTCTTGCCCTGGGTGGGAACCGTGACGTACGAGCCGCCCCAGTTGCCGGAGCCGCCCGGGATCCTGGCGATGTCCCACTTGCCCGCGGTGGCCGCGGCGTTGGACTTGATGTAGCCCATCATCCACGCCGGGCAGGTCACGGTGGCGAACTGGCCCTGCTGGAACCCGGTGTTCCACTCCGGGGTGAACTCCGGCAGCGCGGCCGACTGGCCACCCTTGATCGCCCGCACGGTCTGGTCCCAGGCCGCCCGCACGGCCGGGTTGCTCTCGACGATCAGGTCGCCGCCGGCGTTGTAGAAGGTCTCCTTGTCGTTGCCGAGGATCCCGGTGAACACGTGCCCGCCGGCGTCGAACCACTTCACGTTCGGCGGGGCCTTCGCCAGGAACGTCGCGCCCGTGTCGATGTAGGCCGACCAGGACGGCCACAGCTTGGCCACCTCGTCGCGCGCGGTCGGCAGCCCGGCCTGCGCGAACAGGTCTGTTCGGTAGCACATGGCCAACCCGCCGACGTCGGTCGGCAGCCCGATCAGGGTCTTGCCGTCCGCTGTGGACGCACGCTGGACGATCGCCGGGGTCCACTGGCCGGCGTCCACGCCCTCGCCGAGGAAGTTGACGAACTTGTCCGGCTGCCCGATGTAGCCGGCGATCTGCCCGACCTCGATCACCTCGAGGTCCGCGGCGCCGGTGCCGGCGGTCAACCGGGCCTGCAGGTTCTGGTGGTGGGTGCCGAAGTCACTGCGGTTCTCGACGATCGTGACGTTCGGGTGCGCCCTGGAGTACTCGTCGTAGAGCGTCCGGTCGGCCGGCAGGGAGAAATTGTCGCCGAACACGTTGATCGTCAGTGTGACCGGTCCGGTCGGCTCGCTCTGCGTGGCCGGCTGGTCGCTCGACGAGCACCCCGCGAGGACCAGAGCGCTCGCCGCGAGCAGCCCGGCCACCGCGTACACCCGCCGTATTGCACTGCGCATGGATGCCTCCTCTGGTCGTGAGAGCGCTCTCACGGTTGCCCGAAGACTGTGGCCGGTCCGGTGGACCCCGTCAAGGTTTCGTGACGAGAACGTTGCATCCCACATCTCCGCGCTAGGAGCCGTTTGAAACTGCGCTGAGGTCGGCCAATCCTTGGCGAGGGCGGCCGCCCCACGACGACAAGGGCAGGGCGAGGAACGAGCCCCTGCCCGCAGGCGTCGTCAGCCCACCACCCACAACACCCAACCCCCCACCCCGGCCCGCAACCCACCAACCAACCCGACCCAAGGCCGGCGCCGAAGG
>NZ_DASZCQ010000291.1:0-1508 GCF_035942955.1 Actinophytocola sp. | reverse complement strand
CCGCGGCCACCACCCACCACGGAAGGCCGTCGACCGCCCCCAACTCGCGCCACGCGACCGCCAACTCCCGTGACGCCGCCGCCATCGTCCCGGCGGTGGCACCGTCACAGTCCCCTGTGGACTGATCGGCCCGAGCCCAGGCCCTGCCGTACTCGCGGTACGCCACTTCCCACCGTTGCCGCACGCCCTCCGGAACCATCACCCACCCCCGACGCCGCACGCTCGTGCCGACTCAGCACTGGTTCGGAGCTTGCGGCGCGGCGGCTTGGCCGGCACCGATCACGCGGTCGTCCACGTGTTCGTCCACACCGGACGCAAAAGGCAGGGAGACTCCCTGCCACTTTCAACGTATAACGCACCCGGGGGCTTGTGGCAAGACCCGGGTCGTGGCGCAGAATCTGCGGGAAATCAGGGGATTCGCGACGAAAGGAACGCACACTTGTCGAATCGGGGGTTCATGTTCGACGTGATCATTGCCGGTGGCGGACCGACCGGCCTGATGCTGGCCGGTGAGTTGCGGCTGCACGGCGTGCGGGTGCTGGTGCTGGAGAAGGAGGCGGAGCCGACCAGGCACGTCCGCGCGCTCGGTCTGCACGTGCGCAGCATCGAGGTGATGGACCAGCGCGGTCTGCTTGAGCGGTTCCTCGCGCACGGCCAGCAGTACCCGCTCGGGGGTTTCTTCGCCGGCATCACCAAGCCGGCCCCGGACCGGCTGGACACCGCGCATGGCTACGTCCTCGGCATCCCGCAGACCACCACCGACCGCCTGCTGGCCGAGCACGCCGCCGAGGTCGGCGCCGAGATCCGGCGCGGCAGGGAACTGGTCGGGCTCAGCCAGGACGACGACGGGGTGACCGCCGAGCTGGCCGACGGCACGCACCTGCGCGCGCGCTACCTGGTCGGCTGCGACGGCGGCCGCAGCACGGTGCGCAAGCTGCTCGGCGTCGCCTTCCCCGGCGAGCCCAGCCGGGTCGACACGCTGCTGGGCGAGATGGAGGTGGCCGTGCCGGCGGAGACGGTGGCCGCCGTGGTGGCCGAGGTCCGCAAGACCCAGCTGCGGTTCGGCCTCGGACCCCTCGGGGACGGGGTGTACCGCGTCGTCGTGCCGGCCGAGGGGGTGGCCGAGGACCGCGTGGTCCCGCCGACGCTGGAGGAGGTCAAACGGCAGCTGCGGGCGACCGCCGGCACCGACTTCGGCGTGCACTCCCCGCGCTGGCTGTCCCGCTTCGGCGACGCCACCCGGCTTGCCGAGCGCTACCGGGTCGGCCGCGTGCTGCTGGCCGGCGACGCGGCGCACGTCCACTCACCCTTCGGCGGCCAGGGCCTGAACCTGGGGATCGGCGACGCGGTCAACCTGGGCTGGAAACTGGCGGCGGTGGTGCGTGGCCGGGTGCCGGCCGGCCTGCTGGACACCTACACGACCGAACGACACCCGATCGGTGCGTGGGTGCTGAACTGGACCCGCGCCCAGATCGCGTTGATGCGCCCCGACCCGCACGCGCGGGCAC
>NZ_DASZCQ010000290.1:0-7619 GCF_035942955.1 Actinophytocola sp. | reverse complement strand
GCCGGCGCGCCGGCGCCGGACGGGATCACCGGCCCGGACGGCCCGGAGTGCGCCAGCGCGCTGCTCGGCCGCACGCTCGCCGCCGGCGACCCGGCCGGCGGGCCCACCGGCCGGTGCCCGGCCGACACCTTGACTCCCGACGACGCCGATGCGCTGCGCGACACCGTCAACTTCCTTGCGGTGCTCGGCAACCGGAACCTCACCCTGGTCGCCGACGGCACGCCGCGCTCGGCCGCGGCGGCGCGGTCGGTGCGCTCGGCGGCGGCCGCCGCGGGCATCGGCGTCGCCACCCCGGACCGGCCGTCCGGCCCGCTGCTGATCGTGTCCGGCTGGTCCACAGCGGACAGCGCGCTGCGCAGGGCCACGGCCGGCGGCCGGATTCCGCCCGGCGGCACGTACCTGGCACCGTGGCTGGCGACCGCGCCGCTACTGGAAATCCGGGCGGGCGCGCACATTCCGCTGCGCTCCGGGCTCGACGGCGAGCTGCCCGGCCGGTACCGCGACGCGCTGCGCGCCGGCTACCCGGGGCAGACACCGTCCGCGGCCGGCTACCGGGCCTGGCTGGCCGAGCAGCGGATCGCCGAGACCGACCCGGTGCGGATCTACCAGGTGGTCAACGGCGCCACGATCCCCATGAGCGGGCCACTGGACACGCCGTAGCGGTTCTTCCAGAAAGGCCAACCTGCCGTACGGAGATATCGCGCAACCGGGAAGAACGGCGGGCCGCCGGTCGCATGGGAACCTCGTCGCATGGCGACTTTTGATGGCAAAACCGTACTCATTACCGGTGGGGGCAGCGGAATCGGCCTGGCCACCGCGCGGCGGCTGGTGGAAGCCGGCGGAAACGTGGTGCTGGCCGGGCGCGACGAGGAGCGACTCAGCAGCGCGGCCAAGGGCTTGGACGCCCGGGACCGGGTCCTCGCCGTGCCGACCGACGTGTCGAAGCTCGACGAGCTGGACAACCTGTACGCCCGGACCCAGGAGACGTTCGGCAATCTCGACGGCGTGTTCGCCAATGCGGGAATCGGGCTCAACGCGCGCACGGCCGACGTCACCGAGGCCGATTTCGACAACGTGGTCGGCATCAACTTCAAGGGCACGTACTTCACGATCCAGAAGGCGCTGCCGCTGCTGCGGTCTGGCTCGTCCATCGTGCTGAACGCCTCCTGGCTGGTGCACCGCGGCATGGGCGCCGGCGCCGTCTACGCCGCCACCAAGGCCGCCGTGGCGAACCTGGCCCAGACCCTGGCGCCGGACCTGGCCGGGCAGGGCATCCGGGTCAACACCGTCACCCCCGGACACATCACCACCGAGATGTTCGACGCGGTGACCGGCAACGACCAGGTGCGCGAGTTCTTCCGCAGCCAGGTCGCGCTGGGCACGCTCGGCCACCCCAACGACATCGCCGACGCCGTACTGTTCCTGCTGTCCCCGCAGTCCGCCTACATCACCGGCCAGGAGCTGGTCGTCGACGGCGGGCTCACCACCTCGATCCCCGGCTGACCTCAGTCGCCAGCACGACGACGAGGCCCCCGGCGACTTCGCCGGGGGCCTTTTCGTGCGGGGCCAGCTCAGAGCAGGCCGTTGCGCAGCTCGCGCAGGTCCGGGAACGAGGACAGGTCCGGCGTCGTCCAGCCGTCCAGGTCGTACTCGGCCAGGCACTCGTCCACAAAGGACTTGTAGCCGTCCACCTGACCGTTGGCCAGCTGGGCGTTGAGCAGCTCGACGCGGGTGTTCTCGTGGTTGCCCGCGTAGTTGCGCTCGTAGAGCTCGTGGCGGCCGCCGAACTCGGTGCCCACCGCGTCCCACAGCAGCTTCATCACCTTGACCCGCTCGACGGAGTCGATGCCGTTCGAGCCGCGCACGTACTTGTCCAGGTAGGGCCGGATGTCGGGGTTCTTGAAGTCCTCGGCGCTGGAGTTGAGGTAGATCAGCCCGCTGGCGATGTCCTGGTGCACGATCTCCTTCACCCGCGGGTAGCCGATCTGCATGAACCACCGGTACGCCAAGCCGTACTGGGGGTTGGGCAGCACGGCGCCGTTGGTCCACTTGATCGGGTTGCGCGCGGCGGCGTCGGAGAAGGCCCAGAACAGGTTGCGCCACGCCAGAACCTCACCGATGCGGCTCTGCACGCCGCGGAAGTCCTTGGTGCCGGTGATCTCCACGGCCTTGGCCAGCAGGCCGGCGATGAACTCCAGCTTCACCGCCAGCCGGGTGCAGCCGTGGAAGGTGAACCGCTCGGGGAACCCGGAGCGCCCGGTGAACAGCTGGACCTTGCCGAGGTGCCCGTAGATGAACACGTTCTCCCACGGGACGAGCACCTTGTCCAGCACCAGGATCGTGTCGTTCTCGTCCAACCGGGACGACAGCGGGTAGTCGAATGGGCTGCCGTTCATCGCCGCCATCGCCGTGTACGACGTCCGGCAGATCAGCTTCATGCCCTTCGCGCCCATGGGAATGGTGGCGACCAGCGCGAACTTCTTGTCCTTGATGGGCAGCCCGTAGTGGGCGATGAAGTTGTAGTGGGTCAGCGCCGAACCGGTCGCGACCACCTTGGCGCCGCTGACCACCAGGCCGTCGTCGCGCTCCTCCTCGACGTGCACGAACACGTCGGCCACCTGGTCGGGCGGCAGGTTGCGGTCGACCGGCGGGTGCACGATGGCGTGGTTCCAGAACAGGACCTTCTCCTGCGACTCGGCGTACCACCGCCGGGCGTTGTCGGCGAACGGCTCGTAGTACTCGGCGTTGGCGCCCAGCGTGCCAAGGAACGAGGCCTTGTAGTCGGGGCTGCGGCCCATCCAGCCGTAGCTCATCCGCGACCAGGCCGCGATCGCCTGCTGGGCGCCCACCAGATCCTCGGCGCTGTGCGGAGTGGTGAAGAACCGGTGCGTGTATCCCCCGCTGCCGGTGTCGGTGGGGCAGGTGAGCACGTCACGGTTGGCCGGATCGTGCAGCGCGTCGTAGAGCCGGGCGGTCATCCGAACCGGGTTGTGGAACGCCGGATGGGTGGTGACGTCCTTGACGCGGTCACCGTAGATGTAGATCTCACGGCTGTCGCGCAGGCTCTCGATGTACTCCTCGCCGGTCAGTGGACGGGTCATCAGATGTTCCCTCTCCTTCGGCGGTCCCTGCCGCGAAACCCAATCCTGGCAGGCAGAATCTGTGCCGGACTTATCGCAACGTGCGGCCTTCGGCGGATCGATCCTTGCTCCAGCAAGGCTGTTCCGGCGGTCGACGGGTCCGGCAAACCCGCAATTCAGGAGATGCACGCGTGTGGCGGCCGGTGCGACGGTCGTCGGAGAGCATCGGCGGACCCCGGCCAGGCCTCGCTGCTATTCGTTCTTGTCCGAATTTCTTCTGCCAGGAGGACATGGTGGCCACCACCAAGATCCCAACGCGTGAGCAACTGGTGCGCAACGCGTCGGAACTGATCCCGCTTCTCCAGAAGCACGCGACCTGGGCCGAGGAGAACCGGCGGCTGCACGACGAGTCGATCGAGGCGCTGGCCGATGCCGGCGTGTTCAAGTTGCGCCGCCCCAAGCGCTACGGCGGCTACGAGGCGGACACCCGGACCCTGGTCGAGGTCGGCACCGCGCTCGGGCAGGGCTGCGGGTCCACGTCGTGGGTGGCGTCGGTGTACTGGATCCCGACCTGGATGGCATGCCAGTTCCCGGACCAGGTGCAGGACGAGGTGTTCGCCACCGAGGACGTCCGGATCTGCGGGACGCTGAGCCCGTCGGCCATGGCCAAGCCGGTCGACGGCGGCGTCGTGGTGAACGGGAAGTGGGGGTTCATCAGCGGGGCGCACCACGCGCACTGGCAGGAGATCATCAGCATCCTGGTCCCGCCGGACGGCGACCCGTACCCGATCATGGCGCTGGTGCCGATCTCCGACCTGCTCGTCGTCGACGACTGGCACACCTCCGGCCTGAAGGCCACCGGCAGCGTCAGCACGGTCGCCAAGGATCTGTTCGTGCCGCAGGAGCGCGTCCTGCCGCTGCCCGTGGTGCTGCAGGGGCAGAGCGCCTCGAAGCTCAACGCGGACTCACCGATCTACCGCGCGCCGCTGCTGCCGGTGGCGTCCGCCTCGTCGGTCGGCACGGTGGTGGGCATGGCCAAGGGCGCAAGGGACGCGTTCTTCAGCCGGCTACCCGACCGCAAGATCACCTACACCGGCTACGAGAGCCAGCGCGAGGCGCCGATCACCCACTTCCAGGTGGCCGAGGCGACCATGAAGATCGACCAGGCCGAGTTCCACGCGCACCGCCTTGCCGAGCTGGTGGACACCAAGACCGTCGAGGGCACCGAGTGGAAGCTCGAGGAGCGGGCCCGGTCTCGGGCCGACCTCGGCGCGGTGGTCCGGCTGGCCAAGGAGGCGGTGGACATCCTGGCCACGGCCAGCGGCGGTTCCTCGATCTACAGCGGAATCCCCATGCAGCGGATCAGCCGGGACGTCCAGGCGGTCAACCTGCACGCGCTGATGCACCCCAACACCAACGCCGAGCTGTACGGCCGCGTGCTGTGCGGCCTTGAGCCCAACACCCTCTACATCTAGGTCGCCGGAAGGGAAACAGCATGACCACGGACGCGGACAAGGCCGCGATCGCCGCCCTGACCCAGAAAGTCGTCGCGGCGTGGGCGTACCACGACGCGGAGACCTTCGCCAGCGTGTTCACCGACGACGGCACGATGATCCTGGCCGGCGTCTACTGCAAGGGCCGCGACGAGATCAAGTCGTACATGGCGGATGCGTTCGAGGGCCGGTACAAGGGCACCCAGGTGACCGGCAAGCCGATCGACATCCGGTTCCTCAGCGAGGATGTCGCGATCCTCCTGAGCCAGGGCGGTGTGCTCGAGCCCGGAAAGACCGAAGTGGACTCCGACAGCGCCATCCGCGCATCCTGGATCGCCACCCGGAAGGACGGCGAGTGGCGGCTCGCCGCGTACCAGAACACCCCGCGCTACCCGCTCAGCTCGGGTGGCAGCGCCCACGGCCGGGCCGCCTGACCGCACGCCGAACGGTGGAGCGCAGCCGATCGCTGCGCTCCACCCAGGCATGACCGAGGAACGGCGGACAACCAATGACTGAGGACGTTGTCGACGCGATCGGGAAGCATTACGACGAGCGCTCACCCATCGGCGACGAGCTGCGCGACGGCCAGATCCACATGTGGTACTGGTACGACCGGGAAGACGACGCCACGCTGACCGAGGCCGTCCACCGGATGACCCGCAAGGTGACCGAGACGCTCGGCCTGCGGCCCGGCGAGCACGTGCTCGACGCGGGCTGCGGACCCGGTGAGACCGCGGTGTTTCTGGCCAAGGCGTACGGCGCGCTGGTCACCGGCGTCAACGTGAGCAAGTTCGAGCTGGACCGGGCGGCCGAGCGCGCCGAGGCGGCCGGGGTGCACGAGCAGGTGAGCTTCCAGTACGGCGACTTCATGGCGCTTCCCTTCCCGGACAACACGTTCGACGCCGTGCTGGCGCTGGAGTCGCTGCAGAACGCGCCCGACCTCGACCAGGTGATCAGCGAGCTGTTCCGGGTGCTCCGCCCGGGCGGCCGTCTGTCCTTTTCGGACTTCAGCTTGGAGTCCGGTTCGATCGACGATCGGGTGGCCAAGTTCATGGCCACGCTCAAGCTCGACCGGCTGCCCACGTTGCCGCAGTGGCTCGATCACCTGCGCCGCCACGGCTTCCAGGTCGAGGAGTTCACGCAGTGCGGCACCCGGGTGTTCGGCAGGAAGGCGAAGTACGTCGAGGCGGCGCTCGCCCGGCAGGAGGAGATCGTCGCCAAGTTCGGCGCGGCGGCGGTCACCGAGTTCTCCCGCAACCACCACGGGTTCTTCGCACCCAGGAAAGACCAGGTCGGCTATGTCATCGTGTCCGCTCGTAAACCTCGCTGAGCGGCACCGGACACGCATCGATAGGGGCACGAGATGCTGAACAGAAGACGCCTGCTGACGCTCGGCGCGGCGGCCGGCGGTGCGGTGCTGCTTCCCTCCGTCGGGTCGAGCCCGGCGGGCGCTCATGGCCGGGCCGCGCACGTGCACGGCGTGCGGCCGGCTACGACCGGCAGGGCGGCGGCGGTGACCCCGTTCACCGTGCGGATGCCCGTTCCACCCGTGGCGCAGCCGGTGGACACCGCGTCCGGCGTCGACGTCTACCGGATCGGCATCCGGTCGACGACCGCCGAGATCCTGCCCGGCGTGCGCACCCCGGTGCTCACCTACGGCGGAAGCTTCGTCGGACCGACGATCCGCGCGCGGAAAGGGCGCCCGGTCCGGGTCACGTTCGGCAACCAGCTCGCCGAGCACGCAAACGTGCACCTGCACGGCGCGCACGTGCCGGCCAGCAGCGACGGCCACCCGATGGACGTGATCGCGCCGGGGCAGGCGCGGCAGTACGACTATCCGAACACGCAGCAGGGCGCGACGCTGTGGTACCACGACCACAGCCACCACCTGGAGGCCGAGCACGTTTACCGTGGCCTGCATGGGTTCTATGTGATCGAGGACGACGACGAGCGGCTCCTCGCGCTGCCGAGCGGCGGGTACGACGTGCCGATCCTGCTGCGCGACGCCCTGTTCGACGCCAACGGCCAGCTGGTCTTCGGCGGCAACCCGGCCGACCGCGACGTCATCCTCGCCAACGGCCGACCGCAGCCGTACTTCCCCGTCGCCGCAAGGAAGTACCGCTTCCGGTTGCTCAACGGCACGACCGAGCGGGTCTTCACGCTCAACCTCGGCGGCGTTCCGCTGACCCAGATCGCGACCGACGGCGGGCTGCTGCCCGCGCCCATTCCGCGCACCGAGCTCGAGCTCGGCTCCGCCGAACGGGCCGACGTGGTGATCGACTTCTCCCGCTTCCCGCTGGGCACCCAACTGGTGCTCGCCGACACCACCGGGCCGGTGCTCCGGTTCGACGTCGTACGCTCGGCCGAGGACACCAGCCGCGTGCCGGATCGCCTGCGCGCGCTGCCGACCCTGCCGCCGGCGACGGTGAACCGCGAGGTCTCGTTCAGCTTCGACCTGTCGGGGCAGGCGCCGATCGGGCTGATGAACGGTGTGCCTTACGATCCGGCGCGGAACGACTTCACCGTGAAGCGGGGTGCCACGGAGATCTGGCGGATCTACAATGCTGACACGGAGTTCTCGATTCCGCACACGTTCCACATGCACCTGACGCAGTTCCAGGTTCTGGATCGTGAGGGGCTGCCGGCGATGCAGCAGGATGTGGGGCTCAAGGACACGGTGCAGGTGGCGCCGGGGACGGCCGTGCGGGTGAAGGCTACGTTCACGGAGTACACGGGGAGGTACGTGTACCACTGTCATTTCCTGGAGCATTCGTCGGCGGGGATGATGGCGACCATGGAAATTGTGCCCTGAAGTCGGGGCCGGGTGGTCGGTGGTCGGGGCCGGGTGGTCGCAGGCCGGTGGTCGGAGGCCCGGTGGTCGGTTTTCGTTGTTGGGTGGCGGTTTTTGCTTTCGGCCGTTCCCGGCTGCGTCGGAACGCCGGGGTGGTTCCGTTGTGCTTGCTGGGCACGGCGTTCCGTGGCACGGCTGTGGACAGGCGCCCGTGTACTGATTGCGGGGCAGCCCTGTCCACAGCCGTGCACCGGA
>NZ_DASZCQ010000289.1:0-13415 GCF_035942955.1 Actinophytocola sp. | reverse complement strand
GGAGTTCGAGGAGCAGTTCCTGGCCGCCACCGACGG
The DNA here is from genome assembly GCF_035942955.1 of Actinophytocola sp. Lineage (GTDB taxonomy): Bacteria > Actinomycetota > Actinomycetes > Mycobacteriales > Pseudonocardiaceae > DASYTH01. The sequence continues at coordinate 13,379 of NZ_DASZCQ010000289.1, read as the reverse complement.
TCAGGGGGTCGACGTGATCCTGGACTGCCTGGCCGGCGAGTTCGTCGACGCGTCGCTGCGGCTTTTGCCAAGGGGCGGGCGGTTCATCGAGATCGGCAAGACCGATCGGCGCGACCCACAGGAGGTTGCCCGGATCCACGCCGGCGTGCGCTACCAGACATTCGACCTGCTGGAGACCGGCCCGGAGCGGATCGGTGCGGCGCTCGACGAGCTGGTGGCGCTGTTCGAGCGCGGTGCCGTGGGGTTGCCGCCGATCACCACTTGGGAGATCACCCGGGCGGTCGAGGCGTTCCGGTACCTGAGCCAGGCCAAGCAGATCGGCAAGATCGTGCTGACCATGCCGCGCCCACTCGACCCCGACGGCGCTGTGTTGATCACCGGCGGCACGGGTGTCCTCGGCGGCAACCTGGCTCGGCATCTGGTCGAGGTGCACGGAGTGCGGCACCTCGTGCTCACCAGTCGCCGCGGCCCGAACGCCGACGGCGCCGCCGAACTACGCGACGAGCTGACCGAACTTGGTGCCACCGTTACCATTGCCGCCTGCGACGCGGCCGACCGGCACGCGCTGGCCGAGCTGATCGACTCGTTGGACCACCCGCTGACCGGGGTCGTCCACGCCGCCGGCGTGCTCGACGACGCCACCGTCGAATCCCTGACGCCGCAACAGGTGGAGCGGGTGTTGCGGCCCAAGCTCGACGCGGCGGTCAACCTGCACGAGCTGACCCGAGGCCTGGATCTGGCGATGTTCGTGCTGTTCTCCTCGGTCGCCGGGATTCTGGGCACCGCCGGTCAGGGGAACTACGCCGCCGCCAACGCCGCGCTGGACGCGCTTGCCCAGCACCGCCGCGCCCACGGGCTGCCGGCCACCGCGCTGGCCTGGGGCATGTGGGCACAGGCCACCGGCATGACCGCCCACCTCGACGACGCCGATCGGGTCAGGTTGAGCCGAAGCGGCGTGCAGCCACTGTCCACGGCGGAGGGCATGGCCCTGTTCGACGCCGCCACCATGGTGGACAGCGGTGTGCTGGCGCCGATCAAGCTGGACCTCGCCGCGCTGCAGGAACGCGCCCGCGGCGCACCGCTCCCGGCCGTCCTGCAAGGCCTCGTGCGGGTCCGGCGCACCGCACAGTCCGCCGACGCGGACCAGGCCGCGGCCCTGCGCGACCGCCTCGCCGCTCTGTCTACTTCGGACCGGGAGCAGCTGGTGCTCGACCTGGTGGGCGCGCAGGTCGCCGCCGTGCTCGGGCATGCCACACCCCGAACCGTCACCGCGGACCGGGCCTTCACCGACCTCGGGTTCGACTCGCTCACCGCGGTCGAGCTGCGCAACCGGCTCAACGCCGCGACCGGGCTGCGCCTGCCGGCCACCCTCGTCTTCGACTACCCCACCCCCGGCGTGCTGGCCAGGCACCTGCGGGCGAGCCTGGTGCCGGGCGGCGAACCGGCCGAGCAGCCGGACATCGACGAGGCGGAGATCCGCCGGGCACTGGCGTCCGTGCCCATCGCCGAGCTCAGGTCGGCGGGCATTCTCGACACCCTGTTGCGGCTGGCCGGTTCCCGGGACCAGGAGCCGGCCGCCCCGGACGACGCCGAAATGATCGACGCGATGGATGCCGACAGCTTGGTGCAGCGAGCGTTGAGCATCCGAAAGAGGCGGTGAATACGCATGGCGGACGACCCGGCTGTCGCGATCGTCGGGCTGGCCTGTCGCCTTCCCATGGCGGAGAACCCGGCGGCGTTCTGGCGGTTGCTGACCACCGGGACCTGTGCCGTCACCGAGGTGCCCGCCGGCCGCTGGGCGGTCGACGCCCAGCTCGACGACGGCACCGCGCGGATCCGGCACGGCGCGTTCCTTGACGAGGTCGACCGGTTCGACCCCGCCTTCTTCGGGATCTCGCCGCGCGAGGCGCTGGCCATGGACCCGCAGCAGCGGTTGATGCTGGAGCTGGCCTGGGAAGCCTTGGAGGACGCGGGAATCGTGCCGGCCGAGGTCGCCGGCAGCCGCACAGCCGTGTTCGTCGGCGCGATCGCCGACGACTATGCCGCGCTGTGGCAGCGACTCGGCGCCGCGGGCATCTCGGCGCACACGCTGACCGGGCTGCACCGCGGCATCATCGCCAACCGGATCTCCTACACCCTCGGCCTGCGCGGTCCCAGCGTGACGATCGACGCGGCCCAGTCGTCCGGACTGGTCGCCGTGCACACCGCGGCCGAGAGCATCCGGCGGGGCGAGTCCACTCTGGCCATCGCCGGCGCGGTGAACCTGAACCTCGTGCCGGAGACCGCCATGAAGGCGGCCGCGTTCGGCGGCCTTTCCCCGGACGGCCGCTGCTTCACCTTCGACGCAAGGGCGAACGGCTATGTGCGGGGCGAGGGCGGGGGAGCGGTCCTGCTCAAGCCGCTGGCCGCGGCCGTCGCCGACGGCGATCCGATCTACTGCGTGATCCGCGGCGGCGCGGTGAACAACGACGGCGCGACGGACGGCCTGACCGTGCCGAGCGCCGCGGCGCAGCGCGAGGTGCTCCGGCTGGCCTACCAGCGCGCCGGGGTGCCGATGGCCGACGTGCAGTACGTGGAGCTGCACGGATCCGGGACCAGGGTGGGCGATCCGATCGAAGCGGCGGCGCTCGGCGGGGAGCTCGGCGCGGGCCGCGCACCGGACTCGCCGCTGCTGGTGGGATCGGCCAAGACCAACGTCGGCCACCTGGAGGGCGCGGCCGGCATCGTCGGCCTGATCAAGGCGGCGCTCTGCCTCCGCCACCGCGCGCTGCCACCGAGCCTGAACTTCGAGACGCCCAACCCGGCCATTCCACTGGAAGAGCTGCGGCTGCGGGTACAGACCCGGCTCGGACCGTGGCCATGCGAGGAGCAGCGGTTGCTGGCCGGGGTCAGCTCGTTCGGCATGGGCGGCACCAACTGCCACCTGGTGCTCACCGAGGCACCCGCTCAGGCTGTCGAGAGTGGACGGTTGGTCGAGCCCACACCCGTCGGCACGCCGTTGCCGTTCGTGCTCTCCGGTCGCAACGACGCCGCGCTGCGTGCCCAGGCGGCGCGGCTCGGTGAGCATCTCGATGCCCACCCCGATCTGGCGATCGCGGACGTGGCAACCTCGCTGGCCACGACCAGAACTCCGTTCGAGCACAGGGCGGTGCTGCTCGCCCGCGACCACGAGGACCTGACGCGGGGTCTCGCCGCGCTCGCCGCCGGCCGGGACGCGCCCGCCGTGGTGCGGGGCAACGGCACGGCCGACGGCAGGACCGCGTTCCTGTTCACCGGGCACGGCGGCCAGCGCGTCGGCATGGGCCGCGAGCTGTACCGCACGTTCCCGGTGTTCGCCGAGGCCCTTGACGAGGTGTGCGCCCACCTCGACCCGCACCTGGAGCACCCCGTGCTCGAGGTGATGTTCACCGGGATCGGCGGGACCGACCTGCTCGACACGATGGCGTACGCGCAGGTCGCCCAGTTCGCCATCGAGGTGGCGCTGTACCGGTTCGTGCGCCACCTCGGCCTCACCCCGGACTATCTGAGCGGCCACTCCCTCGGCGAGCTGGCCGCCGCCCACGTCGCCGGCGTGCTGTCGATACCGGACGCGTGCGCCCTTGTCGCCGCACGGGGCCGGCTGATGGACACCGCGCCGGAACATGGCGCCATGATCGCGATCGAGGCCACGGAGCCGGAGGTGCTGGAGTCGCTGGCCGGCCACGAGGACCGGGTGGCCGTCGCCGCACTCAACGGTCCACAGAAGACGGTCATCTCCGGCGACGCGGAGGTGGCCGGCCGGATCGCGGACGCTTGGCAGGAGCGGGGCCGCAAGGTCAAGCGGCTGCGGATCAGCCGCGCGTCCCACTCGCCGCACATGGACGGGGTGCTTGCCGAGTTCCACGCGGTCGCGCGCACGCTCACCTTCCACCCGCCGGCCATTCCGGTGGTGTCCAACCTCACCGGCGAGCCGGCCGCCCCGGGGGAGCTGGACTCGCCCGACTTCTGGGTACGGCACCTCCGGCAGCCGGTGCGGTTCCACGACGGCTTCCTGCGCCTGCGCGAGCTCGGCGTCACCAGGTTCGTCGAGATCGGCCCGGACGGCGTGCTCACCGCCGTGGCCCGCGAATGCCTGGCCGGCGAGGAGCGGCGGGCCAAGCCGGTGCTCACCTCGGTGCTGCGCCGGGACCGCCCGGAACCCACCACGCTGATCATCGCGCTGGCCCAGGCATACTGCGCCGGCGCTGTCGTCGACTGGGCGGCCCTCGCTGGCGACCACGGCCGGCGGGTCACCCTTCCTACCTATCCCTTCCAGCGCAAGCGGTACTGGCCAGACGTCCGGAACACCCCGTCCGCGCAGGCTGACCTTGAACCGTCTACCGTGGACGTTGCGGACGATCAGGAGCCGGAGGTCCGGCAGTCACCAGTGGAACTGGTATGCTCCAACGTCGCCGTCGTGCTCGGGTACGACTTGTCGGACACAGTGGACACCGGCAAGACGTTCAAGGACCTGGGGTTCGACTCGCTCACCGCGGTGGAGCTGCGGGACCGGCTCAGCGAGGCGACCGGCCTGCCCCTGCCGGCGGCCGTGCTCTACAACTACCCGACGCCGGCGGCGCTCGCCGACCATCTCAGTGCGCGGCTGGCCGGCGCGGCCGAGCCCACCGCTGTCGTCGTGCGGGAGACCGCGCCCGTCGAGGACACCGCCATCGCCATCGTGGGGATGGCGTGCCGGTACCCGGGCGAGGTCGAGTCGCCCGAGGACCTGTGGCGGCTGGTGTCCTCCGGAACCGACGCGATCGGAGCGCTGCCCACCAACCGCGGCTGGGACGTCGAGGGTCTCTACGACCCGGATCCGGAGCGGGTCGGCAAGATCTACGCGCGCGAGGGCGGATTCCTGTACCGCGCCGACGAGTTCGACCCGGAGTTCTTCGGCATCAGCCCGCGGGAGGCGGCCGCCATGGATCCGCAGCAGCGGCTGCTGCTGGAGGTGTCCTGGGAGGCCTTCGAACGGTCGGGCATCCTGCCCGGCTCGGTGCGCGGTCAGCGGGTCGGGGTGTTCGTCGGCGCCACCCCGCTTGACTACGGCCCGCGGCTGCACCAACCGGCCGACGGGCTCGAGGGCTACCTGCTGACCGGCACCACGCCGAGCGTCACGTCCGGCCGGATCGCCTACGCCTTCGGGTTGGAGGGTCCGGCGCTCACCGTCGACACGGCGTGCTCGTCGTCTCTGGTCGCGGTGCACCTGGCGGCAAAGGCGCTGCGGCACGGGGAATGCGGCCTTGCGCTTGCCGGCGGCGCGACGGTCATGTCCAGCCCCGGCATGTTCCTGGAGTTCAGCCGGCAGCGCGGGTTGTCGCCGGACGGCCGGTGCAAGGCGTTCGCCGCAGCCGCGAACGGCACGGCCTGGGCCGAGGGCGCTGCCGTGCTGCTGCTGGAGCGACTGTCCGACGCCAGAGCCAACGGACACCCGGTGCTGGCCGTCGTGCGGGGCACCGCGGTCAACTCCGACGGCGCGAGCAACGGGCTCACCGCGCCGAACGGCCCGTCGCAGGAGCGGGTCATCCGCCTTGCGCTGGCCGACGCCGGACTGTCCACCGGCGACGTCGACGCGGTCGAGGCGCACGGCACCGGGACGTCGCTCGGCGACCCGATCGAGGCCGAGGCGATCCTGGCCACCTACGGCCAGAACCGGCCGGGAGACCGTCCACTGTGGCTCGGCTCGCTGAAGTCCAACATCGGCCACTCCCAGGCCGCGGCCGGGATCGGCGGGATCATCAAGATGGTCGCCGCGATGCGCAACGGCGTGCTGCCGCGGACCCTGCACGTGGACGAGCCGACGCCGCACGTCGACTGGTCGGCCGGCAACGTCGCGCTGCTGACCGAGCCCGTCCAGTGGCCACGCACCGACCGGCCGCGCCGTGCGGGCGTGTCCTCGTTCGGCATCAGCGGCACGAACGCGCATGTCATCGTGGAGGAGGCGGCGCCACCGGTCGAGGTCGCCGAGCCGCGCCGTGCCACCGGCGTCGTGCCGTGGATGCTCTCGGCACGCAACGCCGTGGCCCTACGGGCCCAGGCAGAGCGGCTGCACCAGCACCTCACCGCCGCGGATCCCGTTCCGGATCCCGCCGATGTCGGGTACACACTTGCCAACTTCCGGACTGCGCTGGCCGAGCGCGCGGTCATCCTCGGCACCGATCGGGAAGAACTGATGCGGGGCCTCGCGGCGCTCGCCTCCGGTGCGGACGCCGCGGCGGTGGTGCGCGGCAACGCGGGCGGGGCCGGGCGGACCGCGTTCCTGTTCACCGGGCAGGGCAGCCAGCGGCTGGGCATGGGCCGCGAGCTGTACCGGGACAACCCGGCCTTCGCCGCGGCGCTGGACGCCGTGCTGACCAATATAGACAGTCAGTTGGACCGTCCCCTTGGGGAGATCCTGTTTGCCGCGGAGGGCTCGGCGCAGGCCGCCCTGCTCGACCAGACCCGGTACACCCAGGTCGCGCTGTTCGCCGTCGAGGTCGCGCTGTTCCGGCTGCTCGAGCACCACGGCGTGCTGCCCGACTACCTGCTCGGCCACTCCATCGGCGAGCTGGCCGCGGCGCACGTCGCCGGCGTGCTGTCCCTCGAGGACGCGTGCGCGCTGGTCGCCGCCCGCGGCCGGCTGATGCAGGCCGCGCCGGAGGGCGGCGCGATGGTCGCGATCCAGGCCACCGAGGCGGAGGTGCTGGAGTCGCTCCGCGGCCACGAAAGCCTGGTCGCCATCGCCGCGCTCAACGGTCCACGCGCGACCGTCATCTCCGGCGACGCGGAGCTCGCCGGCGAGATCGCGAGCACGTGGCGGGAGCGCGGACGCAAAACCAAGCAGCTCCGGGTCAGCCACGCGTTCCACTCCCCGCACATGGACCGGGCCGCGGAGGAGTTCCGCGCCGTCGCCGCCGGTCTGACCTATCACGAACCGCGGATTCCCATCGTCTCCAATGTCACCGGAGACGTTGCCACGGCCGCGGAGTTGGGCTCGCCGGACTACTGGGCCGAGCACATCCGCCAGGCCGTCCGGTTCCTCGACGGTGTCCGTTGCCTCGCCGAGCACGGCGTCACCACCTACGTCGAGCTCGGTCCGGACGGCGTGCTCACCGCCATGGCGCAGGACTGCCTCGGCGACGGCGACTCCGAACCGGTGCTCGTTCCCGTGCTGCGCCGCGACCGTCCGGAGGCCCATTCGGTGGCCGCGATGCTCGCACACGCCTACGCCCGAGGACTGAGTCCACAGTGGACAAGATACTTCCCTGGCGCCCGCCGGGTCGACCTGCCCACGTATGCCTTCCAGCGCCGTCGCTACTGGCTCGAGACCACGGCGAGCGATAAGGACGCCACCGAGCTCGGCCTCGACCGGGCCGACCACCCGCTGCTCGGCGCCGCGGTGAGCCTGGCCGGCGGCGACGGGATGCTGTTCACCGGCCGGCTGTCCCGGCACGCGTACCCGTGGCTGGCCGATCACGCGATCGCCGGGACCGTCGTGCTGCCCGGCACGGCCCTTGTCGACCTGGCCATCCGCGCCGGCGACCAGGTGGGTCTGGACCACGTGGCGGAGCTGACCCTGGAAGCCCCTGTGGTCCTGCCCGAGCCCGGCGCGGTCCAGGTGCAGCTGGTCGTGGGCGGTCCGGACGAGTCGGGGGACCGCACCTTCACCGTCTACTCCAGACTCGACGGCGACGCGGCGGAGGGTGGCTGGACCAGGAACGCCAGCGGCCTGCTGACCGGTGGCGCCCCGGAGACCGGGGTGGAGCTGGGGGAGTGGCCCCCGGCCGGCGCGTCACCGATCGACCTCGACGGCGGCTACGAGCGCCTCGCCGAGCTCGGCTACGGCTACGGCCCGCTGTTCCGCGGCCTGCGCGCGGTCTGGCGGCACGGCGCAGACATCTACGCGGAGGTCGCGCTGCCCGGCGACGCCGACGGCGCCGGGTTCGGCATCCATCCGGCGTTGCTGGACGCGGCGCTGCACCCGCTGGTGCTCGACGCCGGCGGCACCGACGGCGGCATCGCGCTTCCGTTCTCCTGGAACGGAGTCTCCCTGTACGCCACGGGCGCCACCGAGCTGCGGGTGCGCTGGTCGCCGGCCGGCAACGGGATGGCCATGACCGTGGCCGACGGCGCCGGCCAGCCGGTCGCCTCGGTCGACTCGCTGAGCCTGCGCTCGATCTCCGCCGAGCAGCTCGCCGTCGCCGCCGCGCAGACGGACGACGTGCTGTACCGGGTGGACTGGGTGACGGTGCCGGCCACCGCCGCGTCCGGCCGGATAGCCTTCGTGGGCAAGGACGTCCACGGCGTCACCGACGCGCTCGACCTCGAGTGGCACACCGATCTTGCCGCGCTCGGCGAGGCGGTCGCGGCCGGCGGGCCGGTGCCGGACGTGGTGCTCGCGTCGCTGTCCGGCCCGGAGCAGGCGGCCGATATCGTTGCGGCCACGCACGAGCTGGCGCACCGCGCGCTCGACCTCGTCCAGCACTGGTTGGCCGACGACCGGTTCGCCGCCGCGCGTCTGGTGCTGCTGACCGGCGGGGCGATCGCGGCGCACGCCGGCGAGCACGACGTGCCCGATCTCGCGGCCGATTCCCTGTGGGGCCTGGTGCGAAGCGCCCAGGAGAACGTTCCGGACCTCGCGGCCGGCTCGGTCTGGGGACTGGTGCGCGCCGCCCAGTCGGAGCATCCCGACCGGCTCATGCTGATCGACGTCGACGCCCAGCCATCCTCGCTGGCCACCCTGCCCGCCGCCGTGGCGACCGGCGAGCCGCAGCTCGCCCTGCGCGAGGGAATCGCGCATGCGCCGCGGCTGGCCAGGATGCACGCGCCCACCGATCCTCCATTGAGGACGTTCGCGCCGGACGGAACGGTGCTCGTCACCGGCGCCACGGGCACGCTCGGCGCGCTGCTCGCCCGCCATCTGGTGACCCGGCACGGGGTGCGCCACCTACTGCTCACCAGTCGACGCGGTCCAGCCGCGGACGGCGCCACCGAGCTACGCGACGAGCTGACCGAGCTTGGCGCCGAAGTCACCATCGCCGCCTGCGACGTAGCCGACCGCGACGCACTCGCCGTACTGCTGAACACGCTCGAGCGCCCGCTCACCGGCGTGGTGCACACCGCGGGCGTGCTCGACGACGGGACCATCGAATCCCTGACCCCGCAACAGCTCAGCACCGTGTTACAGCCCAAGGTGGACGGCGCGTGGCACCTGCACGAGCTCACCAGGAACCTGCCGCTGTCGGCGTTCGTGCTGTTCTCCTCCATCGTGGGCACGATCGGCATGGCGGGCCAGGCGAACTACGCGGCGGGCAACGCGTTCCTGGACGCCCTTGCCCACCACCGCCGCGCCAGGGCGCTGCCGGCCACCTCCCTCGCCTGGAGCCTGTGGGCCGGTGGCATGGCGGACACGCTCGACGAGGCCAACCTGGCGCGGTGGAACCGAAGCGGCCTCGCCCGGCTCGGCCGGGAACAGGCCCTCACGTTGTTCGACACCGCGCTGACCGCGAACAGCCCGGTGGTCGTGCCGGCCCGCCTTGACCTTGCCGCGCTGCGAACCCAGGCTGGCGCCGGGCTTCTGCCGGCGGTCTTCCGCGGTCTGGTCAAGGTGCCGAGCCGGCGCACCGTCGAGGCCGCCGCCACCGGATCCGCGCCGTCCTGGGCGAAGCGGACGGCGAGCCTGCCGCCCGCCGAACGCGATCGCGCCGTGCGGGATCTGGTCAACACCACGGTGGCCACCGTGCTCGGCCACGGCGCCTCGGCCACCATCGATGCCGACCGCGCGTTCAACGAGCTGGGCCTTGACTCGCTGACCGGGGTGGAGCTGCGCAACCGGTTGAACGCGGCCACCGGCCTGCGGCTGCCGGCCACCGTGGCCTTCGACCACGCGTCCCCCGGCGCATTGGCCGGCTACCTGCTGGGAGAGGTGTCCGGCATGAGCGATGGCGATCCCGCGCCAGCGGAGCCGGCGCCGGTGGTGACCGCTCCGGCGGCGGGTGACGCACCGCCGCTGCTGGAGGCGGCTGAGCTGGTCGACGGCGACCAGGCCGTGCTCACCGGCCGGTTGTCCGTGCGCACCCATCCGTGGCTGGCTGACTGCATGATCAGCGACACCGTCCTGTTGGCCGGCGCCGCGTTCGCGGAGCTCGCGGTGCAGGCCGGTGCCCGGGTCGGTTGCCCGCACCTCGCCGAGCTCGCCATCGAGGCGCCGCTGGCGGTGCCGGAGCACACCGACGTCCAGCTACAGCTGATCATGGGTACGCCCGACCCGTCGGGTCGCCGTCCCCTCACCGTCCACTCGCGACCGGGCGCTGGCCCGGTCGGCGACCGGTCGTGGACGCGGCACGCCGCGGGTGTCGTAGGACCCGAACCGGACCGTGCCGAGGGTTCTGCCGATGTCCAGGCCTGGCCGCCGATCGGTGCGGTACCCGTCGAGCTGGCGGACGCCTACCCGCGGCTCGCCGACCGGGGATACGGCTACGGCCCGGTCTTCAAGGGACTGCGGCGGGCCTGGCGCCTCGGTGCGGACGTCTACGCCGAGGTGGAGCTGCCATCCGGCGCCGACCCGACCGGGTTCGGGCTGCATCCCGCCCTGCTGGACGCCGCCCTGCACCCCGTGTTGCTGAGTGCGCTCGACGATGACCCCTACCTCGCCCGGCCGCGACTTCCCTTCTCCTGGACCGGAATGCGGTTGCTCGCCAGCGGAAAGTCCGCGGTACGGGTGCACCTGTCCCGCATCGGGCCGGACGCGGTGCGCATGGCCATCACCGACGGCGCTGGTCTCGGCGTGGCCACGGTCGAGTCCGTCGCGCTCCGGCCCATCTCGACCGAGCAGCTTGCCCGCGCCCGCGCCGTGCACGAGGACTCGTTGTACGACCTGGTCTGGGTCGACGTCCCGGCCGGCATCGACTCAGCGTACACACAGGACAGTTGGGCATTGCTGGGCGCCAGCGTCATCGATCGGGAAACCTTTGCCGGACAGGGCATCCGTGCGGAAAGCTACCGGGACTTCGGTGCTCTTGGCGAGGCGCTCACGTGGGGCTCGGCGGTGCCCGACCTGATCGTGGTGAGCTACCCACCGGGTGCCGGCGACGTGGTGTCCGGCGCCCGGGACACGCTGGCGCGGGTGCTTGCCGACGTGCAGGCGTTCCTCGCAGACGAGCGGCTCTGCGCCACCCGCCTCGTCGTGCTGACATCCGGCGCGGTCCTCATTGGACAGGATGACCCGCCGTCCGACCTGACCCACGCACCGGTGTGGGGTCTGCTGCGTTCGGCGCAGTCGGAGAACCCGGAGCGGTTCGTGCTCGTCGACCTGGACGACCGGGAAGTCTCCAGACACGCCGTGCCGGCCGCCGTGGCCACCGGTGAACCGCAGCTCGCGGTGCGGGACGGCCGGGTCACCGTGCCAAGGGTCGCCCATGCCGAGATGTCCACAACGGACGGCACGCCGGCCGCGGAACTGCTGCGCCCCGGCGGCACCGTGCTGATCGCCGGAGCGACCGGCGCGTTCGGCCGGATGATCGTCCGCCATCTGGTCACCGGGTACGGGGCTCGGCACCTCCTGCTGGTCACCCGCAGGGGACCGCGTGCCGACGACGCGGCGGAGCTGGCCGCGGAGCTGGCGGCGCACGGCGCGCGGGTGCGGTTCGCCGCGTGCGATGTAGCCGACCGCGGCGCGCTGGCCGAGCTCATCGCCTCGATTCCCGCGGAGCACCCGCTGACCGGAGTGATCCACACCGCGGGTGTGCTCGACGACGCGACCGTGGAAACGCTGACGCCTCAACAACTGGACACGGCACTGCGGCCGAAGGTGGACGGAGCGTGGCACCTGCACGAGCTCACCAGCGGGCTGGACCTGTCGATGTTCGTGTTGTACTGCTCGGAAGCCGGGCTGCTGGGCATCGCCGGACAAGGCAACTACGCCGCGGGCAACGCGTTCCTCGACGCTCTCGCCCGGTACCGCCGCGCCCGCGGCCTGCCGGCCACCTCGCTCATCTGGCGGGGGTGGCGGGAGACGGGTGGAACGACCGGCCGTCCCGGCGAGACCGACCCGACCTGGATGGCTGAGGACAGCGACGCCATCTCCGTCGAGCACGGCCTCGCTCTGATCGATGCCGCGCTGGAGGCGGACAAGGCGTTCGTCGCACCGGCCAGAGTGGATACGGCCGCGCTGCGCGCGTTGGCCCGATCGGGCGTGGTCCCTTCGATCTTCCGCGGTCTGGTGCACACCGCGAGCCGCGCGATGTCGGGCGCCGCCGCGACGGCCGGCACGTGGAACCGGCGCCTTGCCGGCCTGCGGGAGCCCGAGCAGCGCCGGCTCATGCTGGATCTGGTTCGCCGGCACGTCGTCGCGGTGCTCGGACACGCCGCGCCCGACCCGATGCTGCCCGACGAGGCCTTCACCGACTTCGGGTTCGACTCGCTGGCCGGCGTCGAGCTGAGCAACCGGCTCAACGCGGCCACCGGGCTGCGGCTGCCCGCCACCCTGATCTTCGACCACCCCACGCCGAGGGAGCTGGTGGAGCATCTCCTCGACGAGCTGTTGGCGTTCGACGCGGAAAACTCCACAATTACCGACCAGTGACGGCCGCGCATTACCGTAGAAATTGCACATCAGGTGGACCGTCTACCAAGGAGATCTGACATGACCGGGTCTGTCCTGCGATTGGTTGACGCGACCGCGTCGCGGTTCCCTGATGATCCACAATTGCTGGAGCGGGTGCTGCAGCCGTACAAGCCCCATTGCCGGTACCTGACATCATCCTCGATGACGGTCCGGAACGGGCTGGCCTCCGCGCGCGGTGAGTTCCAGGTGGACAGTGCGGAGAGTATCCTGGACACCGGGAAGCTCGACGCGATGGAATTCAGCATCTGCTACGAGCAACTCGTCCGCTACCTGATCGCGAAGTCCATCAAGGAGCGGGCGGTCCCCGCGCTCGCCGGCTGGGCCACGGACGATTATTGGGTGAGGCAACTGCCCGAGATGCTGATCGTCCGGTTCAACAGCGCATTCCGCTCGCCGATAGACTCGTCCTCCTTCGGTGGCGAGGTCGACCTCGTATCCTTCACCGAAAGCGCGGTCCGGCGTCCGGTGCTGCTCGCCGAGACAACGTGCCGGTTCTGGGATGGCCGTGGGGGGCGTGCTGACGGGGAGATTTTGCTGGCCTTGCTTGATTCGCCTGATCCGAGGTCGGAGCGGAAGGTGGCGTGAGGGTCGGTTTTCGTTGTTGGGTGGTGGTTTCTTGCTTTCGGCCGTTCCCGGCTGCGTCGGAACGCCGGGGTGGTTCCGTTGTGCTTGCTGGGCACGGCGTTCCGTGGCACGGCTGTGGACAGGCGCCCGTGTACTGATTGCGGGGCAGCCCTGTCCACAGCCGTGCACCGGA
>NZ_DASZCQ010000288.1:0-34738 GCF_035942955.1 Actinophytocola sp. | reverse complement strand
CAACCGGCGAATCGCCGGCACCAGACCCACCGTCGACACCGTGACAGAACGCTGCGAGATCCCCAACCCATCCGGCGCCGGGTCGCAGATCCGGTGCACCGCGCCGACAACGCGACGGTAGTTGGCCAGCGGCTCACCCATGCCCATGAAGACGACGTTGGAGAGTCGGGCGCCGGCGTCGCGGGTGGCGAGGGCGGCGAGGCGGACCTGGTCGACGATCTCGGCGGTGGACAGGTTGCGGGTGAGGCCGGCCTGGCCGGTGGCGCAGAACGGGCAGGCCATGCCGCAGCCGGCCTGGCTGGAGATGCACACGGTCACCCGGTCCGGGTAGCGCATCAGGACGCTCTCCACCAGGGTGCCGTCGTGCGCGCGCAGGAGGGCCTTGCGGGTCTGGCCGTCGTCGCAGCTGACCGTGCGCACCTCGGTGAACAGGCGCGGCATCAGCTCGGCGACCAGGCGCTCGCGGCTGGCCGCCGGGATGTCGGTCATCCGGTCGGGGTCGACGGTCAGCCGGCCGAAGTAGTGGTGGGACAGCTGGGCGGCCCGGAACGGCTGCTCGCCGAGGGCCACCACGGCGTCGCGGCGCTCCTCCGCGGACAGGTCGACGAGGTGGCGCGGCGGCAGGCCGCGCTTGGGCGCGTCGAACACCAGGGGGAGGGACTTCATCGAAGTCCATCCTCCCATGCCGCGCCGCCGCTAGTCCGGGGACGCGGATGCGCAGGTGATCGGGGGCAGGCCGCGGGCGGTGACCAGGTCGTTGAACGCCGGCACGTCGGCGCCGACGATCCGGTCGAGCTCCTTGAGCTGATCGTCCAGCTGCCCGGACAGCAGGTCGAACACCGCCACGATCTGGTCGGTCGGGCGGGCGTCGACGCTCTCGATCACGCCGCGCAGGTGGGCGATCTTGTTGTTGAGCTTGATCGGGAAGTTGAGCGGGTCCTGGGCGGCGCGCAGCCTTGTCTGGTACAGCTCGTTCTCCACCGTGGACAGCGAGCCGGCCAGGGCCCGGCCGGCCTCGGTCACCGCCGGGTCGTTCGCCCTTGCCACCCGGTCGTCGACCTGCGCCGTGCAGGACCGGATGTTGATCACTCCGGTGTTGGCGTCGGTCGTCCGGTCCCGGACCGCGAGGGCCAGCTCGGACTGGGCGTGGATGTCGGCGTCGGTCACGTTGGTCAGCCGGGAGTCCTTGAGGATCTCGAACGACTGCTCAAGCGACTGGCCGTCGACGGTCAGCCGGACGGTGTACGTGCCGAGGTCGGCCTTGGGGCCCAGGTTCGACGCCTGCCAGTAGATGAGGCCGGGGAAGCCGACGGCGTCGGTCCAGCGGAGGTTCCAGGTCGCCGTCCGGGTGCCGGCGCCGGTCGGCAGGACGATCGTCCGCACCACCGCCCCGCTCGCGTCGAGGATGGTCGCGGTCGCCGAGCCGACGTCCTGCTTGAGCGTGTAGTTGATCGCGAGGTTGGGGCTGACCGTGCGCACGGGGTTGCTCGGGTCGCGCAGGGTCGCCAGCGCGTTGTTCGCGTCCGGCGCCGGGACGGTCGGCGGGATGACCGGCGCGGGCGGCGCGACCGGCGGGATGGGGGTCACCGGCGGCACGGTCTGGCGGAAGTCGGCGATGTCCTGCGGCCTGGTCCGCGGGGTGAGCCGGCGCAGCAGCGTCGCGCCGTCGTCGAGGACGTAGAAGCCGCGGCCGTGCGTGGCGATCACGAGGTCGCCGCCCTTGACGGTGATGTCCTGCACCGAGGTGTCCGGCAGGTTGGTGCGCAGCGACTGCCAGGTGTCGCCGTCGTTGAACGAGACGTACACGCCGTGCTCTGTGGCGGCGTAGAGCAGGCCGGGGCGGACCGGGTCCTCGCGGATCGACCAGAGGAAGTCGTTGGGCGCGAACCCGGTGTTGATGCGGGTCCAGGTCCGCCCGCCGTCGTGGGTGCGGAAGGCGAGCGGGGTGGGATCGTCCATCCGGTAGCGGTGCACGGCGACGTAGGCGGTGCCGGTGTCGAAGTGGCCGGCGTCGATCATGCTGACCCGGCTGAACTTCACCAGCTCGCGCGGGGTCACCGGGTGCCAGAAGCCACCGCCGTCGCGCGTGACGTGGATCTTGCCGTCGTCCGAGCCTGCCCAGATCACCCGCTTGTCCACTGTGGACGGGGCGATGGCGAACACCGTGGCGTAGTACTCGATGCTGGTCTGGTCCTTGGTGATCGGCCCGCCGGAGTCGCCGAGCGTGGCCGGGTCGTGGTAGGTCAGGTCGGGGCTGATCTGCTGCCAGCTCTGCCCGCCGTTGGTCGACTTCATCACGAACTGCGAGCCGGTGAACACCGCGTCCGGCTCGGCCGGGTTGACCACCAGCGGGTACGTCCACTGTGGACGATGCAGAAGGTCGCGGGCGGGATGGCCCATCGGGTTGTCCGGCCAGGGGGTGACCTGCCTGGCGCCGATGAAACTGCGGCCGCCGCGGTCGAACCGGGTCATGAACCAGTCGTAGTTGCCCGCGTAGAAGACATTGGAGTCGCGCGGATCCACCGCGATCGGGCCGGTCTCCCCGCCGCCGACGCTGAACCGGTCGGTGCCACCGGTGCTCGACACGCACACCGAGTCGCGGTCCTGCTGCTCGCCGCAGACCAGGTACGGGTCGTCGTTGGTCGTGGTGACCCGGTAGATCTGCGCCGTGGAGTAGTCCTGGTCGGTCCAGGTGGCCCCGCCGTCGACGGACACGTTGGCGCCGCCGTCGTTGCCCTCGACCATCCGCCGGTTGTCGTTCGGCGCGATCCACAGGTCGTGGTTGTCGCCGTGCGGGGTGCTGATCGACGACAGCGTCGCGCCGCCGTCGTCGGACCGGAAGAACTGCACGTTCTGCACGTACACCCGGTCCGGCGCGACCGGGTCGGCGAACACCTTCATGTAGTAGAAGGCCCGCTGCCGGATCGCCGCGTCGGCGTTGACCAGCGTCCAGGTCGCGCCCGCATCGTCGGAGCGGAACAGGCCGCCGGCCGCCGCCTCCACGATCGCGTACACCCGGTTCGGGTCGGCGCCGGACACGCTCACCCCGATCTTGCCGATCGGCAGCGCCGGCAGCCCGGGGTTGGCGGTCAGCTCGGTCCAGGTGGTGCCGCCGTCGGTGGACTTGAACAGCCCGCCGGTGTCGCCGCCGCTGGACAGCAGCCACGGTCGGCGGATCACCTGCCACAGCGACGCGTACAGCACGTTCGGGTTCGACGGGTCCAGCACCAGGTCGACCGCGCCGGTCTGCTTGTCCCGGAACAGCACCCGCTCCCAACTCGCGCCGCCGTTGGTGGAGCGGAAGACGCCGCGCTCGGCGTTGGGACCGAAGGCGTGCCCGAGCGCCGCGACGAAGACCCGGTCGCAGTTGGCCGGGTCGAGCCGGATCTTGCCGATCATCTGGGAGTCGGTCAGCCCGAGGTGCCGCCAGGTCCGGCCGCCGTCGGTGGTCTTGTACACCCCGTCGCCGGGAATCACGTCCCCGCGCAGGTCCACCTCGCCCATGCCGATGTAGACGACGTCGGGGTTGGTCGGGCACACCGCGACCGCCCCCACCGACGAGCTGCGGATCTGGCCGTCGGTGACCGGCGCCCACTCGACGCCGCCGTCGGTGGACTTCCACAGCCCGCCGCCGGTCGCGCCGAAGTAGTACTCGTTCGGCCGGGCCGCGCTGCCGGCAACGGCGAGCGACCGCCCGCCGAGGTCCGGGCCGATGTTGCGCCACCGCAAACCCTGGTACAGCGCGGGATTGACGTCCCTGCCCCGGCTGGACGCCGGCTCGCCGACCGCGGCGGCCGGGACGACGAGCACCGCAGCGGCAACCACCGACAGCAGGACCAGAACGCGCGTGCGGAACCGGGCCATGACGCCCTCCCTCCGCGCCGACCGGCGCGTGCCCTCCGGGAGATACCTACTCCCCACCCTGGCCCGACCCGACGGCGACCGACACCGCCAAACGTCGGGATGCCGCGGTGTGCCGGATCCGGCCGTCCGTCACGGCTTCGTAAGAAACATCCCGGTCGGTATCGTGTTCCAATCCGGGGGATCTGCCGGTTCTTCCGATTCTCATCGTGGATCAGATCTCCCGGGCGATCCGACGGCGGAGGGGAGCCGCGACATGGTCACCGACCAGACCGCCACCGACCTGTTCCGGGCGTGGGCCGACGACCTCGCCGCCTGGCGGATCCCCGAACGGATCCTGACCGCGGTGGACGAGTCTCCCTGGGTGCTGCCCGACGAGGTCTTCGCCCGCCGCGCCGACCGGCAGCTCGCCCACCCCGGCGGCCCGTCACACGCCAGGGCGATCGCGGTGCTGCCCAACCGGGGCTCGGTGATCGACGTCGGGGCCGGCGGCGGCGCCGCCAGCCTCCCGCTCGCCCCCGCGATGACACGGCTCACCGCGATTGACGCGAACCGCTCGCTGCTGGCCGACCTTGCCCGCCGCGCGGCGCCGCTGTGCCTGGAGCTGGCCACGGTGCACGGCCGGTGGCCCGACGTGGCGGACCGGGTGCCCGACGCCGACCTGGTGGTCTGCCACCACGTCCTCTACGACGTCGCCGACCTCGCGCCGTTCCTCCTCGCGCTCACCGGCCATGCCCGGCGCCGCGTGGTGGTCGAGATCACCGCCCGCCACCCGCTGACCGCGCTCAACCCCTTCTGGCAGGAGTTCCACGGTCTGCCCCGGCCGACCGGGCCCACCGCCGACGACGTGCTCGGCCTGCTGCGATCCCTCGGCCTCGACGCGAAATCCGAGCGCTGGACCCGCCCGGCGGTCGCCGAGTACAAGTCGTTCAGCACTCTGGTTGACGTCACCCGGCGACGCCTGTGCCTGCCGCCGAACCGAGCCGCCGACGTCGCCGCCGCCCTGCACAGGCACGGGATCACCGAGCGGAAACCGCCCGACCTTGGCTCCTCGGGCGAGCGGCTGGTCACCATCTGGTGGCCGGGCCAAGCACGCTGACCGCACCGGGACCCACGTGGTGGTTGGGCGGGCAGCGGTTTCGCCCAACCACCACGGACCGGATCACCGGTTCGGGAAGGTCACCGTCACCGCCCCGCTGCGGGCGGACACGTTGGTGAAGTCGTCCTGGGCCTCCACGGTCAGCGTGTGCGTGCTGCCGGGCAGGACGACGCAGTCGAGGTACAGCAGGTCCCACGCGGTCACCGAGGTGCCGTAGGTGGCGGTCAGGAAGCTGCCGCTGGAGCGGATGACGTACCGGATCCGCGAGCTGTCGGTCGACGCGTCCCACGCGATCACGTCCACGGGCGCGACGGTCGGCGTGGCGCGCAGGTTGCCCGGCACGGTCGGCGGCGTGGCGTCGACCGGCGTGGTGAATTGAACCGACGCCGGCGCGGAGCTGTTCCGCGAGCCGTCCACGGCCACGACCGACGCCGTATAGGGGAGCCCCGGGATGAGACCGGTAATGGTCGTGCGCGGCTCGGTTGAGGCAAAGCGTTGCAACGAGCGGGGCAGCGCGTTGGCTTCCGCCTCGTACATGACCCAGCCGGAGTCGTCGGCGGCGGGATTCCACCCCAGCGTCACGCTGGTGAACGACACGCTCTGCACGTGCAGATCCGTAGGCGCGGACGGCGATCCGGTATCCGCCGCCGCCGAGGTCGAACCCGGTGCGAGCACCAGCACGGCCGCGGCAATGGTGGACGCGAGCCCACCAATACCACCACGGATAAATCTCATCGACATGAATGCTCCTCAGCCTGGAATGTTCGATGTCGCACCCGGCTATACGCGGCCGAGTTCGCGTCGGTTCATTGCGCCGTTTAAACGTCGGCGGGCTGTCGAAGTACTGTCAATTATGTCGTCAATTTAGAACAATATTCACCTTTCGTGACAGTGTGCACACATAGCGTGGTAGTTGCATCGCGATAGCTTCCGATATATCGTCGAGGTGTCGCCGATACGCCGGCGACCTGACGTGAAGGAGCTGAGAGACATGCGTCCATCATTTGGCGGACACGAGCACGGCATACCGTTCGGGGACCCCCGGCGCCTGCGCCGGCACGCGTTCCGGCCCGGGTTCGAGGACAAGATCGAGGCGCTGCAGGCGCGCGGCGGCCCGCCGTTCCCGCCGCCGTTTCCACCGGGCCAGCCGTTCGCGCCCGGCCCGGGGCAGGGTTTCCCGTTCCCCGGGTGGAGCCGGGAATGGGGCCGGCACGGCCGGGGCCACGGCCAGGGCCGCCGGGGTCGCCGGGGCAACGTCCGGGCGGCCATCCTCGCCCTGCTGGCCGAGCGACCCATGCACGGCTACGAGATGATCCAGGAGATCACCCAGCGCAGCGGCGGGCTGTGGCGCCCGAGCCCCGGCTCGGTCTACCCCACCCTCCAACTACTCGCCGACGAGGGGCTGATCGTCAGCAGCGAGGGCAGCGGCAGCAAGCGGCTGTTCGAGCTGACCGACGACGGCCGGGCCGCCGTGGAGCGGCAGGACCAGGCGCCGCCGTGGGAGCAGATCGCCGAGGACGCCGATCCAGGCGACCTGAACCTGCGCAACGCCGCGGGGCAGCTCATGGGAGCGGTGTTCCAGGTGGCCCAGGCCGCGACGCCGGGGCAGAAGTCCAGGGCGATCGACGTGGTCAATCAGGCCCGGCGCGAGCTCTACGCCATCCTCGGCGAGGTCGAGCCCCCGGCGGAGGACTGAGCCACCCGCGCCCGGTCCATCAGCTCGACGAACAGGTCACCGATCTCCGTGTCGGTGACCTCGTCGAGCTGTTCGGACACGTTGATCTCGAAGCCGCTCAGGTGCGGCGACGGCATCGTCTGCACCCAGGTCGGTGGCGCCAGCCCGGCCTCCTCGCGCAGCTGCCGGACCGCCTCCCGGACGGCGGCCGGCGGGGCCTCCAGGTGCAGGTGGAACATCGGCGTCTGCGGCGGGTCCGGCACGACGTGCGCGCCGGGCAGCCGCGCCAGCGCCGCGGCCACCTTGCGGGCCCGCTCGGCGAACTCCGCCATCCGGGGCAGCAGCTCGTCGAGGCCGCGCTCGGCGGTCAGCGCCATCGGCCAGTTGCGGTCCACCGCCCCGCCCAGCCGGTCGCGCCACACCCTGGCGTGGCCGATCAGGTCCGGCTCCCCGGCCAGCACCGCGCCGGAGATGCCCGCCAGTCCTTTGTAGAGCGACACGTAGACGGTGTCGAACAGGGCGGCGATCTCGGCGTGCGGCCGGTCGTAGAACGGCTGCGCCTCCCACAGCCGGGCGCCGTCCATGTGCACGGCGGCGCCGCGCTCGCGGGCCCAGCCGGCCTGCGCGACCAGGTCGTCCCAGCTCGGCAGCCGGCCGCCGATCTCGCGCTGCGGCAGCTCGAGCAGCAGCGCCGCCACCGGCTCGCGCACCTCGGCCAGGTCGGCGAGCTGGATTAGCTCGAACGGGTTGCCGACCAGCACCGAAGTCAGGCCGTGCACCACGGCGAAGCCCTTGCGCTCGTGCACCTCGAGATGGCACTGCGGGTGCCAGGCCACCGTGCGGATCCCGCGCCGGTCGGCGTGGATGCGCATCGCGACCTGCTGGGCCATGGTGCCGCTGGGGAACATGGCCGCGGCCGGCTTGCCGAGCAGCTCGGCGATCCGGCCCTCGAGCCGCGGTACGGCGTCCTCCTCGGCCTCGTCCATGCCGACCCGGTCGAGCAGGCGCGGCAGCACCCGCGCCGGATGGCGGCCGGCGATCGCGGACAGAAACCGTTTCCCGACGTCGTACGGCATGCGAGGAGGCTACGGACGGCGCGTGCACCGCGCACGCCAATTACCCCACGAGCAATCCGGCCGGCTTGCGCCGGGTGAGCACCCGGTACCCCACCGGGAAGCTCAACCCGGTCACCTCGGCGCGGGCCCTGGCCGCGACCCTGGCGGAGAACTCGATCCGCAGCACCGCGGCGAGGCTCTCGCGGTCGGCGAACCGCCAGGTCGTCCGCACCCGCTGGCAGGCGAACCCGGCCCGCTCGAAGAACGCGTCGATCTCGGCCGGGTGGTACGCCGGCAAGTCCGCGCGCAGCCACTCGCCGTACGGCGGCACCGTGGCGTCCAGGTCGACGATGACCATCATGCCGCCGGGGCGCAGCACCCGGTCGGCCTCGCGCAGCCCCGGCTGGCAGCCCGGCCCGAAGAAGTACGCGGTGCGCGCGTGCACCAGGTCGACGCTGGCGTCCGGCACCGGAAGCCGTTGCGCGGACCCGGACCTGACCTCCACTGTGGACAGTCCGGCGACCCGCCGCCTGGCCCGCCGGACCAGCGGCTCGTACGGCTCGACACCCAGCACGCTGCGGGCGGTGGCTGCGAACCGGGGCAGGTGGAACCCGTCCCCGCAGCCGACGTCCAGCACGTCGCGGCCGGCCCAGTCGCAGGTCTCGCCAAGCACCCGCCAGATCTCGCCGCCGACGTCCTGGGCCCGGTTCTCCACCTCGTAGATCTCCGGCCAGTGCCAGATGTTCGGGCTGGGCACGACATCGACCGCGCGCAGCCGCTCCCGCGCCCTCGCCAGCACTCCCATGTGAACAAGCAAACACCACATGTCGGCCGGGACGGCACGTCCCCCGGTTACCGTCGAACGGGATGGCTGTTTCACCGGGCAACGCACGGCTCGTGCCGGTCACGATGTGCGTCGGGTACTTCGCCACGGTCGCGCTGGGATGACCGGCGGCGGCATCGCGCTGCCGGCCACCGCGGGTTCGTCCCATCCCGCGCTGCTGCCCGCGCTCGCCACCGGATTGCTCAGCCGGGCACGAACAGCCGCAGCAGCAGCCACGACACCACCGCGGACGGGAGCAGCGAGTCCAGCCGGTCCATGAGGCCGCCGTGGCCGGGCAGCAGCTGACCCATGTCCTTGATGCCGAGGTCGCGCTTGATCAGCGACTCGACCAGGTCGCCGACGGTCGCGGTGAGCACGAGGGCGGCGCCGAACAGCACGCCGTGCCACCACTGGCCGGGCAGCAGCAGCGTCAGGCACAGCGCCCCGGCCAGGATGCCGCCGGCCATCGAGCCGGCGAACCCCTCCCAGGACTTCTTCGGGCTGATCGACGGCGCCATGGGGTGCCGGCCGCGCAGCACCCCGGCGACGTACCCGCAGGTGTCCGAGCTGACCACCAGGATCAGGAAGCACAGCACCCTGGCCCGGCCGTCCGGCGCCACCACCAGCAGCGCGGCGAACGAGGCGAACAGCGGCACGTAGGCCGCGGTGAGGATCGACGCGCTGATGTCGCGCAGGTAGCCGGCGGCGCCGCCGCGGAACCGCCACACCAGGCAGGCCAGCACGGTCACCACGAACGCGGCGAGCACGCCGTTGCGCCCGAACGGCCAGGACAGCCACACCATGGCCTGGCCGCCGACGAGCACCGGCCACAGCGCCACCCGGATGCCGGCGCCCCGGTTGAGCGCCCCCGCCAGCTCGATCGTGGCCACCGCGACCGCCGCCGCGACGATCCCGACGAAGATCTGCCGCACGGTCAGCAGGGCCACCAGGACGGCCGCCCCCAGCAGCACCCCGACCGCGATGGCGGCCGGCAGGTTGCGCCCGGCCCGGGAGACCTTCGTTGCCGCCTTGTCGGCCGAGCCGCTCGAAGGGTCCGCGGAACCCGTCGGCACGTGGTTCTCCTCGACCGGCTCAGGTTCCGCGGAGATCGCCATCAGACCTCGAGAAGTTCCGCTTCCTTGTGCTTGACCAGCTCGTCGACCTGGGCGACGTACTTGTCGGTGACGTGCTGCAGCTCCTTCTCGGCGCGCACCACCTCGTCCTCGCCGGCCTCGCCGTCCTTGGCGATGCGGTGCAGCTCCTCGTTGGCCTTGCGCCGGACGTTGCGGATCGAGACCCGCGCCTCCTCGCCCTTGTGCTTGGCCACCTTGACCATCTCCTTGCGCCGCTCCTCGGACAGCTGCGGGATGATCACGCGGATGATCGTGCCGTCGTTGGTCGGGTTCACGCCGAGGTCGGAGTTGCGGATGGCCTTCTCGATCGGGCCGAGCTGGCTCGGCTCGTACGGCTTGATGATCACCATCCGGGCCTCCGGGATGGAGATGCTGGCCAGTTGGTTGATCGGCGTCGGCGAACCGTAGTAGTCGACGTGCAGGCGCGAGAACATGGCCGGATTCGCTCTGCCCGTCCGCACCGTGCTGAGCTCGTCCTTGGCGACCGCCACCGCCTTTTCCATTCTCTCCTCGGCATCGAGGAGTGTGTCGTCGATCACAGCGTCTGCTCCTTTGGGGTGCTGACCAACGTACCGATCCTCTCACCACGAACCGCGCGCGCGATGTTCCCCTCGGTGAGAAGGTTGAACACGATGATCGGCATGTCGTTGTCCATACACAGGCTGAACGCGGTCGCGTCGGCGACCTTCAGGCCCTTCTCCAGGACTTCCCGGTGAGTGATGTGGTCGAACATCTTGGCGTCCGGGTCGCTCTTGGGATCCGCGGTGTAGACCCCGTCGACCTCCTTGGCCATCAGCACGACCTCGCAGCCGATCTCCAGCGCGCGCTGTGCCGCGGCGGTGTCCGTTGAGAAGTACGGCATCCCGACACCGCCGGCGAAGATGACCACCCGGCCCTTCTCCAGGTGCCGCTCGGCCCGCCGCGGGATGTAGGCCTCGGCGACCTGGCCCATCGTGATGGCCGTCTGCACCCGGGTGTCGATCCCGAGCTTCTCCAGAAAGTCCTGCAGCGCAAGGCAGTTCATCACGGTGCCGAGCATGGCCATGTAGTCCGCCCGGTCCCGGTCCATGCCCCGCTGGGACAGCTCGGCGCCGCGGAAGAAGTTGCCGCCCCCGATGACCACCGCCATCTGCACGCCGTCCCGCACCACCGCGGCGATCTGGCGGGCGACCGCGGCGACCACGTCCGGATCGACGCCGACCTCGCCCCCGCCGAACATCTCGCCGCCCAACTTCAGCAGCACCCTCCGGTACGGGCGCGGCGTCACGCCGTACTCCTTCACCGAACCTCCTCGCGCCGCCGTCATCGGGAACGAGAAAGGGCGGGGTTGCCGGTCCCGCAACCCCGCCCCCGCGAACCTCACGCCTGGCCGACCTCGAACCGGGCGAACCGGCTGACCGACACCCCGGCCTCGTCGAGCACCGCCTTCACGGTCTTCTTGGAGTCCTGCACCGAGGCCTGCTCGAGCAGCACCACGTCCTTGAAGAAGCCGTTGACCCGGCCCTCGACGATCTTGGGCAGCGCCTGCTCGGGCTTGCCCTCCTCGCGGGCGGTCTCCTCGGCGATGCGCCGCTCGGTGGCCAGCACGTCCTCGGGCACCTCGTCCCTTGTGACGTAGCGCGGCTTCATCGCGGCGATCTGCATGGCGGCGCCGCGGGCCGCCTCCTCCGAACCGCCGGTGTACTCGACCAGCACGCCCACCGCGGGCGGCAGGTCCGACGAGCGGCGGTGCAGGTACAGCGCGACCGTGCCGTCGAAGCTGACCGCGCGGCGCAGCTCCAGCTTCTCGCCGATCTTGGCCGACAGCTGCTGGATCGCGTCCTCGACCGTGCCGCCGTCGAGCTGGGCGGCCTTGAGCACCTCCGGGTCCACCGGCTTGATCGTCTTGGCCACCGCCACGATCTTGTCGGCAAGGGCTTGGAAGTCGGCGTTCTTGGCGACGAAGTCGGTCTCGCAGTTCAGCTCGATCATGGCCCCGCCGTCGGCGGCGATCAGGCCGTTGGCCGTGGACCGCTCGGCGCGCTTGCCGACGTCCTTGGCGCCCTTGATGCGCAGGATCTCGACGGCCTTGTCGAAGTCGCCGTCGGCCTCCTCCAGTGCCTTCTTGTTGTCCATCATGCCGGCGCCGGTGAGCTCACGGAGCCGCTTGACGTCGGCCATGGTGTAGTTCGCCATCGTCTGTGTTGTCTTCCCTCTGCTGCTTGGTTGTTCGACGTGGGGATCAGGACTCGGAGCGCTCGGCGGACGCGGCGACCTGCTCGCCCTGGGCAGGTGCGTTGGCGCCGGTGAGCAGCTCCTGCTCCCACTCGGGCAGCGGCTCGTCCGAGCCGACCGGCTGCGGCTTGTCCTCGCCCTCCACCGCGCCGTTGCGGGCACCGGCGCGGGCGATCAGGCCGGCGGCGGCCGCCTCGGCGATCACCTTGGTCAGCAGCGCGGCCGAGCGGATCGCGTCGTCGTTGCCGGGGATCGGGTAGTCGACCTCGTCCGGATCGCAGTTGGTGTCCAGGATGGCCACCACCGGGATGTTGAGCTTGCGCGCCTCGCCGACGGCGATGTGCTCCTTCTTGGTGTCCACGATCCAGACCGCGCTCGGCACCTTGGCCATGTCCCTGATTCCGCCGAGGGTGCGCTCCAGCTTGTCCTTCTCCCGGGTGAGCATCAGGATCTCTTTCTTGGTCAGACCCTGGAAGCCGCCGGTCTGCTCCATCGCCTCGAGCTCCTTGAGGCGCTGGAGTCGCTTGTGGACAGTGGAGAAGTTGGTGAGCATGCCGCCCAGCCAGCGCTGGTTGACGAAGGGCATGCCGACCCGGAGCGCCTCGTTGGCGATCGCCTCCTGGGCCTGCTTCTTGGTGCCCACGAACAGGATGGACCCACCGTGCGCGACCGTCTCCTTGACGAACTCGAAGGCCCGGTCGATGTAGGTGAGGGTCTGCTGCAGATCGATGATGTAGATGCCGTTGCGCTCGGTGAAGATGAAGCGCTTCATCTTCGGGTTCCAGCGCCTCGTCTGGTGCCCGAAGTGCACGCCCGAGTCGAGCAGCTGCTTCATGGTGACTACGGCCATGGCCGGGTTCGCACCTCTTCTTGTGTGGCTCGCCGGGTGTCCGCCGCGGCGAGCGGTGTCGGTTGTCGCGGCGCTCCGGTGGAGCGCCGCCCTGGTGCCGTGCCGGCGTCCGGACCCTGCATGGTTCACCGTGGTGGCTGAAACGCCTGCGTGGGACCGCCGAAAGCCGTGAATCCCGGGGCTTGCTTGGGTTGTCGCCGAGTTCGCCCCTGGATGTGCACTGGCACGCGAAGTCACCCCGTGTTGCCACGGGTCGCGTTCGCAGTGTACGCGGTCCGCGCCGCCGGCCGGGAGTCGACCACCCGCCGCCGGCCGAGTTGTCCACAGCCGGGCCAGCTGTCCACAACCGGCGCTTGATCACCCCCGGACCGCGCTCCCGGCCGGCATCGTTGCCGCATGCCTCGCGTGCTCTCCCGACCCGCCCGGTTCGC
This sequence comes from Actinophytocola sp., assembly GCF_035942955.1. Classification (GTDB taxonomy): domain Bacteria; phylum Actinomycetota; class Actinomycetes; order Mycobacteriales; family Pseudonocardiaceae; genus DASYTH01. The sequence continues at coordinate 21,597 of NZ_DASZCQ010000288.1, read as the reverse complement.
CGTCGCCGGCGTCCTGGCGGCCCTCGCCACCGTCGCCCTGCTGCTGCCGTTCGGCGCGGCCGCCGCCGGCCCACCCGCATGGTTCGACGCCCCCGCCGCCGGGTTCTCCTGGCCGCTGGCCCCACCGCATCCCGTCCTGCGCCAGTTCTCCGCGCCCGCCACCCCGTGGGGCCCCGGCCACCGCGGCGTCGACCTCGGCGGCACCCCCGGCGAGCCGGTCCTCGCCGCGGCCGACGGCATCGTGGTGTTCGCCGCCCACCTGGTCGACCGGCCCGTCGTCTCCGTCGACCACCCCAACGGCCTGCGCACCACCTACGAGCCGGTCTCCCCCACCGTCGCCCCCGCCCAACCCGTCCGCCGCGGCCAGGTCATCGGCCACCTCCAACCGGCCCACCCGCACTGCGCCGCCCCCGCCTGCCTGCACTGGGGCGTTCGCCGCGGCGACGAGTACCTCGATCCGTTAGCCCTGGTCAGAGGCCACCACCACGTCCGCCTGCTCCCCTGGCGCAGCTAGGAGGTCGGGTGGGGCCGAGGGTGGGCCCCGGGCACACCCCTCCCCGGGCCCACCGCTCCTAGGCGTCCGCCTTCTCCATGAGCTTGGCCCGCAGCCGCAGCACGGCCCGGGTGTGCAGCTGGCAGACCCGGGACTCGGTCACGCCGAGCACCTTGCCGATCTCGGCCAGCGTGAGGTTCTCGAAGTAGTACAGCGTCACCACGACCCGGTCGCGCTCGGCCAGGTGCCCGATGGCCTCGGCGAGCTGGCGGCGGGTGTCCTGGTCCACCAGCAGGGCCACCGGGTCGGGAGCGGCCTCGTCCTCAAGCGTGTCGGCCAGCGAGGTCGAGCCGCGGCCCGCGGCGGCCAGCTCGTCGAGCGCGACCACGCTGGTCAGCTGCAGCTGCAGGTAGACCTCGCGCAGCTCACCGAGCGTGAGCCCGAGCTCGTCGGCCAGCTCGGCGTCGCTCGGGGTGCGCCGCAACCGGGCGCCGAGCCGCTCGAGGGCGCGCTCCACCTCGCGGGCCCGGCCACGCACCGACCGCGGCACCCAGTCCTGCGCGCGAAGATCGTCCAGGATGGCGCCGCGGATCCGCTGCATGGCGTAGGTCTCGAACTTCAGGCCCCGGTTGGGCTCGAACTTCTCGATCGCGTCGACGAGCCCGAAGATGCCCGACTGGATCAGGTCCGCCATGTCGACGTGCGCCGGCAGTCCGGTGCCCACCCGGCCGGCGACGTACTTGACCAGCGGCGCGTAGTGCAGCACCAGCCGGTCCCGCAGCGTCGGCAGCCGGTGCTCGCCGAACCTGCGCCACAGCGCGACGATGCCGGCCTCGACATCGTCGAAGGTCCGCTGATCACCCGGTAACACGCCGGCCGCGCGCCCGGTGCCGTAAGACGCGGCGTGCCCGTTGCTCGGCGCCGAAGTGGACGGCGCGCGTGACCAGGAACCTTCCCCGAGAACCTCAGGAGCGCGGGTGGGTTCGGTCATGGATCGCCTTCAGCCGTTCGACGGTCACGTGAGTGTAAAGCTGGGTGGTAGCGAGCGTAGCGTGACCAAGCAGCTCCTGGACGCTACGAAGGTCAGCACCCCCTTCGAGCAAGTGCGTGGCGGCAGAGTGACGAAACCCGTGCGGCCCCATGACGGGAGCATCCGGCACCGCCGCCAACGCTGCGTGCACGATACGTCGAACACTGGCCGGTTGAAACCGGCCGCCGCGCGCGCCGAGCAGCAGCGCCGGCGGCGACCCCGGCCGCACCAGCCGCCCACGGCCGTGCGCCAACCAGTCCCGCACCGCGCGCTGGGCCGGCACCCCGAACGGCACGGTGCGCTCCTTGCCGCCCTTGCCGAGCACCCGTACGACCCGCCGCTCGAGGTCGACGTCGCCGACGTCCAACCCGCACAGCTCGGACACCCGCACCCCGGTCGCGTACAGCAGCTCCAGCAGCGCGTGATCCCGCAGCGCCGCCGGGTCCCGCTCCGCGGCCCCGGACGCCGACGCGTGCAGCAGGTCGCTCGCCTGGTCGGCCCGGAGCACCGACGGAAGCGTGCGCCGCGACCGCGGCGCCACCAGCCGCACACCCGGATCGACCGCCAGATGCCCGCGCCGGTGCGCCCAGGCCGTGAACGTCCGCGCCGCCGCCGCCCGCCTGGCCAGCGTCGTGCGGCTGGCGCCCGCGGTGCGCTGGGCCGCCAGCCACGCCCGCAGCACCGTCAGGTCGAGCGCCTCGACTCCGCGCCCGCCCGCCCGGTCCACCCCGCCCGGCTCGACCGCGCCCAACCCGTGCATGAATCCCAGCAGCGACACCACATCCCCCACATACGCCCGAACCGTGTGCGCCGACCGCCCCCGCTCAAGGGCCAGATGCCGCTCGAACTCGTCCACCACCGCGCGGACGCCCGCCGGTAGCTCGGCCCGCACCCGCAGCAGGTCGACCTTCCTCCGGCGAGACGACGCATGCCCCACCCCCGGGACGCTACCCGCCGACCCGGCCGTCATCGGCTCATTCGCCCGGTCGTGTCGCCGACACCGCTACGGAACACTGCCTCGGGGCACCACCCATTTCGCCGGCTGCCCGGTTATCGAGGCGATCAGGTCGTAGTCCTTGTCGTAGTGCAGAATCGGCACCCCATGAAGTTCGCCGCACGCGGCAACCAGCAGATCCGCCGCACCGCAGCCGCGGTGCCGAGAACGCATCGCCAATCTGGCCTGAACATGGATTGCACGGGCACAGATCGCCGGTGTGATCGGCAGGCTGATGTAGTTGGCCCGCAGTTCGGTCAGCTTTGCCTGGTACTCGGTGGGAGACCGGGCGCTGTACAACACCTCCAAGTCGACCACCGCGCAGGTTGCCAGGCCACGCCGAGCAAGCAGCGGTGACACCACCTCACGCACCGCTTCGTGCTGGATTCGGGCTAGGACGCTGTTGTCGACCAGAAACCAGGACCCCGCCACGGGCGTTTCATGAACGCTCGGGTGCGGTAGACGGCCACCGGATCGGCACTCAGGTCGATCGCGGTAGGACAATCCGGATTTCCAGCGATGTACCGGAGCGCGGCGTTGATCGTTTCTTTGATCGTCTTGGTGCCCAGGTAGGCCTTGACGTCCTCGAGCAGCTGGTCGTCGATGTCGACGTGTCGCATGGTCATGGTCGGCCTCCTCGAGTTGCGGCAGGTGGGGGTTGGGGTTCATGGCTGGGCCGTTCGTCGCCAGCCGTCCTCGCACCTTTCGGCCAGACCGGTGAGCTCGAGCTCGGGGAGCAGTGCCCGGACCTTGTCCAGGGGCACGCCCGAGTCTACGGCGATCCGGTCGGCCTCGCGGCTCGTGCGCCTGCTGAGGGCCTCGTGGACGCGGAGGGCCTCGTCGGCGAGGCCGTCGGTCGGGCGGGTCGGGGCCTCGGGTCGGGCGACGATGCCCTCGCCGATGCGGCCGACCGACTCGAGGATCTCGGCGACGGAGCCGACCGGGATCGCGGCGCCGGTGCGGAGCAGCTCGTGGCAACCCATGGACATGGCCGAGGTGATCGGGCCCGGGACGACCATGAGCTCCTTGCCGAGCGCGGCGGCGGAGGCCGCGGTGTTCCTGGCGCCGCTGCGGATCCCGGCCTCGACGACGACGGTGCCGGCGGACAGCGCGGCGATGAGCCGGTTGCGGACCAGGAAGCGGTGCCGGGCCGGCGGTGTGCCCGGCGCGTACTCGCTGATCACCACGCCGCGGCCGGTGATCTCGTCGAGCAGGGTGGCGTGCCCGGCCGGGTATTCGACGTCGATCCCGCAGCCGAGCACGGCGGCGGTGCGGCCCTCGGCGGCCAGCGCGCCGCGGTGCGCCGCGCCGTCGATGCCGTAGGCGGCGCCGGAGACGACGGTGAAGCCCTCGCCGGCAAGGCCGTAGCCGAGCTCGGCGGCGACGTGCTCGCCGTAGCCGGTCGCGGCCCTGGCACCGATCACGGACACCGCGCGGTCGAACAGGTCGGCCAGGCGTGCCGATCCGCGCACCCAGAGGGCCAGCGGCGCGCCGGCCCAGCGCCATCCCCGGTCGGCGGCCCGGTGCAGCGGGAGCAGCTGCCACTGCGGCCACTCCTCGTCCTCGGGTACCAACAGCCGGGCGCCGACCCGCTCGGCCGCGGCCAGATCCTCGTCCACCCGGTCGTGCCGGCGCCGGGCCGACGTCTCGGCGACCACGCCGTCCGGCCCGGCACCGGCCCGGACCAACGCCGCCGCCTCGACCGGGCCGTGCCTCGCCACGAGCCCGGCGAGCGCGGTCGCCGGCGGCTCGGCGACCCGCAACAGGTAGGCCCGGGCCCGAAGCACCTCCTCGGAAACGCTCATGCCGCCCTCCGGTCACGGAACTCCAGCGCGGCGGCGACGTGGTCAGGGCCGGGCTGGGACCGGTCGTCCAGATCGCTGAGGGTCCAGGCGACACGCAGGCAGCGATCGGCGCCGCGGGCGGTGACCGCGCCGGCGGCGAGGCCGCGGTCGAGAAGGACGGTGACCGCCCTCGGAAGGGCGAACTCCCGGCGCAGGGCCGGGCCGGGCACCTGCGCGTTGGTGAGCCAACCCTGTTTGGCCCAGCGATCAGCAGCGCGCTGGCGGGCTCGGGCGACGCGGGCGCGCACGGTGGCGGAACTCTCCGGCACGGAGGAAGCGAGGTGAGACATCGCCGTGATCGGGCGCATGCGGACACGGAGGTCGATCCGGTCGAGCAGCGGGCCGGAGAGGCGGGACAAGTACCGGCGACGGGTGTGCGGGGAGCAGGTGCAGTCGGACTCCCGGGCCGGGGCGCACGGGCACGGGTTGGTGGCGAGCACGAGCTGGAACCGCGCGGGATAGCGGACGATGCCGTCTCGGCGAGCAAGGCGAATCTCGCCCTCCTCGATGGCGGTGCGCAGCGCTTCGAGGCAGTGCGGGCCGGCCTCACAGGCCTCATCGAGGAACAGGACGCCGTGGTGCGCTCGGCTGATGACGCCGGGTTTGGCGAGGCCGACACCGCCACCCACCAGGGCGGGGGTCGACGTGGAGTGATGCGGGGAGATGAACGGCGGCGTGGTGATGAGGGGCGACTGGGGCGAGAGGGCGCCGGCAATGGAGTGGATGGCGGTGACCTCGAGGGCCTGCTCGTCGGACAGCGGCGGGAGCAGCCCGGGAAGGCGGCGGGCGAGCATGGTCTTGCCGGTTCCCGGTGGGCCGATGAGCAGGAGGTGATGGCCGCCCGCCGCGGCGACCTCGAGGGCCCACCTGGCCTCGGGCTGGCCGAGGACGTCCGCGAGGTCGGGGATGTCGGGAGATGGGCCGGTGGGATGGGGACCGGGGGTGGACAGCCGACCGTCCTCGCCGCGCAGCCAGCCGACGACATCGGCGAGGTGTTCGGCGCCGAGGGCCTCGACATCACCGACCAGGGCGGCCTCGGGAAGTGTCGAGGCCGGGACCACGGCCCGACGCAGGCCGGCCCGGCGAGCGGCGAGCAGGCCCGGCAGCACGCCGCGGACCGGCCGGACCCGGCCGTCAAGGGCCAGCTCGCCGATCAGCACGGTGCTGGCGAGCTTGCCGGACGGGATCACGCCGGCAGCGACAAGAACCGAGCAGGCCAGGGCGAGGTCGTAGCCCGAGCCGCCCTTGGGCAGGGCGGCCGGCGAGAGGGCGAGGGTGATGAGCTCGCTCGGCCACTCGAGGCGGCTGTTGCGGACCGCGGCACGGACCCGCTCCTTCGCCTCGTTGAGCGCGGCGTCCGGCAGGCCCAGGATCTGGGTCCTCGGCCGGCCGCCGCCGATATCGGCCTCGATCTCCACCACGGCGCCGTCGATGCCGAACAGGGCGACCGAGCAAGCGCGGGCGAGCGCCATCAGAGCACCCCCGGGAGGTGCTTGATGCGGGGTGTCTGGCCGGGTGGCCAGAGGACGGAGACGATGTCGAAGCGCTGGGGGCAGTTGCGCATCTGGTGGGCGCGCAGCCAGCGGCGGGTGAGGCGGCGGATGCGGCGGGCCTTGGTCTCGGTGACGGCCTCGGCGGGGGCGCCGTAGTCGGTGCTGGTGCGGGTCTTGACCTCGCAGACGACGAGGGTGTGGCCGTCGGTGGCGACGAGGTCGAGCTCGCCCTCCCGGCAGCGCCAGTTGCGGGACAGGACGACCAGGCCCTTGTGCTCCTCGAGGTAGCGGGCGGCGAGGTCCTCGCCCCGGCGGCCGAGGGTGAGGTGGGTGGGGGCGGCGGTGCTGCTCATGCGACGACGGTCCCGCGGGCCGGGCGGGCGGGCCACCGTCGGATGATCAACTGTGGATGGCGGACGCGGGTGTGGACAACTCGGCCGAAGAAGATCGAGAGCGAGGGGAAGTGTCGGCGGGGTGTGCTAGGAGCGGACGCGAGGCCGTGGGAGGGAGGGCCTCGCGGAGAGCGACCGGTCGGACCTAGCCGCCGAACGGGCCCTCTTCGGGGAGGCGGAGGTCGGGTTTGTCCAGCTCCTCGACGTTGACGTCCTTGAACGTCATGACCCGGACGTTCTTGACGAAGCGGGCCGGGCGGTACATGTCCCAGACCCAGGCGTCGGACATGCGCACCTCGAAGTAGACCTCGCCGTCGGCGTCGCGGACCTGCACGTCCACGCCGTTGGCCAGGTAGAAGCGCCGTTCGGTCTCCACGACGTAGGAGAACTGACCGACGATGTCGCGGTACTCCCGGTAGAGCGACAGCTCCATCTCGGTCTCGTACTTCTCCAGGTCCTCCGCGCTCATGCGGTACTGCGCTCCTCGTGGTCCGGCCACCCGGCGTCAATCAGGGATTCCCCATTCTGAACTACGTCGAGCAGTTCGGCACCGACGGTAGGCCCGGGATCACCCGCTACGGGCAGGTAGCAATGCGGCGCGACCTTGTGCGGCGCCCGCAGGGAGTGTGCGCGGCCCGCGGTCCAGACGTTCACGAACGACCAGCGGTGCGCCTCGCACGGACCATGCAGGCTCAGCGCCTCGCCGTGCTCGGTGGTGCAGTACCCCTTGTGCTCGTCGAAGCCGTACATCGGGAAGCGCTCGTGCAGGTCGATCATGATCCGGTCCCTGGTCACCTTCGCCAGGATGGACGCCGCGGACACGCACGCCGCGGCCTGGTCGCCCTTGACGATCGGGATGCTCGGCGCGGTCAGGCCGGGCACCCGGAAGCCGTCCACGAGCACGTAGCCGGGGTGGGTCCGCAGCTGGGCCACGGCCCGCCGCATGCCCTCGATGTTGGCCACGCCCACGCCGCGCAGGTCGACCTCGTCGACCGGGATCACCACGACGGCGTAGTCGACCGCGCGCTTGACCACCAGGTCGTACATCCGCTCCCGGGCCGCCGCGGTGAGCAGCTTGGAGTCGGTGAGGCCCTCGAACCGGGCGGCGTCCCCCGGTCGCAGCACGCACGAGGCCACCACCAACGGGCCGGCGCACGCGCCCCGGCCGGCCTCGTCGACCCCGGCGACCGGCCCGAGACCGCGCCGGTCCAGCGCGGCCTGCAGTCCCCAGTTGCCCGCGTCGCGGCGCAGCACCACCCGCGGTGGCCGCAGGTCGAGGGAGGCGGTCACGGTCGCCGCCCTTGCCGACGCAGCGCGGTCCGCATCCTCCTGCCCAGCCACAGGGTCGGGGCGGCGACCAGCAGGCCGACGCCGAACTGGGCACCGGCCCAGGCGAGCGCGACCTGCGGGTTGTGGTCGCCGACGCCCTGCCAGCGCGACGGCGGCAGCACGATGAACCGGGCCTTGCCGATCACGTTGTCCACCGGCACGACGCCCTGGAGGCCGCCGCCGCCCTGCACCCGCGAGTCGGCCGAGTTGTTGCGGTTGTCCCCCATGACCCACAGGGTGCCCTGGGGCACCTGGAACGCGTCGAACTCCTGGTTGCCGTTGGGCGCGCCGTCGGCCCAGTAGATGTAGGGCTCGTCGAGCGGCCTGCCGTCGACCTGCACCCGGCCCTGCTCGTCGCAGCACTCCACGGTCTGCCCGCCGACCGCGATCACGCGCTTGACGACGTCGTCCTCGTTGGGTGAGGCGAGCCCGAACATCGCGCCGATGTCCTGCAGCCACCGCACCACGGTGTTGCTGGACCGGTCGGCCTGGAACTCGGCTCGGTTCCAGGTCTCCGGCCGCTCGAACACGACGACGTCGCCCGGCTCCGGATCGGAGAACGCGTAGACCACCCGGTCGACCAGCACCCGATCGCCGTAGCAGCCGGCACATCCGTGCAGGGTGCGCTCCATCGACTCGGACGGGATGAGGAACACCCGCGCGATGAAGCTCTGGATGATGATCGTCAACACGATCGCGATCCCGATCAGGATCGGCAGCTCTTTCCAGAACGACCGCGGCTTCTTCTTGGCCTTCGGGGATTCCTCGGCGCCGGAGTCGGCGGCGTCGGAGGATTCCTGCTCCGCGGCGGCCTTGTCGGTGCTCTCCTGCGTGCCGGGCTCCTCTTCGTCCTCGTGCTGGTTGTCCTTGGAGTGTCCGACGTCGACCACGTTCCGCAGACTACCGGCGAACCGCCCGGCGAACGCGCCGGCCCAGCCACAGCACCGGCCACGCGGCGGCAATGCCGACGCCGGCGGGAAGTCCCTGCTGCCACGCGGGGGCGCTCAGCGGCGCCGCGGCGGCCTGCGGGTTGTGATCACCGACGCCGCGCCAGCGCGACGGTGGCAGCACGATGAACCGGGCCTTGCCGATCACGTCGTCGACCGGGACGACGCCGTTGAGACCGCCGTTGACCTCCTTGCCGCCGCCCTGGCAGCGGGAATCGCAGGAGTCGTTGCGGTTGTCGCCCATCACCCACAGCGTGCCCTCCGGCACCCGCACCGCCGGGAACGCCGCCTGGGTGTTGGGGCGGCCGGCTTCCCAGTAGATGTACGGCTCGTCGAGCGGGCGCCCGTCGACCAGCACGCGGTTGCGCGCGTCGCAGCACTCGACGGTCTGGCCGCCGGTGGCGATCACCCGCTTGACGAAGTCCCGCTCGTCCGGCGGGGCCAGCCCGATGAGGGAGCCGAGCCATTGCAGGCCGCGGACGAAGACGGTGCCCGTGGGCGCGGCGGTGACGTCGTTCTGGGTCCACGCCGGCGGGCCGCGGAAGACGATCACGTCGCCGGGCGCGGGGTCGCGGAACCGGTAGACCATCTTGTCCACCAGCACCCGGTCGCCGCTGCAGCCGGGACAGCCGTGCAGGGTCTGCTCCATCGAGCCGGACGGGATCGAGTAGACCCGCCCGATGAAGTGCTGGATCAGGACGGTGAGCACGACCGCGACGCCGAGCAGGATCAGCAGCTCGCGCCAGAGCGGCTGCTTGCGCGCCGCCTTGCGGTGCCGGCCGCGCGGGCTCTCCGGAGTCCGCGGCGGCACCTGCGGGCGCCACGACTCCGACCGGTACTTGCGGAACGGCTCACGCCGCGATGGGTTGACGCGCGGGATGTGCTGGGTGCGGTCGGGGTCATCCTCGGGCGCTGCGAAGTGCACGGGGTTGACCACGACACCAGGCTACGGGAGCGGCCGCGGGGCTGTGGGTGGGACAGCCTCGCGGGGAGAGCGACCCATCAAACACAGGGCGGCCTCACGAAGCCTGCTGCGGCTCCCGCTTCTCCTTGATCTTGGCGGCCTTGCCGCGCAGCTCGCGCAGGTAGTAGAGCTTGGCGCGGCGCACGTCACCCCGCCGGTCCACCTCGATCTTGGCGATGTTCGGCGAGTGCACCGGGAAGGTGCGCTCGACGCCGACGCCGAAGGAGATCTTGCGGACGGTGAAGGTCTCGCGGATGCCGCCACCCTGGCGGCGGATCACCACGCCCTTGAAGATCTGGACCCGTTCGCGAGAGCCCTCGATGACGCGGACGTGGACCTTGAGGGTGTCGCCCGGACGGAAGTCCGGGATGTCGGAACGCAACGACTTGGCGTCCAGGGCATCCAGGGTGTTCATCGTGATCCGTCCTCACTAGCGTCTTGGTCTTCTTGCGCGCGACATCGTGTCGACGGCCTGCAAGGGGGCTCGAGGCGCGTGCCGGGGTCGTGCCCGGTCGCGGCAACCCATCAAGTATGTCAGACGCCGGAGGCGGACCCGAAATCCGGCCCCTCCCGCAGACGATCGAGGACCGCCCGGTCGTGCCGGTCAAGCTTCTCCTCGGGGAGGGCGGCGAGCAGGTCGGGGCGGCGGCGGAAGGTGCGCTCCAGCGCCTGGTCGCGCCGCCAGCGGTCGATCGCCCCGTGGTTGCCGGACCGGAGCACGTCGGGGACGGCCAGGTCGCGCCACACCTCGGGCCGGGTGTACGCCGGGCCCTCGAGCAACCCGTCGGAGAATGAGTCCTGCTGCGCCGACGCGGGGTTGCCGAGCACCCCGGGCAGCAGCCGGGCGATCGCTTCGACCATCACCAGGACCGCCACCTCGCCGCCGACCAGCACGTAGTCGCCGATGGAGATCTCGTCGACCGGCATCCGGCGCGCGGCGTCGGCGAGCACCCGCTGGTCGATGCCTTCGTACCGGCCACAGGCGAACACCAGCCACTCCTCGGCGGCGTACTCGCGCGCGACCGCCTGGGTGAACGGGCGCCCGGCCGGGGTCGGCACCACGAGCCGGGGCGGGCCGCCCGCACAGACGGCGTCCAGCGCCTCGCCCCACACCTGCGGCTTCATCACCATGCCGGGGCCGCCGCCGTACGGGCTGTCGTCGACCGCGCGGTGCACATCGTGCGTCCAGTTCCGCAGGTCGTGCACGTCGAGCCGGAGCAGGCCGCGCTCGAGGGCCTTGCCGAGCAACGCGGTGCGCAGCGGGGCGAGGTACTCGGGGAAGATCGTGATCACGTCGAGGCGCATCACGGGTCCAGCAGGCCTTCCGGCGGGTCGAGCACGACCCGGCGGGCCGCGACGTCCACCTGGGGCACGATCGCGCGGACGAACGGCACGAGCACCTCGGCGCCGTCCGGGCGCTGGAGCACCAGCAGCTCGCCGCCGGGGCTGTGCACGACCTCGCGGATGTCACCGACCGGGGTGCCGTCGGCGAGCACGGCCGCGAGCCCTTCCAGCTCGTGGTCGTAGAACTCGTCGGGATCGTCGGAGGGCGGCAGGTCGGCGGCCTCGACGAGCAGCAGCGCGCCGCGCAGCGTCTCGGCCACGTCCCGGGTGGCCACCTCGGCGAAGCGCACCAGCAGCCGCCCGCTGTGCGGCCGGGCGGCCGACACCGTCAGCGGCCGCCGGGTCCGGTCGCGCAGCTGCGCGATCAGCGTGGCGTCGACGGCGAAGCGGGCCGACGGCTCGTCGGTGCGCACCTCGACGGCCAGCTCCCCGGTGACCCCGTGTGCCTTGGCCACCCGGCCGACCACGAGCTCCCTCACTGATCCGTGTCGACGACGTCCACTCGGATGCCGCGGCCGCCGATGCCGGCCATGACGGTGCGCAGCGAGGTCGCGGTGCGGCCGCCCCGGCCGATCACCTTGCCGAGGTCGTCCGGGTTCACGTGCAGCTCGAGCGTGCGGCCGCGGCGGGTGGTGACCAGCTCCACCCGCACGTCGTCCGGGTGATCGACGATGCCCCGCACCAGGTGCTCAAGGGCATCAGCGAGGAAGCTCATGCCTCGTCCTTGGCGTCCTCGGTTTTCTCGGCCTTGTCGGACTTGTCGGCGGCCTTGCGCGGCGCCCGCTTCTTCGGCGTGGTGGCCTCGGTGGTCGGCTCCTCGCCCGCGGCCTTCAGCGCGGCCTCGAACAGCTCCTGCTTGGTGGGCTTGGCCTCGGCCTTGCGCAGCGTGCCCTCGCCGCCCGGCAGGCCCTTGAACTTCTGCCAGTCGCCGGTGACCTCGAGCAGGTGCTGGACCGGCTCGGTCGGCTGCGCGCCGACCCCCAGCCAGTACTGGGCCCGCTCGGAGTCGATCTCGATCAGGCTCGGCTCCTCCCGGGGGTGGTACCGGCCGATGGTCTCGATTGCCTTGCCGCTACGGCGGGTGCGGGCATCGGCGACGACGACCCGGTAGTGCGGGTCGCGGATCTTGCCGAGCCGCTGCAGCTTGATCTTGACAGCCACGGGGTGGGTTGCTCCTCGTTGTACTCACGGTCAGGCGCGGGCAGACCCGAGTGGGGACGGATCGGCTGCGCCCGGAGGTTCATGGCGCCATGGCACGGTGAGAGGGTCCGGCCACAGCGGACAATCCGTCATTGTGCCAGACGGCGTTGTCTACGTGGCGAACGGGGCGAGCGTGACGCCGGCCTGCTCGAGCGCGGCCCGGACCGCCTTGGCGTGGGCGACGGCCCCGGGGGTGTCGCCGTGCAGGCACAACGACTGGGCGCGCATCGGCAGCACCGTGCCGTCCACGGCGACCAGCTCGCCGTCGCAGGCCAGCCGCACCGCCCGCTCGACGACCGCGGCGGTGTCGGTGAGCAGCGCGTTCGGCTCGCGCCGGGACACCAGGGTGCCGGCCGGCGTGTAGCCGCGGTCGACGAAGGCCTCCAGCACGGCCGGCAGCCCGGCCGCCTCGGCGGCGGCCAGCAGCCGGGAGCCCGGCAGGCCGAGCACCGGAAGCTCGCCGAACGCGCGGACGCCGGCGATCACGGCGTCGGCCTGCGCCTCGTGGTGCACGGCCGTGTTGTACAGCGCCCCGTGCGGCTTGACGTAAGCGACCCGGACGCCCGCGGCCCTTGCGAACGCCTCCAGCGCGCCGATCTGGTAGAGCACGGTGTCGGCCAGCTCGACGGGGTCGATGTCCATGAACCGGCGGCCAAACCCGCGCAGGTCCGGGTAGGACACCTGGGCTCCGACGGTCACGCCGCGCGCCGCGGCCGCCGTGCACACCCGGCGGAGGGTGGACGGGTCGCCCGCGTGGAACCCGCACGCCACGTTGGCCGAGGTCACCACCTCGAGCAGGGCCTCGTCGTCGCCAAGCCGCCAGATGCCGAAGCCCTCGCCGAGATCGCTGTTGAGGTCCATGGCCATCACGCCGGCATCACATCGAGCGCGATCAGCAGCACGGCGAGCGCCGGCAGGAAGTTGTTGATCTGATGGGCGACGATGCTCGCCCCGAGCCGCCCGGTGACCAGCCGCGCCAGTCCGATCGGGATGGCGATGACCAGCAACAGCACGGTGCGCATCGGCTCGAGGTGGCTCACCGCGAAGATCACGGTGGTCAGCCCGAACACGATCCAGCGGCCCCAGTTCAGCCGCTCGAGGGCGCCCCAGAGCAGGCCCCGGTAGATGATCTCCTCGCAGATCGGGCCGATCAGCCAGATGAACAGGAACATGGTGATCGCGGCGATCAGCGGCAGGCGCTGGTTGTCGACCAGCTGACCCAGCGCCGAGGAGGCGTTCCGCTCGCCGACGATCTTGGTCCACAGGAACGCGGCCGCCGTGGTGCACACCAGCCCGATGAGCCCGAACCGCAGCCCGACGCGGACGTCCACCCAGCTCCACGACCAGCGCAGGTCGATCCTCGGCCCGTTCCCGCGCAGCACCGTGACCAGCAGCGCGACCCCGGCCGCCAGCACCGGCGGGATGATGGACCCGATCAGCGCCACCGGCACCGAGATGCCCGCGCCCGGCGACTCGAGCTGAGCGATCGCCCCGATCAGCACCGCCGAGAGCAGGAACACGGCGAAGACGAGCACGAACGCCCCGAAACCCCAGCGGTGCGTCCGCGGCGTCTCGACCGGTCGCGCCTCCGAGACGCGGTCGGCGAGACTGCTCAACGGAAGCCTCCGGACTCGTGTGGGTGAACGTCCGTGGGTATGTACCCGAGACTAGCCGTACTCCTAGCTGATCACCCGCCCACGCAACATGATCAGCTTCGGTGTCCTGAGCGCGGCGAGGTCCAGCCGGGGGTCGGCGTCGTACGCCAGCAGGTCGGCGGCCGCGCCCTCGTCGAGGCCCGACCAGCCCAGCCAGGCGCGGGCCGACCAGGACGCCGCGCCGAGGGCGCGCTCGGGGCTCAGGCCCGCCCGGTGCAGCGCGACGATCTCGTCGACGATCCGGCCGTGCCCGACCCCGCCGCCGGCGTCGGTGCCCGCGTAGATCGGCACGCCGGCCTCGATGGCGGCCGAGACGGTGTGGCCGACCCTGGCGTGCAGGGCCCGCATGTGCGCGGCGTAGGTCGGGTACTTGTCGGCCTCCGCGGCGATGTCGGGGAAGCGCTCGATGTTGATCAGGGTGGGGACCAGCGCGGTGCCCCGCTCGGCCAGGTCGGCGATCAGCGCGTCGGACAGCCCGGTGCCGTGCTCGATGCAGTCGATGCCGGCGCCGATGAGTCCGGGCAGGGCGTCCTCGCCGAACACGTGCGCGGTCACCCTGGCGCCGGCCTCGTGCGCGACCTTGATCGCCTCGGCGAGCACGTCGTCGGGCCAGAGCGGGGCAAGGTCGCCGAGGTCCCGGTCGATCCAGTCGCCGACCAGCTTGACCCAGCCGTCGCCGTACTCGGCCTCCCTGGCGACCACGGCCGGCAGCCGGGCCGGGTCCTCGACCTCGACGCCGATGTGCCGGATGTACCGCTTTGGCCGGGCGAGGTGCCGGCCGGCGCGGATGATCCGGGGCAGGTCGAGCCGCTCCTGTAGCGGCCGGGTGTCCATCGGTGAGCCGCAGTCGCGGATCAGCAGCGTGCCGGCGTCGCGGTCGGTAAGGGCCTGCGCCTCGGCTGCGGCCAGGTCGCCGGCGGCCAGCCCGATGTGGCAGTGCGCGTCCACCAGGCCGGGCACCAGGAACCCGCCGTCCACAATGGACTGTGCACCGGCTACCGGCTCGGTGCGGACCCGGCCGTTGACGATCCACAGGTCGCGTTCCTCGCCCTCGGGGAGCACCACTCCCCGCACGTGCAGCGCGGTCATGCCGGAAGGCTACCGAGCGGACCAGCGCGTTCGCATCGCGCACAAATGTAATGCATACGAATTGCGGCTATCTTTCGCGCGCGCCCGGAGGGAAGCTGGGGAGTCACATTTCTCCCCATTCGACCCGATCCCCATGGGAGGCGTGCACAGATGCGGAGATCTCATCTCCGGAGGGCCATGACGCTCGCCGCGGCCGCATTATTAGCAATGAGCATGTTGTCGATGGAGTCGGCGTCCGGCGAACCGGCGTCGGCCGGCCTCCCCGTCGCCGAGATCCAGGGCGACCACACCCACGACGGCGACGTCGACAACAGATCCGGGACGGCTCAGCCGACCGACCGGCAGCGCGCGCTGGCCGGCGAGCGCAGCACGTCCGTCCGGTGGAACCGGTACGGCACGCCGGCCACCCTCGTGCCGCGCGTCGATGCCCAGCCGCGTATCGCGTCCGGCGATCCGGTCGCGATCGCGCGCGGTTATCTGACGAGCAACAATGAGACGTTCGGCTTATCAGAGCAATCCATCAATGCGATGGATGTATTGGTGAGCCGCCCCATGGGCCAGGGTTCTTACGTAATGTTGCGGCAGCGATTTGGATCGCTACCGTCCGTCATGGACGGACTTGCCGCCTTCGGCATCCGGGACGGGGCCGTCAGCTATCTCAGCTCGTCGCTGAGCCCGGACCGCCCGGCGCCCGAGCCGGCGACCCTGTCGCCCGAGCAGGCGCTCGCCGCCGCGGCGGCCGACGCGGGCCTGGCCACCGACAACCTGGCGACCCGGCGGGTCCAGCTCGGCGCGGTGCCGATGCCCGACGCCCCGGCGCGTGCGGCCTACCAGGTCGTGCTGATCAGCGGCGGCGACGGCGAGCTGACCGGGTACACCACCTACATCGACGCCCGGACCGGCCAGGTGCTGGTGCGCGAGGACATCGTCGACCAGCACTACGCCCCGGAGAACCCGGAATGGGACGTCTTCCCCGCCAACCCGCCGCCCGACAACTCCACCCGGGACACCAGGGTGACCTGGTGCTTCACCCCGGCGCCCGGCTGCGAGCGCGCGGTCGCCACCGCCGACCGCGGCGTGGCCTGGGACATCGACCCGGTGACCGGTCAGCCGTCGCAGACAACGGCCGGCAACTCCGTGCGGGACTTCGAAAAGTGGGACAGCCTGGCCAACGGCACGATCGGCACCCGCCCGGCCGCGCCCAGCCCGACAAGGGACTACCAGTACCCGTGGACCAATCAGTGGTTCGAGTCGAAGTGCAACCCCGACGTGTTCGCCACCCCGCAGGAGAACGACATCAACGCGGCGCTGGCGAACCTGTTCGCCATGCACAACCGCATGCACGACTGGTCGTACCACCTCGGCTTCACCGAGGAGACCTGGAATATGCAGACCGAGAACGGCGACCGCGGCGGGCTGGACGGCGACGCCGAGCACGGCAACGCCCAGGCCGGCGGGCGGGCCGGCGGCGCCCCGCCGAACTTCCCGTCCCGCAACAACGCCAACCAGGCCAGCGGGCCGGACGGCACCGTGCCGGTGACCAACATGTTCCTGTGGCAGCCGTCGCCCGGCGGGTTCTACCCGCCCTGCGTGGACGGCGACTACGACATGTCGGTGATCGGGCACGAGTACGCCCACGCGATCACCGGTCGCATGATCGGCGGCCCGAACACCGGCTGGCAGGGCGCGCAGGCGGGCGCGATGAACGAGTCGCACTCCGACCTGCTCGCCATGGAGTACCTGTTCGAGTACGGGTTCCGACCCAAGGGCGACACCCCGTTCATCACCGGCGGGTACGTCACCGGCGACACCGAGCGGGGCATCCGCAACTACGACATGAGCAAGAGCCCGCTCAACTACAGCAACCTGTCCTACGACCTGGTCGGGCAGCAGGTGCACGCCGACGGCGAGATCTGGAGCGCGACCAGCTTCGACGTCCGGCAGGCGTTCATCGACCGGTACGGGCTGGGCACCCCGGCCCTCCAGCGGGACTGCGCGGACGGCAAGGTGCCGGTCGAGCGGTGCCCGGGCAACCGGCGGTGGATGCAGCTTGAGTTCGACGCCCTGCTGCTCAACGCCTCCGGCGCGGTGACCTACGTCGACCTGCGTGACTCGATGCTGGCCGCCGACCAGATCCGCTTCGGCGGCGCGAACGCCGATCTGCTGTGGAACGCGTTCGCCCAGCACGGCCTCGGCGAGGGCGCGTCGAGCACCGACCCGAACGACCAGGACGCGATTCCGAGCTTCGCGTCCCCGTTCGCCCGCAACGCGACCGTGCGGCTGCTGGCCGCCGGGCAGGCCGCGGGCGCGCCGGTGCGGCTCTACGTCGGCGACTACGAGGCGCGGTCGATGCCGGTGGCCGACACCGACCCGGCCACGCCGCTGCCCGACACGGCGCAGATCGCGCCGGGCCGGTACACGTTCGTCGTCGCCGGGGCCGGGTTCGGCAGCATGCGGACCCAGCGCACGCTGCGGCCGGGTGAGCGCGAGACGATCGTGTCGCCGCTGCTGCGCAACGTCGCGTCGGCCAGCTCCGGGGCGACCGCCTCCGGTGACGGGGTCAACCTGGACAAGCTCATCGACGACACCGAGGGAACCAACTGGGCGTCGATCGGCTCCCCGGTGGCCGGCAAGACCGTCACGGTCGACCTCGCCGGCAACGGCCCGCAGCTGGTCAGCCGGGTCAACGTGAGCGCCCTGCTGCGGCCGGCGATCGAGGGCGACGCCGACCCCGGCGCGCAGAACCGGTTCACGGCGCTGCGCCAGTTCGAGATCCTGTCCTGCAACGCGGCGCTCGGCCAGAACTGTGCCGACCCGGCCGGCTACCGGCGGGTCTTCACCAGCCCGGCCAACGCGTTCCCGGCCAACGTGCCGAGGCCGACGGCCGCGGACCTGATCAGCCGGTCGTTCCGGTTCTTCCCGACGCTGGCCACGCACCTGCAGATCCGGGTGCTCACCAACCAGTGCACGGGCGCTCCGGAGTACGCCGGTGACCAGGACGCCGACCCCAGGTCGACCAGCGACTGCACCACGGGCAACCCGACCGTGGCGCAGACGGTCCGGATCTCCGAGCTGCAGGCGTTCGCGTTGTAACCGCCAAGAACGACGGTGGCCCCCGCCTCGACCGGCGGGGGCCACCGTCTAGTTCTCCCTGGGTTTCTTGGGGAACTTGAGCTTCGACGGGTCGAAGCCGGGTGGCAGGTCGTTGAGCCCCGGTGGGAGATCCCGCAGGCTCGGCGGCAACGCGGACAGGTCGGGCATGGCGGCGGGGAGGCCGGGCATGCCGCCGCGCATCCGGGGCGGCGTGGGGCCGCGGCCCTTGCCCTTCTTGCCTTTCTTGCCCTTCTTGGACCGGTTGCTCGGCCGCGAGCCTGGGAAGCCGAACCGGCCGGCCATCTGCTGCATCATCTTGCGGGCCTCGAAGAACCGGTTGACCAGGTCGTTGACCTCGCGCACGGCCACGCCGGAGCCGCGGGCGATGCGCTGGCGGCGGGACGCGTTGATGATCTTCGGATCGAGCCGCTCGGCCGGGGTCATGCCGCGGATGATCGCCTGCAGCCGGTCGAGGTGCTTGTCGTCGACCTGGGCCAGCTGCTCCTTCATCTGCCCGGCGCCGGGGAGCATGCCGAGCAGGTTGGCGATCGGGCCCATCTTGCGCACCGCCAGCATCTGCTCGAGGAAGTCCTCGAGGGTCAGCTCGCCGGTGCCGATCTTGGCGGCGGCGGCCTCGGCCTGCTGCTGGTCGAAGTGCTGCTCGGCCTGCTCGATCAGGGTGAGCAGGTCGCCCATGCCGAGGATCCGCGACGCCATGCGGTCGGGATGGAAGGCGTCGAAGTCCTCGAGCTTCTCGCCGTTGGAGGCGAACATGATCGGCGTGCCGGTGACCTCGCGCACGGACAGCGCGGCGCCACCCCGGGCGTCGCCGTCGAGCTTGGTGAGCACCACACCGGTGAAGCCGACCCCGTCGCGGAACGCCTCGGCGGTGGTGACGGCGTCCTGGCCGATCATCGCGTCGACCACGAACAGCACCTCGTCGGGCTGCACGGCCTCGCGGATGTCGGCCGCCTGACGCATCATCTCCTCGTCGATGCCCAGCCGGCCGGCGGTGTCGACGATGACCATGTCGTGCTGGGCGCGCCGGGCCTCGTCGACGCCGCGCCTGGCCACGTCGACCGGGTCGCCAACCCCGTTGCCCGGCTCCGGGGCGAACACCGGCACCCCGGCGCGCTCGCCGATCACCTGAAGCTGGGTGACCGCGTTGGGCCGCTGCAGGTCGGCGGCCACCAGCAGCGGGGTGTGCCCCTGGCCGGCCAGCCACTTGGCCAGCTTGCCGGCCAACGTGGTCTTACCGGAGCCCTGCAGGCCGGCCAGCATGATCACCGTCGGCGGCGTCTTGGCCAGGTTCAGCCGGCGCGTCTCGCCGCCGAGGATGCCGATCAGCTCCTCGTTGACGATCTTGACGACCTGCTGGGCCGGGTTCAGGGCGGCGTGCACCTCCGCGCCCTTGGCCCGCTCCTTGACCTTGGCGATGAACGTGCGGACGATGGGCAGCGCGACGTCGGCCTCCAGCAGCGCGATCCTGATCTCGCGCGCGGTGGCGTCGATGTCGGCGTCGGACAGCCGGCCCTTGCCCCGCAGGTTCTGCAGGACGCTGGTCAACCGGTCGGAGAGGGTGTCGAACACGTAAGCGAGCGTACCCAGTATGGGAAAACGGGATCCTCTTCCGGGGTGCGCCGCGGCCCTAGGCTCGGTGGCTATGTCGAGGAAACCATTGCGACTTCTCGGAATCGCCCTGACCGCGGCGCTGACGGCGGGCGGGTTGCTGCTGGCCGCCGGCCCGGCGGCGGCGGATCTGGGCGTCACTCCCGGCCCCTGCCGGTACACCGAGACCCCGGACGACCCGGCGGCCCGACCGGTCCCCCTGCCGCCCGACCCCCGCAGGACGCCCAGCCGCGGCACGGTCCTGGTGCTGCTCGTCACCAACCAGGGCATCATCGACCTGACCCTGGACCGGGCCAAGGCGCCGTGCACCGTGCAAAGCTTCCTGCACCTGGTCCGGCACGACTTCTACGACCGCACGATCTGCCACCGGCTGACCGCCTACCCCACGCTCAAGGTGCTGCAGTGCGGCGACCCGACCGGCACCGGCGAGCGCGGCCCCGGCTACCGGTACAAAGACGAGCTGCCCACCGACCTGGCGCCGTGGCCGGACGACCCGACCGGCGAGCGCAAGATCTACCCGCGCGGCACCCTGGCGATGGCCAACGCCGGCCCGGACACCAACGGCAGCCAGTTCTTCATGGTGCAGACCGACTCCCGGCTGCGCCCGAACTTCTCGATCTTCGGCTCGGTCGGCCTGCTCGGCCTGGCCACCCTGGACCGCATCGCCGCCGCCGGCATCGCCCCCACCCCGGAAGACCCGGCACCGGTCGACGGCGCCCCTGCCGACCCGGTGAAGATCTTCGTCGCTACCCGGCTGTGAGGGTCCGCTCCACCCAGGCGGCGGCTGCGAAGGCCGCGGGGTCGTCGGCGGCGATGAGTTGCAGGCCGACGGGTAGGCCGGGGCTGGGGAGGGGGATGCTCAGGGCGGGGTAGTCGGTGACGTTGAGGGGGCGGTTGTTGCGGAGCAGGAGGTCGCGTACGGGGGCGCGGCCGCTGGCCACCACGGCCTCGGTGGCGTCCAGTGGGGGCGCCACGATGGGCACGGTGGGGAAGACGACGGCGTCTACTGTGGACAGGAGGCGGCCGAGCTCGGCGTTGAGGGTGGGGATCCGGTCGCGGGCGCGGACGTAGCGCCAGCCGGGGACCTCGGACGCGACCCGCAGCCGCTCGCGCACGTCGGGCTGGTAGTCCTCGACGGGGGCGGCCAGCTCGCTGTGCAGGGCGGCCGCCTCCGGGCCTTGGAGATCGAACGCGGTGCCGGTGAGCAGCCGCCAGTCGGGCGGCTTGACCTCGACCACCCAGGCGCCGGCGTCGGCGAAGCGGTCGAGCGCGGCGCGGTAGGCGTCGCTGACCTCGGCGGAGCAGTCGAGCAGCTCGGGATCGGCGAGCACGCCGAGCCGGGGCGCGGACGCCGGCTCGTCGGGCAGGTCGGTCCCGGCGAGCACGCCGACGGCGTACCGGGCGTCGGCGACCGACGCGGTGAGCACCCCGACCCGGTCGAGGGTGACCGACAGCGGGAACACCCCGCGCGTCGGCAGCGTGCCCCGGTGCGGCACCGCGCCGACCACCCCGCACAGCGCGGCCGGGACGCGCACCGAGCCGGCCGTGTCGGTGCCGAGCGCGAGCGGCACGATGCCGGCGGCGACGGCGGCGGCCGAGCCCGAGCTGGAGCCGCCGGTCATCCGGCCGGGGTCGTGCGGGTTGCGGCACGGTCCGGCCATGTTGGACGTCCCGGTGCAGCCGTAGGCGAACTCGTGGCTGTGCGAAAGGCCGATGAGGACCGCCCCGGCCGCGCGGGCGCGGCGCACGATCTCGGCGTCGGCGGCGGCCACCCGGTCGGCGAACACCCGGGAGCCGCACCGGTGCGGCCACCCCTTGACCTCGATGATCTCCTTGACCAGCAACGGAATCCCGGCCAGCGGGCCGTCCCGGCCGGCGGTGCGCGCCGCGTCGGGGTCCACGTGCACGACGGCGTTGAGCTCGCAGTTCTCCCCGACCCTGGCCAGCGCCCGCTCGGCCAGCTCGACGGGATCGACGGTGCCGGCACGCACGCCGGCGGCAATGGCCTCGATCATGCGTCCCAGGATGGCATGTCGCCGGGATCGGGCCCGACCCCTCGACGGGCCCGATCCCGGCGTCCTCCCGCGTCGCCAGCACCGGC
>NZ_DASZCQ010000287.1:0-13591 GCF_035942955.1 Actinophytocola sp. | reverse complement strand
GGCATCAACAAGCCGCAGCCGGATCGGCTGGACACCGCACATCCGTACCTCCTCGGCATCCCGCAGCCCGTCACCGACCGGCTGCTGACCGAGCACGCCGCCGAGCTCGGCGCCGAGATCCGGCGCGGCAGCGAACTGGTCGGGCTGAGCCAGGACCACCACGGGGTGACCGCCGAGCTGGCCGACGGCACGCGACTGCGCTCGCGCTACCTCGTCGGCTGCGACGGCGGCCGCAGCACGGTGCGCAAGCTGCTCGGCGTCGGGTTCCCCGGCGAGCCCGCCAGGACCGAGTGGCTGCTGGGCGAGGTCGAGGTGACCGTGCCGCCGGAGGAGCTGGCCGCCGTGGTGGCCGAAGTCCACAAGACCCATCGGGGGTTCGGCGCCGTGCCCTTCGGGAACGGGGTATACCGGGTCGTCGCGCCCGCCGAGGGGGTGGCCGAGGAGCACGGTCCCGCCGACCCTGGACGAGCTGAAGCGGCAGCTGCGGGCGATCGCCGGCACCGACTTCGGCGTGCACTCACCGCGCTGGCTCTCCCGCTTCGGCGACGCCACCCGGCTGGCCGAGCGCTACCGGGTCGGCCGGGTGCTGCTGGCCGGCGACGCGGCGCACATCCACCCGCCGACCGGCGGGCAGGGCCTCAACCTCGGCATCCAGGACGCGTTCAACCTCGGCTGGAAGCTGGCCGCCGAGATCGACGGCTGGGCCCCGGAGGGGCTGCTGGACAGCTACCACACCGAACGGCACCCGGTGGCCGCCGCCGTGCTGGACAACACCCGCGCGCAGATGGCGCTGATCTCCACCGAGCCGGGTGCCCAGGCGGTGCGCCGGCTGCTCTCGGAGCTGATGGACTTCGAGGAGGTGAACCGGTACCTGATCGAGAAGATCATCGCGATCGGGATCCGTTACGACTTCGGCGAAGGTCACGACCTGCTCGGCCGTCGGCTGCGGGACATCGGGCTGAAGCGGGGACGCCTCTACGCGCTGATGCACGGCGGCCGCGGGCTGCTGCTCGACCAGACCGGCCGGCTTTCCGTCGCGGACTGGGGAGATCACGTCGACCACGTCGTCGACGTCAGCGAGGAGCTCGACGTGCCCGCCGTGCTGCTGCGGCCGGACGGCCACGTGGCCTGGGTCGGTGACGATCAGCGGGATCTGCTCGACCACCTGCCCCGGTGGTTCGGTCCTCGTTGACGCCGGACGGCGCGGACGCCTATGGTTTGAGGATCCTACGCAAAGCGAACGACTGTGCGCTATGCGTACACGGTAGGGGATCTCGCCATGGAGAAGATCGACGCGTTCTGCCACACCATGCCGAAGGCGTACTACGACCGGTTCTTCGAGATGGAGACGTCGCCCGCGGCGGCGAACATCCGCAGGCGGGTGTCGAAGATCCCGTCGCTGGTCGATCTGGACGTGCGGTTCCGGCAGATGGACGAGTTCGGGGAGTACCGGCAGGTGATCAACATCTGCGCGCCGCCGGTGGAGGATCTCGGCTCGCCCGCGGTCTCCCGGGAGATGGCCCGGATCGGCAACGAGGCCCTCGCGGAGCTGGTGGCCAAGCATCCCGATCGCTTCGCCGGGTTCATGGCGTGCCTGCCGATGGACGACACCGAGGCCGCCGTCGCCGAGGTCGAGTACGCCTGCACGCAGCTCGGCGCGCTCGGAGTGCAGATCTACACGCACGTGCACGGGCACCCGATGGACGACGACCGGTTCGAGCCGTTCTACGCGGCCATGGCCGAGCTCGACCGCGTCATCCAGGTGCACCCGTGCCGCAACGCGGACTGGCCGGACTACCCCACCGAGCGGCGCTCCCGGTACGAGATCTGGTGGACCTTCGGCTGGGAGTACGACTTGTCGGCGTTCATGGCCCGGATCGTGTTCGGCGGCGTGCTCGAGCGCCACCCCACCCTGAAGTTCCTCATCCACCACGGCGGCAGCATGGTGCCGCACTTCTCGGGGCGGGTCGGCCCCGGCTGGGACCAGCTCGGCGAACGCACCCCGGACGACCAGCGGGAGCTCGTCGAGGGCCCCGCCCTGTCCCGCCGGCCGCTGGACTACTTCCGCATGTTCTACGCCGACACCGCGATGTTCGGGGCGGCCCACGCGCTGCGCTGCACGATCGACTTCTACGGAGCGGAGCGCGTCCTGTTCGGATCCGACAGCCCGTTCGACCCGGAGAAGGGGCCCGGCTACATCCGGGCGACCATCGCCAACCTCGAGGAGATCGGGCTCGACCACGACCAGCGCGCCGCGATCTTCAACGGCAACGCGCGCCGCCTGCTCAACCTCTAGGGAGGCGGTCCCATGGCAAGGCGTTCCGCGACCGGCTCGCGTCGCGCCCGGACGCTCGGCACGGTTCTGCTGCTCGCGGTGGCCTCCTGCGGCGGCGAAACCGACGCGCCCGGCGCCCAGGCCGGCCCGAGTCTGACGGCCCCGGTCAGCATCAAGGTCGGCGACGTCGAAGGGGCGCCGGCCTCGTTCATCGCGTTCGGCGTGCAGAAGGGGATCTTCGCCGAGCACCGGCTCGACGTCGAGCTGGTCGCCCAGCAGGGCGGCGCCGCGATCATCCCGAACCTGGTCTCCGGCGAGATGCAGATCGGCGGGTCCAACATGGTGTCCGTCCTGCTCGCCCGCAGCACCGGACTCCCCCTGAAGATCATCGCACCTGGCACGTCCGTTGGCGCCGACCCGAACACCGACTTCTCCGCCGTCATCGTCGCGGCCGACAGCCCGGTCACCAGGCCGCAGGACCTCGCCGGCAAGTCGATCGCCGTCAACACCCTCAAGAACGTCAGCGAGGTCGCGCTCAAGGCCGCCCTCGAAGCCAACGGCGTCGACATCGGCGCGATCAAGCTGGTCGAGCTACCGTTCCCGTCCATGCTCCCGGCCGTGGAAAAGCACCAGGTGGACGCCGCCTTCGTCATCGAACCGTTCGTCACCATGGCCCGCGGCGCCGGCGCCCGGCTGCTGCTGCGGCCCTACGTCGAGTCCAAGGCCAACCTCGGCGTCGGCACCTATTCCGCCACCGAGCAGTACATTCGCCAGAGCCCGGCCGTGATCAGCGCCTTCCAGGCCGCCGCGGCCCAAACTGCCAGGTACATCACCGAGCACCCGGACGAATACCGCGCCGCACTCCCCGCGATCGCCAAGCTCAATCCCGCCCTGGCCCCCACCGTCAACATCCCGGTCTGGAGCGAACGAGTAGACGTCGACTCGCTCCGGTTCCTCGGCGACAAAATGGTCAGCTACGGCCTCCTCCGCGACCCCCCGGACGTCAACGCCGTGGTCCACTCGGGACCCTGAGCCCGTGGACTCGCTTCCGGCTACCGGCCGGCCGTTCTCCGCCGGGGGCGTGGCTGGGGCGTGAACGCGATGAGGTGCTTGACGAATTCGGGTCGGGTGAGGCCCAGCATCGTCGCGAGTTGCTGGACAACTATCCGATCCAGCCGGGCGATTCCAGGTTCGTCCGGGTCGGCGTCGAGCCTCCTACGGGCCCATCGATGCAACGGCAGGAGTTCTATGTGTTTGTCGTTCAGTACCGCGTCGAGGTCTACCTCGATCGTCTGCAGATCGATCTCGGCGCGTTGCATCGCCCAACCGAGTAGGTCAGAGGCGGACACGCCGATCGCCCCACAGATTTTGATGAACCGGCCTACCGGGCATTGCCTGATTCCGCGCTCATAGCTGGCGAGCGTTTGGGCGTGAATTTTTCCCGGTAACATGGCGACGACGTCGGCGCGCGTCAGTCCCGCACTTTCGCGAGCTTTTCGCAGTTCCATTCCAATTGCTTGTGCGACCGCGTCGTCACGGCTGTCGTTCACCAGCACATGGTATACATACCTTGCCCCATACCTGCGACGGGGTGTGCCCGGAGGTGACATGGTTGGGCGGTTGGCGGCGTCGTTCCTGGTGGGCCAGGCGCTGCGGGAGAACCGGGAGCGAGCCGGGCTCAGCCAGCAAGCCGCCGGGCGGGTCATCGCGTGCACGCAGACAAAGATCAACTATTTGGAGAGCGGGAGGAACGCCCAGAAGCCGTACGAGGTGATCCGGCTCCTCCGCGAGTACGGCACCGATGAGCGGCAGATCAAGCGTGTGGTGGCGTTGGCGAGGATGGCCGAGCGCAGCTCACGGGAGGCTCGGGGCACGGATGCGGTGCCTACGTGGTCGAGGATCTTCGTCGACCTGGAGCGTATCGCGGAGGAGGAGTTCTGCTACCAGCCGCTGGTGCTGCCCGGCCAGCTCCAGACGCGCGAGTACGCAACGGCGTTGCTCGCCGGAGATCTGCGAGTTCCGCCGGCGCAGGTCGAGCGGGCTGTGCGCACCACGATGGCGCGGCAACGCCTCCGGGGCGAGCCGCCGCTGCGGTTCCAGGCGGTGATCGAGGAGCAGGTGCTCGACCGGATCGTCGGTGGGCCGTCGGTGATGCGGGCCCAACTCCAGCATCTACGCAGGATGATGCGGCTGGACACGGTGGATTTGCGCCTGATGCCGCCCGATGTCCCGGTGCATCCCGGGCTGTACGGGTCCTTTCAGTTGCTGACGTTCGAGATGGCGTCCAGCGTGTGCTACCTCGAGTTCCTCAACGGCTCGAGCTACCTGCAGGATCGGGACGACGTCGCCATTTACCACCTGGCGGCGGATCGTCTTCGGGCGGACGCATTGTCGCCGGCCGAATCAGAATTGATCATTTCGCGGCGGATCGCCGAGCTTGAATGAAACGTCGGCTACCCTGAAGCAGTCGACGTTCACCGTCAGTGACACAGCCGAGGAGTCGTCATGCCCGAGCCGGTCCTCGTCGCCATCGCGGCCGCCCTCGCCGGCAGAGCCGCCGGAAACCTCTACGATCTCGTGAAGAGAAAGTTCGGCGGGGACCGTGCCGCAACCGAGACTCTGACCGCGGCCGGCGGTGCCGCGGAGGGTTCGCCTCAGGTGCTGGCGCTCGCCACGGCCCTTGAGCATGCCGAGCGAGACGACCCCACGTTCGCACACCAGCTCCGCACCGAATGGCAAGCGATCTTCGCGCAGCATGCCGAAACGGCGGGGGTCGCCAACCAGATTTCCGGACAGATCAGCGGGAAGGTCGTGCAGGCCCGTGACATCCACGGAAATCTCAACCTTTGACGATGCTCATGTCGCCGACCTGCGGAGCACCAGCAGGGCGATGTCGTCCTGAGCGGGGTGGGTTCCGACCAGGGCTGCCATGACCCGGGCGCAGACCAGGTCCGGGGCGTCGGTGGTGACCGCCTGCCGCAGCATGCTCATCCCGTCGTCGAGGGGACGGTCGCGCCGCTCGGCCAGACCATCGGTGTAGAAGACCATCAGCCCGCCCGGCGGCAGGTCGACCACGCCGCTGTCGCGATGCGTCGTGGCCAGGCCGAACCCGATCGGCGGACCGGTGGGAACGTCGACGAAGGCCGCCGGCCGGTCCGGGTCGGCAAGCAGCGGCGGCGCGTGGCCGGCCAGGGCCAGCCGCAACCGGTCGTGGGACGGCTCGACGAGCGCGAAGCCGATGGTGGCCATCGTGCCGTGCTCGAAATGGCTGGTCTTGCGGTCGACCTTGGCGAGCACCTCACCCGGGTCGGCCGACTCCATCGCGTAGGCGCGCACCACGCTGCGCAGCCGGCCCATGACCACCGCGGCGCTCAGGCCGTGGCCGACCACGTCGCCGATCGCGATGCCGATCCGGTCTCCCGGCAGGTCGAAGACGTCGTACCAGTCGCCGCCGACGCCGACATTGGCACCCGGGACGTACCGGGCCGCGAACTCCAGCCCCGGCACGGCGGGCAACCGCCCGGGAAGCAGGCTCCGGTGCAGCGCGGCCGCCGCCTGCCGCTCGGCACTGGACCGCTGCACCGACACGGCAAGGGCGAGCCGGTCGGCCACCAGCTGCAGCAGCTCGACGTCGGCGTCGGTGAACCGGCGCGCGGTCTTCGAGCCCACGTGCAGCACGCCCACCAGCATGTTCTGCACCAGCATCGGCACCCCGAGCAGGGCCCGGATGCCCGTCTGCCACAACAGCGGATTGACCACGGTGGACGAATCGACCCGATCCATGATCACCGGCTGCCTGCCGGCGGCCACCCGCCCGGCGAACCCCGCCCCCACCGGCACCCGAACGCCCTGCCAGACCTCCTCCTCGATGCCGACCGCCGCGGTCGCGATCAAGTGATCCGACGCGGGGTCATGAAGCAGCACGGCCGAGGTGTCGACCTGGAGCACATCGACCACCTCGTCCAGCAGGGTGACGATGATCTTGTCCAACTCGAGCCGGGCCAGGGCTGAGTCGGTGACCGCCTCCAACACTCGCAGGCGGTCGTCGACACCCGGAACATCGGTCACCAGCCCAGCGTAGACCGAGGTAACCGGTACTACCTGGCAACGAAAGCTCATGATCGACATAAGGGAAAACTTCATTGGCACACCCACGTCACGTGGTTGAACCGTGCCGCCAGGCGGTCTACCGTACGGTACAGAATTTAGAACATAGTTCGATATTTCGAACAGAATCCCGGGTGTGGTTGCCATGCGATCCCTGCTCGCGCTCGCCGCCGCCGCCGTGTTCACCTGGACCGGAATCGCCACCGCCGACGTGTCGGACGGGTCGGACGTGACCGGGCCGTGCGCCCTGCCCAACACCGGTGTCAACCTGTCCGAGGGCCCGACGAACTGGGCGAACTTCGTCCGGCCGGTGGGCAGGGTGACCGTCGTGACGATCTTCGTCGACTTTCCGGACGCGCCGGCCACCGAGCCGACGACGACCGACTTCGCCAACCTGATGCCCGGCGGCGCCCAGTGGTTCACCACCAGCTCGTACGGCCGGCTGACGCTCGACGTCACCCCGGTGCACCGCTGGTTCCGGATGCCGCAGCAGTCCACCGCGTACAACTTCCAGCGCGGGCTGACCTTCTCCACCCACCGGGCGTACATCCTCGACGCGGTGCGGGCCGCGGACCCGGCGGTCGACTTCCGGGGCTTCCAGCTGCTGCACATCATCCCGAACCGGGCCGCGGCGGCGATCAGCTTCTCGCCGACGTTCCTGGCGCCGGCCGGCAGCGGGGTCTCCGCGGACGGCCGCGAGTTCCGGCAGGCGGTGACGTTCGGGCAGGACATGTGGCGCTGGGGGTTCAAGGTGCTCAACCACGAGAGCGGGCACACGTTCAGCCTGCCGGACCTGTACTCCTTCGCCGGCGGGCATCCCTTCGTCGGCGGCTGGGACCTGATGGGGTTGATCAGCGGTCCGGCGCCGGACTACCTGGCCTGGCACAAGTGGAAGCTCGGCTGGCTCGACGAGGTCCAGCTGCGCTGCGTCGCGGCGCCCGGGTCGGCGCAGGTCACCCTCACCCCGCTGGGCACGACGGGCGGAATCAAGGCGGCCATCGTGCGGACGTCGACGACGGTGGCCTACGTCGCCGAGGTCCGGACCCGCACCGGCCTTGACGCGTCGGCCTGCGACAGCGGCGTGCTGATCTACCGGGTCGACTCGGCCATCAGGTCCGGGTCGGGCCCGGTCCAGGTGATCGACGCCCACCCCGCCACCACCGTCTGCGGCAGCGGCCTGAACGACGCGGCCTTCGATCTCGGCGCCGGCGAGGTCGCCGGCTACACCGACACCACCGCCGGGGTGCACTTCGAGCTGCTGACCCGCAACGCCGACGGCGGCTACACGCTGCGGGCCACCCGGCTGTGATCAGCGCTTCGGCCAGTGCCACGGCGGCTCGTCGAGCCGATCCTGCCCGGCGACGCGGGTCTGGCCGAACTCCTTGACCAGCTCGATCGTCCGCGGCTCGGCTCCCGTGACCCCGCGCAGCGCGGTCACCAGCGGCTCGGAGTGGGTCACCGCGACGATCTGGGTATGCGCGGACGCGGCGCCGATCAGCTCGGCCAGCGGCGGCAGCAGGTCGGGATGCAGGCTGGTCTCCGGCTCGTTGAGGACCAGCAGCCGGGGTGGCCGGGGGGTGAGCAGCGCGGCCACCCAGAGCAGGTAGCGCAGCGTTCCGTCGGACAGCTCGGCGCCGCGCAGCGGGCGCAGCAGGCCGTGCTGGCGCAGCGCGAGGTCGAACCGGCCGTCGTGGTTGAGGATCTCCACCCGGCTGCCGGGAAAGGCACGGTCAACGGCCTTGTCAAGGGCGGCGAAGTCGCCGATCTCGCGGATCGTCTGCAGCGCGGCGGCCAGGTCGGAGCCGTCGTGGCTGAGCACCGTCGTCCTGGTGCCGACCTGCGTGGCCCGCGCCGGCGCGTGTGTGTCGGTGCGCAGGTAGTCGTAGAAGCGCCAGGACCGGATGCGCTCGCGCAGGGTCAGCAGCTCCGGGGCCCGGTGCGGGTCAGCCAGCTCGCTGAGCATGCTGTCGAACGGCTGCATCGCGTGCGGCAGGCGCTGCCACGAGCCGTCGCCGTCGCGGATCCGCACGGCGGCGCCGCGCCGCTCGGTCAGCAGCGTGGCCGGCCGCAGCACCGGGCCGGCCCAGGCCGCCTCGCACTTGATCTCCGGGTCGAGGTCGAAGTGCGAGTCGTGCGGCGTGGGCATGCCGAGGTCCATCGCGTAGCCGAACTCGTCGCCGGCGAACCCCAGCCGTAGGCTCACCCGCCCGGTCCGCACCGTGCCCTGGACCGGGTGCGTGCCGTCGCGCACCGAACGCCCGAGGTGCTCGGGTCCGGCCCACAGGGTGGACGGCAGCCCGCCCTCACGCGCCAGCGCCGCGACCGCGCCGTTGCGGGCCGACTCCGCCAGCAGCCGCAACGCCCGGTACAGGCTGGACTTTCCGCTCCCGTTCGCCCCGACCACCACGTTGAGCCGGCCGAGCGGCACCACCAGCCGCCGCAACGACCGGTAGTTCTCCACCGCCAGCGTGGTGAGCACCTAGTCCCGCCGCCATGGCCGCACCGACGGCACCAGCCGCACCTGCGGGTCGGCCTCGGTCAGCGGCGGGGCGGTCCCGCACGTGTCCGCGAACTGCGGTGGCGTTAGGCAGTTGACCGAGCTCGGGTAGTCCTTCGCCCACGCCGCCAGCTCGGCAACCGGAAGCTCCCGGCTCGACGCGACCACGACCAGGTTGCCCGGCCGCAACTTGATCAGCACGCCGGTCTCGCCGAACACCAGGACGTGCGGGAACACCTCGCCGATGGCGGCGACCGCGCGCAACGCGAAGCCCAGATCCCCGCCGTCCCACAGGTTGGTCGCATACAGCCCGCCCGGCCGCAGCACCCGGCCGATCTGCCGGACGAACTCGACGGTGGCCAGCTCCGTGGCCACGTCCCCGCCCCGGAACACGTCCACGACGACGAGATCGGCGCTGTCGTCCGGCATCCCCTCGACCCCGGCGCGCCCGTCCCGCACCTCCACCCGCACGCCCGGCACCGCATCCAGGCCGAGGTGCTCCCGCACGAGATCGACCAGCGGACCGTCGAGCTCGAACACCGTCTGCTCCGACCCCGGCCGGTCCGCGGCAAGGTAGCGCGGCAGCGTGAGCCCACCCCCGCCCACGTGCACCGCCGAGATCGCCGCCCCCGCGGGCCAGTGCCGCTCGATCACCTGGGCCATCCACACCGTGAAGGGCATCCTCAGGTAGGTCGGATCGTCGAGGTCCACATAGGACTGCAGAACGCCGTCGACCGACACCAGCCACGCCGACGGCCGCCACGGATCCGGCTCCAAGTCGGCAGTCCCGAACCTGACCTGCTTCTCCACACCCTCACCCTAGGACAGCCCGCACACCGCCAACCCGTGGACGACTCCCCGCGCCAAGATCACCGTTCGTTGCGGCGGCGAGACTGGCCCACGAACCCGCCCCCCACGCGGGCCGGCCAGGCAAACGGGCTGGCAAGCCTGGCTGATCTGCACTTCGCGCAGCGCGGCCGAGTTCTGACCCGGGGTGTTGCGACGACCGCCACAACTCAGGGGACACGGTGGGGCTGCCCGCGGATGGCGGCGCCGTGGTGCGGCACCGGCCCCGGCGTGTCTCGCGTTCCGGTGGCCGTGTTCTGCGTTCGTGCAGCCGTGGGACGCGTTCCCCGGAGCGAACCGATGGCCGTGGGCCGTAGCGCTGGACGGGATCGGGGAGTAGAAACCATCCCAACCACTTCGTCCGCTGTGAGGTGCCGTCCGGCCGGACGAGAGAGCGCTCTCTCGAGTCTCGGAGACGGCGTCTCCTTCCTGAATAGGCAGGCCGATGAGGATCGTGCGCCAACCAGCCGATGAGAGCGCTTGCACAAGCCGTCACCGTAGGCCCCGCGTCGGCCGGGCCTTGGTGGCCGCGCTCGTGCTCACCGCGACCGTCACGACGACCGCGACGGCCGGTCCGCCGCAGTCGGGCGCCCCGGCTCTCGGGGCGAACGTCACCGTTTTCGATCCTGGGATGGCGGTCGGCGAGATCCAGGCGATCCTCGATGCGGCGCATGCCCGGCAGGTCGACGACGAGATGGGCTCGGCGCGCCAGGCCTTCCTGTTCAAGCCGGGTACCTACGGCACCGCGGAGCGGCCGCTGCAGATCAAGGTCGGGTACTACACCGAGATCGCCGGCCTTGGTGCGTCGCCGACCGACGTGGTGATCAACGGCAAGGTGGAGGTGTACAACCGCTGCCTCGAGGGTGGCGGCACGAGCAACTGCCTGGCGCTGGTCAACTTCTGGCGCACGCTGTCCAACCTGTCGCTCAACATCGACGCGGCCGGGCAGGACGCGTGCCGGGCGTCGGCGAACTTCTGGGCGGTGTCCCAGGCGGTGTCGATGCGCCGGCTGAACATCGGCGGCGGCACCCTGTCGCTGATGGACTACTGCACGGCCGGACCGCAGTTCGCCAGCGGCGGGTTCATCGCCGACTCGAGGCTGCCGGCGACCATCAACGGGTCGCAGCAGCAGTGGCTGACCCGCAACAGCGAGATCGGCGGCTGGTCCAACGGCGTGTGGAACCAGGTCTTCGCGGGCGTCGTCGGCGCTCCGGACGACGCCGCCTTCCCGAGCCCGCCGTACACGACGCTCGACACCACGCCGGTGAGCCGGGAGAAGCCGTACCTGTTCGTCGACGCGCGGGGCAGGTACCACGTCCGGGTGCCGGCGGCCCGGACGAGCACCCGCGGCATCTCGTGGGCCGACGGACCGACGCCGGGCCGTACGCTGCCGCTGACCGACTTCTTCGTCGCGACGCCGTCGGATCCGGTGCGGCTCATCAACAGCCAACTCGCCCGCGGCAAGCACCTGCTGCTGACGCCCGGCGTCTACGACATTGCGCGCAGCATCGAGGTCAGGCGGCCCGACACGGTGGTCCTCGGCCTCGGTCATCCCACGCTGACCGCCGTCAATGGCGCCACGCCGCTCGACGTCGCCGACGTCTCCGGTGTTGTCGTTGCCGGCGTCACGATCGATGCCGGTCCGGCGGAATCGCCGGTCCTGCTGCGGGTGGGCCGCAAGCACGGCCGGGGGCACAGCTCGGCGCACGACCCGACCACGCTGTCCGATGTGTACTTCCGGGTCGGTGGGCCGCACATCGGAAAGGCCGACACCGCGCTGGAGGTCAACAGCGACAACGTGCTCATCGACCACACCTGGGTGTGGCGGGCCGACCACGGCATCGACGGCCTGACCGACACCGAACGCTGGAACACCAACATCGGCCGCTACGGCGCCGTCATCAACGGCGACAACGTGACGGCGACCGGCCTGTTCGTCGAGCATTTCCAGCGGTACAACACGGTCTGGAACGGCCAGGCCGGAACCACGGTCCTGTACCAGAACGAGCTGCCCTACGACCCGCCGACCCAGGCCGACTGGATGAACGGGACCGTCGAGGGCTTCGCCGGCTACAAGGTCGGCGAGCGCGTGCGCACCCATACCCTGTACGGCGGCGGCGTCTACGTCTTCAACCGGAACAACCCGGCCATTCACACGGAGAACGGCTTCGAGGTTCCCGACACCCCTGGCGTCCGGCTGCACCACATCATGACCGTCAACCTCAGCGCCGGAACGATCGACCACGTGGTCAACGGCGTCGGCGACCCGGCCGACACCACCAGGATCGGCGCACCGGTCTACATCGCCGAGTTCCCACCCCGGCCGTGACCTGCGGTTCTGCTCGCTGGAACCGGTTCCGGAAAGCTCTTGTCCTTAATGGTCTGGACCTGCCATACTTTGTTGCGACACGCAACAAAGGTCACTGTCACCGGGCCCGTGACGGTCACCGCTTTCCCTGCCCACGCTTCTGTTTCCGGCGTGGAAGCGTGTGCACGCACGAGAGGTGACAACGATGTCAAGACTCCTTGCCCTTCTCGCGGTGTCGGCCGCGGTCGCGGCAACCCTCACCACCGGCAATCCGGCCAGCGGGGCCGGCGCGGCCGACGATCCCTCGATCGCCGCGATCACGTTTGCCGACGAGTTCAACGGCCCGGCCGGCAGCCGCGTCGACGGCACCAAGTGGCTGACCGAGACCGGGGACAACGTCAACAACCACGAGCGGCAGTTCTACACCAACAGCACGAGCAACGCCGCGCTCGACGGCCAGGGCAACCTGGTGATCACCGCCCGCCGGGAGAACCCGGCGAACTACCAGTGCTGGTACGGCCGGTGCGAGTACACCTCGGCCCGGCTCAACACCTCCGGCCGGTTCACCCAGACCTACGGCCACTTCGAGGCCCGCATGAAGATCTCCCGCGGCCAGGGCATGTGGCCGGCGTTCTGGATGCTGGGCAACGACATCGGCAGCGTCGGCTGGCCGGCGAGCGGCGAGATCGACATCATGGAGAACATCGGCCGCGAACCGTCCACTGTGCACGGAACCATTCACGGGCCGGGCTACTCCGGCGGCGAGGGCATCGGCGCCGGATTCTCGATCGGCGGGGCGTTCGCCGACGCCTTCCACGTGTTCGCCATAGACTGGGCGCCGAACCGGATCACCTGGTCCGTGGACGGAAACGTCTACCAGACCCGCACTCCCACCGATCTCGGCGGCGACCGGTGGGTGTTCGACCACCCGTTCTTCATCATCCTCAACCTGGCGGTGGGCGGGTTCTGGCCGGGCGACCCGGACGGCAGCACGGTGTTTCCGCAGCAGCTCGTCATCGACTACGTGCGGGTGACCAACGACTCCGGCGGTGGTGGCGGCGGCTCCGGCGGCCAGATCACCGGCATCGGCGGCAAATGCGTCGACGTGGCCGGGGCGAGCACCGCCAACGGAACCGCCGTGCAGCTGTGGGACTGCAACGGGACCGCGGCCCAGCGGTGGACGGTCGGCGGCGACGGCACCATCCGGGCGCTTGGCAAGTGCCTTGACGTGTCCGGCGGCTCCACGGCCGACGGGGCGCGGGTGCAGCTGTGGGACTGCAACGGCACCGGAGCCCAGCGGTGGACCGTGACCGCGGCCCGCGACATCATCAACCCGCAGGCCAACAAGTGCCTCGATGCGACCGGCAACAGCTCGGCCAACGGCACCCGGCTGCAGATCTGGAGCTGCCACGGCGGTGCCAACCAGAAGTGGACCGTCGGCTGATCCTTGCGCGGTTCAACGGCGCCACTACCGAATCCGCAGCGGCGACCCGTACGGTCAGCACCATGGCCGGGCGACCGATTGTGATCGTGGGCGGCGGGCCCGCGGCCGTGGCCG
>NZ_DASZCQ010000286.1:0-2993 GCF_035942955.1 Actinophytocola sp. | reverse complement strand
GGCCAAAGGCAGGGGAACCCCTGCCCCTTCCTGCTCCAGGAGACGCGGCACCTACACTCCGCCCGACCCCCGGACCCCAACAAGTCCTTGGCACACCGGCCCGGGAACCCCGCCATTCCCGAGTGCCACCCCGTCCGGCATCCTGACCCCCGTGATCGCGCGGCGCACGTGGCGGCGTCCGGCCAGGTTGGTGGTCGTCGCGTTTGGACTGGTGACCTTGGGCGGGACGGGGTTGCTGATGCTGCCCGTTTCGGCCGAGAGCGGGCACGGGACCGGCTTCGTCACCGCGTTGTTCACGGCGACCGGGGCGATCTGCGGCGGGCTGGCCTCGGTCGACACCGGGTCGCACTGGACGGTGTTCGGCGAGCTCGTGGTGCTGGCGCTGATCCAGGTGGGCGGGCTGGGGATCATGACGCTGGCGTCGCTGCTGGTGCTGCTCATGTCGCGGCGGCTGGGGATGCGGATGCAGCTGACCGCGGCGGCGGAGACGAGCTCGGTGGGAGTGGGGGACCTGCGGCGGGTGCTGGCGGGGGTCGTCGTGGCCAGTTTCCTGATCGAGGCGGTCACGGCGGCGGTGCTCATCGCACGGTTCGCGACCAGCTACGGCATGCCGTTCGGCCGGGCCGTCTACCACGGCGTCTTTCATTCGATTTCGGCGTTCAACAATGCCGGGTTCGGGTTGTACCGGGACAACCTGATCGGGTTCGCGACCGATCCCATCGTCATGGTGCCGGTCATGGTGGCGATGATCGCCGGTGGGCTGGGATTTCCGGTGCTGCTGGAAATCGCGCGGCGGCTGCGGCGCAAACCCATGCACTGGTCCATCCACACCAAGATCACCATTGGGGTGTATCTCGGCCTGACGGTCGTGGGTGGGCTGGCGATCGTGGGGCTGGAATGGGCTCAGCCGGGCACGCTGGGGCCGATGGGCGTCGGCGACAAGCTCATGGTGGGGACGTTTCACAGCGTGACGCCGCGGACGGCGGGATTCAACAGCCTCGACGTGGGTCAGCTGCAGCCGGCGACGTTGTTGGTCACCGATATTTTGATGTTCATCGGGGCGGGGAGCGCGAGCACCGCGGGCGGGATCAAGGTGACGACGTTCGCGTTGCTGGCGTTCGTGATGCTCGCGGAGGTGCGCGGGGAGCCGACCGTGCACGTCCTCGGACGGCGGTTGCCGGCGACCGTGCAGCGGCAGGCGTTGACGGTGGCGCTGCTCGGGGTGGGGGTGGTGATCGCCGGGACGTTGGGCGTGCTGGTGCTGACCGAGCTGCCGCTGGACGTGGTGCTGTTCGAGGCGTGCTCGGCGTTCGGGACGGTGGGGCTGTCCACCGGGATCACCGGGCAGCTGCCGGCCGCGGGACAGTTGATACTGGTGGCGCTGATGCTGATCGGGCGGCTCGGGCCGATCACCGTGGCGTCGGCGCTGGCGTTGCGGGAGCGGCCACGGCGCTACGAGCTACCGGAGGAGCGACCTGTCGTTGGCTAGGCGGAACAATCAGGCGGACGGGCTGCCGATCGCCGTGCTCGGGCTCGGGCGGTTCGGCAGCTCGCTGGCAATCGAGCTGGCCAGGGACGGGCGCGAGGTGCTTGGCATCGACGCCGACGAGCGGCTCGTGCAGGACCACGCCGAGGAGCTGACCAGGGCGGTGGTCGCCGACACGACCGACGCCGACGCGCTGCGGCAGCTGGGGGTGCCGGACCTGGAGACGGCCGTGGTGGCGATCGGGGACAACCTCGAGGCCAGCATCCTCACCACGTCGCTGCTCGTCGACTTCGGCATCGCCAACATCTGGGCCAAGGCGACCAGCCGGGAGCAGGGTCGCATTCTGCAACGGATCGGCGCGCATCACGTCGTGCTGCCCGAGCACGACATGGGCGAGCGCGTCGCCCACCTGGTCACCGGGCGGATGCTCGACTACATCGAGTTCGAGGACGACTATGCGCTGGCCAAGACCATCGCGCCGGCCGAGGCGGTCGGGCGCTCGCTCGGGGAAAGCCAGCTGCGCAGCAAGTATCGGGTGACCGTGGTCGGGATCAAGCGGTCCGGCGAGGGGTTCACCTACGCCACCGCCGACACCGTCGTGCGCCGGGGCGACGTGCTGATCCTGGCCGGGCGCACCGCCGAGGTGGAGCGGGTCGCCAACCTCAGCTGAGAAACTCCGTTGCCGCCAGCGTGGACCGGTCCACACAATCGGCGGGTGAGATCGGCACGCCGGCAGGGGGCGCGCCCCAAGGTGGTGTTCACCAAGGGCGCGGCGGGCGCGTACTGGTGTCACGTGCACCGGCCGGACGGCGCGGTGGTGTTCGTGCCCAGCTTCGACCGCACGCACCGCATCCCGCACGACCTCGCGCACGTCGCCACCGAACGCGCGCTGTGGATGACCGACGGGGTGTTCGGCAGCATCATGGCCGGCGCCCTGTTCGGCGACATGCGGGTCGTGTCCGGTCCGCGCCGCCACGACGAGCGGCAGCGTTCCGACCGGATCGTGCGGGCCAACTCCGCGTCCCGCGCGCTGACCGTCGCCGAGGCGCTGGCCGGTCTGGTGCACAAGGCGGTGGAGACCGGTGACCACGACCTGCTCGGCAAGGCACGCAAACAATGGGGAGCCGTGCGCCAGGACCCGTTCCCCTACCCCGCCGCCGCGCTGGCCTCTGCCCGCACCCTCCTCGAGGAGCTGGCCAACCGCTGGGCGGCGCTGCCGGTCGACGGTGAGCTCGAGGTCAGCTGGGCTCCCCGCGGCCGAGCAACTCGGTCAGCCCGGCCAGCTCCAGCAGAGCGAGCAGGGCGGGATCGACGCGGCGCAGCCGAATCCGGCCACCGCAGCGCAGCGCGGTGAGTTGCAGCCGGGCCAGCGCGTCGACGACCTCGGCGGCCGATCCGGACCGCAACTCGACGTCGCAGCTCAGCACGACCACCGGATAGACGTCGTCAGGGTCCACACCAAGGCAGACCCCCGCCGCCCCGGAAACTCGTCGCGACGAGTTTCCGG
>NZ_DASZCQ010000285.1:0-54860 GCF_035942955.1 Actinophytocola sp. | reverse complement strand
GCGCGGCGGGGGTGGCGGCGCGGCGGCGGCGCGCAGCACGGCGACCAGACGCTCCCTGGCCGCGGCCCGGTTGGCCAGCTGGGCGCGGTGCTCGCTGGCGGCGATCGTCAGAACGCCGTCCACCAGCCGGCCGGCCAGCCGCTCAAGCAGCCGGGCGCGCAGCCACTCCGGCACCGACGGCGAGCGGGCCACGTCGAACGACAGCTCCACCCGGCTGTCGGCGGTGTTGACGCCCTGCCCGCCGGGACCGGACGACCGGGAGAACCGTTCCCGCAGCTCGCCGGCGGGGATCACCAGCGAGCGGGTCACCGCGAGCTCCTCGGTCACGTCTCCAGGATGCCGGTCAGAAGAACGACAGACCCGGCAGGGCCGCGATGCGCTCCAGCACGGCGGGCTCCACCGGCGGGTACGGCCGGGTGGGCGGCTTGCCGTCGGTGCCACGGGCGGCGACGTTGCTGGCGGTCACGTACACCCGGGTGCGGTCCGCCCGGACCGCCTCCACCCGGTACGTGATGTAGCCGGACGGCTGCTTGTCCGTGCGCACCCACAGCCGGGCACCGGGCCGCTCGGCGACGTAGCAGCTCGGCTCGCCCTGGATGCCGGCGCAGCTGGGCAGCGGCTCGTCCGGCCATGAGTAGCTGACCTGCACCTGGATGCTGCCGTCACCCATGCGGTCCACAAGGTCGGCGGTCAGGTGGTACGAGCCGCGGAAGTGCCGGAAGACCAGCGCCGGCTTGGCGTCGGCCGGCACCGGGATGATCTCGAACCCGGCCGGGATCACCCCGGCGCCGGTCAACTCCTTGGTCAGGGCGGCGGCCCGGTCGTCGGTGGTCGGCTCTGCACCGCGCTGGAACGTCCGTGGGGAGGCGCTGACCGGCAGGCTCGGGCTCGGCGGCGCGCCGGTGGTGAACGTGCTGGTGGCCACCGTCGCCGGAGGCGGGCTCGCCGCGGGGACGACCGGCTCGGCGCCGCCCAGTCCGGACAGCGCCGCCGCGCCGACCATCACCGCGATCACGCTCGCGGCCACGCCCCCGGACGCGGCGATGCGCCGGGCGCGCACCCGGCGCTGCCCCCGCCGGAACACCTCGTCGCGATCCAGCCTCAGCGGCGGCTCGGGCCCGAACGCCCGGCCGAGCAGCCGCTTGACGTCCTCAGCGTCCGCGTTCACGTCTGGTCCCCGACCACGTCCCGATCCTCGGCCAGCAGCCGGCGCAGGGTGGCCAGGCCCTTGGCCGCCTGGCTCTTGATCGTGCCCTCGCTCTTGCCGAGCGCCTGCGCCGTCTCGGTGACCGACAGGTCCTCCCAGTACCGCAGCACCACCACGGCGCGCTGCCCGGCCGGCAGCCGGGCCAGCGCCCGACGCACGTCGATCGCGTCGTCCACCCCGGCCGGCGGGCCGGCGACCTCGGGCAGCTCGTCGACCACGCTCTCCCGCCGGCGCCACGCCCGCCGGGACTCGTCGATGGCGGAGCGCACCATGACCTTGCGGGAGTACGCGTCGACGTTGCCACCGCGGCGCAGGCGCGGCCACGCGACGTAGATCTTGGTCAGCGTGGTCTGCACGAGATCCTCCGCCCGATGCCAGTCACCCCCGCACAGCAGGTAGGCGGTCCGGCGCATGACGACGGCCCGGCTGTCCAGGAACTCCCCGAACTCCGCGTCGCGGTCAGGCACGAACCCATGGTCCTCTCGGTCACTCGGTGGTACGGGGTGGTCGAGGGCGGGGTTGCCCGGATATCCGACGGATTCTTGACGAGATCCTCAGAAGCGCGGGTGGTTGCCGCGCAGCTCCACCCCGGGGGCGTCCGGGTCGTCGCCGAGCCGGGCGACCTCGCCGAGCACCCAGGCCGGCACGTGCCGCGCGGTGAGCACGGCGAGCGCCCGGTCCACGTCCTCCGGCGCCACCACGGCCACCATGCCGACCCCCATGTTGAACGTGCGCTCCATCTCGGCCCGCTCGACCCGGCCGCGCTGGGCGATCATCGAGAACACCGGGGCCGGCGTCCACGTCCCGCGGTCCAGCACCGCCCGCACACCGGGCGGGACGACCCTGGCCAGGTTGGCCACCAGCCCACCGCCGGTCACGTGGGCGAACGCGCGCACCTCGGTCTCGGCGATGAGCGCGAGGCAGTCCTTGGCGTAGATCCTGGTCGGCTCGAGCAGCTCCTCGCCGAGCGTGCGGCCGAACTCCTCGACGTGACCGGACAGCGGCATCCGGCCGATCTCCAGCAGCACGTGCCTGGCCAGCGAGTAGCCGTTGGAGTGCAGGCCGGACGAGCCCATGCCGATCACCACGTCGCCGGGCCGCACCCGCTCGGGCCCGAGCACCTTGTCCGCCTCGACCACACCGATCCCGGTGGCCGACAGGTCGTACGCGCCGTCGGCCATCAGCCCGGGATGCTCGGCCGTCTCGCCGCCGAGCAGCGCGCAGCCGGCCTGCACGCAGCCGATCGAGATGCCCTTGACCACCGCGGCGATCCGGTCCGGCAGCACCTTGCCGGCCGCGATGTAATCCTGCAGGAACAGCGGCTCGGCCCCGCACACGACGAGGTCGTCGACCACCATCGCGACCAGGTCGATGCCCACCGTGTCGTGGATGTCCAGCGCCTGGGCCACCGCGATCTTGGTGCCCACGCCGTCGGTGGACGAGGCGATGATCGGTTCCTTCCACCGGTCGAGGCGCAGCTTGAACAGCCCGGCGAAGCCCCCGATCCCCGCGATGACTTCCGGCCGCGTCGCCTTCTCGGCCCAGGGTTTGAGTTGCTCGACGGCCTGTTCACCGGCCTCGATGCTCACCCCCGCGTCGGCATAGGTGGCCGGGGTGCTCTGGCTGATCTCGGTCATGGATCCCAGTCACGGTCGTTGCAGTGCTTCCTCGGCACCGTACCCTGCCGGCAGCACCGGGGTGGCCGAACCGCTGATGCCCCGCTCCAGGTCCTCGAGCAGGTGCTTGCCGATCTTGGCCTGCTCCGGCAGCGGGATCGGGTACACCCCGTCGAAGCAGGCCGAGCAGAGCCGGCTGCGGGGCTGTTCGCTGGCGGCGATCAGGCCCTCGAGCGACACGTAGCCAAGCGAGTCCGCGCCGATCGAGCGGCGCACCCCGTCGGTCTCCAGCCCGTTGGCGATCAGCTCGGCGCGGGAGGCGAAGTCGATGCCATAGAAGCACGGCCAGCGCACCGGCGGCGAGGCGATCCGCACGTGCACCTCGACCGCGCCGGACTCGCGCAGCATCCGCACCAGCGCGCGCTGGGTGTTGCCGCGCACGATCGAGTCGTCCACGACGACCAGCCGCTTGCCCCTGATCACCTCGCGCAGCGGGTTGAGCTTGAGCCGGATGCCGAGCTGGCGGATGGTCTGCGAGGGCTGGATGAACGTGCGCCCCACGTACGGGTTCTTCACCAGCCCGGAGCCGTACGGGATCCCGGACTCCTGCGCGTAGCCGATCGCCGCC
Organism: Actinophytocola sp.; assembly: GCF_035942955.1. GTDB lineage: Bacteria > Actinomycetota > Actinomycetes > Mycobacteriales > Pseudonocardiaceae > DASYTH01. Next base: position 51,409 of record NZ_DASZCQ010000285.1, on the reverse strand, counting down.
GGCGTGCCCGACTCCGGCACCGGGATGACCAGGTCGGCCTCGGCCGGCGCCTCCCGCGCGAGCCGGCGGCCGATATCCACCCGGGTGGCGTGCACCGACCGCCCGCTGATCGTGGTGTCCGGCCGGGCCAGGTACACGAACTCGAAGATGCAGCCCTTGGGCTCGGGGTTGGCGAACCGGGAGGAGCGCAGCCCCTCGGCGTCGATGGCCAGCAGCTCACCCGGCTCGACCTCGCGGACGAACGACGCGCCCACGATGTCCAGCGCCGCCGTCTCGCTGGCCACCACCCACCCGCGGGCCAGCCGGCCGAGCACCAGCGGGTGCACCCCGTGCGGATCGCGCGCCGCGTACAGCGTGGACTCGTCGGAGAACACCAGGCAGAACGCGCCGCGCACGGTCGGCAGCAGCTCCATCGCGGCCTGCTCGATCCCCCGGTCGGCGGCCGTCGCGGCGAGCAGCCCGCACAGCAGGTCGGAGTCGGTCGTGGCGGCCAGCCCCGCGCCGTTCGTGGCGATCCCAGCCGCTCTCGCCCGGTCGTGCAGCTCGGCCGTGTTCACGAGATTTCCGTTGTGCCCCAACGAAAGTCCGCTCCCGGTCGCGGTCGTGCGGAACGTCGGCTGGGCGTTTTCCCATGTGGTGGAGCCGGTCGTGGAGTAGCGGCAGTGCCCGACCGCGATGTGCCCGCGCAGCGACGACAGCACCTGCTCGTCGAACACCTGGCTGACCAGGCCGAGATCCTTGAACACCACGATCTGCTGGCCGTCGGACACCGAGATCCCGGCCGCCTCCTGCCCGCGATGCTGCAGCGCGTAGAGGCCGTAGTAGGCAAGCTTGGACACCTCGTCGCCGGGGGCCCAGACACCGAAGACGCCACACTCCTCGCGGGGCTCGGTCTCGGTCTCGGATCCAGCTGGCAACTGGTCGATAGCCACCGGAGCGTCTCCCTGCGAACGGGTTCGGGCTGTATCTGCAGTGTAGGTCCTGGGCACGCCCGTTCGGACTAGTCCGGGGGTGGGTCGCCCCACATCGTGTTACAGCCGGACGATCGGGAGGAGCGCGGCAAGATCGGCTCGGGTGCCCGATGCGGTGACCCGGCCGGAGGTCAGCGCCTCGGACCAGGCGATGGCGCCGCTGGCCAGCTCCAGCCAGGTGCGCGGGTCGGTCTCGATCACGTTGGGCGGGGTGCCCCGGGTGTGTCGCGGGCCGGGGACGCACTGCACCGCGGCGAACGGCGGCACCCGCACCTCCACGGTGTTGCCAGGGGCGAGCTGAGCCAGGGTGCGCAGGCTCAACCGAACGGCCGCGGCCACGGTGGCCCGGTCGGGCTCGACACCGCCGGCCAGCCAGGGCGCCACCTCGGCCATCCGCTCGCGAAGCTCGTGCGGGTCGACCTGCCGCCGCCCCGTCGTCACCTCACTCCTCGGTTGCCCTGACGATCTCGCCGAGCAGCGTCTCGACGTGCGCGACGAGCTTGCGGGAGTCGGTCGGCGAGATCGTGGTCCACAGCGTGCCGTCCTGGGCGGGCCGGCGGATCTGCAGGTAGCGGCCCTCCTCGGTGTCGAAGAACGACACCACCCGGTCGGCCCGCTGCCGCCGGCCGAGGCGGTCGCGGGCCGCCGCGCCGAAGTTGCCGGTGCCGAGCACGTCGTTGATCATGCCGGTGAGCGCGTCGGCGTCGTCCTCGCGCACGCCGCGGTCCAGCAGCGCGGCGCGGAACCCCGCCTGGGTCCCGCCGGCGCCGTTCGCCGCCGCCTCGAAGTCCTCGCTGCGCAGGCTCACCGACTGGCCGGGACCAGCCGGCCGGTCCGGCAGCATCCCGACCGCGGTCGAGGCCATGGCGTTCGCGGACACGCCACGGAGGGTCACCCGATCCGTGCCGAGCACGGCGAGCGCGGCCTCGTCCCCGACCGAGGCCACGATCAGCCGGAGGCTGCCGTCCACGTAGGCACGGCCGTCCACCTCGCGCTCGGGCCGGGCCAGCACCCGGAGCAGACGCTCGATCTCCGGGTGCACCTCGACCGGCCGGCCGAGGCCGCGACTCTCCAGGTCGGCCCAGGCCCGCTGCTCGAGCTCGGCCCGCTCCTCGAACGTCTTGCCGGGCGAGGGCACCTTGACCACCAGCGGCATCGCGCCGAGCTGCAGGTGCTCCCAGAGCACATCGAACTCGAGGGCCGACAGCGAGATCGGTTCCTGCTCGGCCCGGACCGGCCCCAGACCCAAGACCGTCACTTCTCCTCGTCGGTCGGGTCCTCGCCGATCACCGCGGGAGACACCAGACGCTCGTCGCCGAACACGTCGGTGGTCTCCAGCAGGTAGTCGGGGGAGAAGTGCTCCTCGTCCTCGTCGCCCTGGGCGCCGGCGCCCATGCCCATCGGGCCGCCGCCCATCGCGCCGCCCCTGGCGCCGGACGCGCCGCCGCCGGGACCACCCCGGCCGATCACGCCCTCACCCGCGACACCCATGCCGGTGACCGCACCGCGGCCCAGCTGCCTGGCCCCGTCCGGGTCGGCGCCGCCGAGGCCACCCCCGAGGCCACCGGCCCCACCGGCACCGCCGCGACCCTCGGGCCCGCCGAGACCGCCCAGCCCGGGCGCGCCACCGCGGGGACCGGTCGGCAGGTTGCCGCCGGGCTTGCCGCCACCCGGACCCGACCCGCCCCCGCCGGGCAGCGACGTCGTCGGGGCCGGCATCGGGTAGGGGCCGGGAGTCGGGTGGCCACCGGGCGGAAGCGTCGACGGCGGCGGGGTCGGCGTGGGCGCGGGTGCGGGCAGCGGTGGCGTCCAGCCGGACGGCGTGGTGCCGGGCGGAGGCGAGGACGAGCCGCCGCCACCGCCGGCGCCGGCTGTGCCACCGGGCAGCGGCGGCGCGGCGCCACCGCCACCACCCCCACCACCGCTACCGGAGAAGGTGTAGCTGCCGCGCGTGGTGGTGGTGCCGGAGCCGGTGTAGGTGCCGCTGCCGGCCATCCAGCCGCCGATCGCGCCGCCGGACACCGAGCCCATCCCGGCCGGCGGCGGGGTGGAGACCACCACGTCCGGCGGGCGGACGAACTCACCGAGCGTGTTGCGGTTCCAGGTGCTGTTGGCCTCGTAGGTGTTCATCGTGTCGACGGCCTTGTCGGCGGCCGCGCTCTGGGCCGCCTCCTGCCGCTCGTGGTCGACGGCCTGCGCGGCCACGGCGGCGGCCGGACCCGCATTGCCCAGCACCGCGGCGCCGGCGGCGGTGGCCATCTGCCAGGCGGACGGCTCGGGCGTGGTGACCGGGACCGGCTTGGGCATCTCGGCCCGCGCGGTCGCGATGTAGTCGGCCTGGAACTGGCTGGACGTGCCCATGACGTTCGAGCCGTGCTGCGCGTCCTCGGCCCAGGCCTGCAGCGGGGTCATGCCGTCGTTGGCGTTCTGCGCCGCCGAGCCCTCCCAGGTGGCCTTCAGGTTGCTGAGCGCCTTGTTGAGCTCGGCGTCGACCTCGGCCAGCTCGTCGGTGAGGGCCTTCCAGTACTGCGTCTGCGCGTCGGACGCGTTCGGCCCCGGACCAGAGTGGATCATGTCGTAGAGCTCGGGGTGTGAGTGTCCTCGCCACCGTGCGCCGGTCATGCGAATCAATTCCCTCTGTGTTGAGAAGCCTGGCCTAGTTGTCGTACTTGCCCCATAGCGCGCAGTTGTCGCCTTCCATGGCGATGTAGTCGGCCTGCGCGGCCTCCAGCGACTCGACGGCGTTGCGCAGCTGCTGCTCATAGCCGAGCAGGCATTCCCGTGCCGACTCTGCGCCGCCGCCGATGGAGCGATCGGCGAACTGGACCGCGGTCTCCCTGCTGACCTCGTCGCCGGCCCACGGCCTGAAGTCCAGGCCGTTGAGCTCGCGGACCTTCCGCAGGACCCGCTCGTGCGCCGCGCGGAACGCGACCAGCGCGGCGGGGATCGCGGACGGCTCGATGCGCAACGTCTGGGTACCGCTGTAGCTGGGCGCGGACGAGGTACTACCCCAGCCACCACCGTCTGCTAGGAACACGGCGCGTCTCCCTCAGTACTGTGCATTTGCGACGACTTTATCTCTGATGCCTGACCCTGTGGAGTGGTTCCCACAGCATCGGCATGACCGTGACTTTCTGTGGGACGCCTGACCTGGTGATCGATGACGGAACCTACGATGTCCGGCATGTCACCGTCCGAGCAGGTCGCGCCGGAGATCACCGCGGAGATGCGGCAGGCCGCGCGGGAGAACCCGAACACCTGGCTGTACGTCATCGACCCGGCGCTCGACCCGGACGACGAGGTGCCGCCGTGGGGCGTGATCGGCGCGTACCCCGTCAACGGCGACGGGGAGATCGAGGAGAACTTCCACGCCAACACCGCGTACCGGCCGTCCCCGACCGCGGTGGCCGAGCCGGAGCCGGATCCCGAGCCCGACCTTGAGCGGCTGCTCGAGCTGGTCAAGGCCGGCGAGCGGGACCAGGAGGTGCTGCCGCCCGCCGTGCTGGCGGCGCGCCTGCTGCTCTACGCCGCCAGCCCCGAGGACACCTCGGTGACCGGGTTCCCGAACCGGCGGCACGGCACGGTGATGGTGCCGGTGTGCACCTCGCCCGCGCACGTGCCGCCGGCCTGGCCGGGCTGGCGGGAGATCTCCGGCCGGGACCTGGTGCCGCTGCTGCGCGGCCACCCGCTGGTGATCAACCCGGGTGGGCCGGTCACCGCGCTGATCCCGGCCGGAGACCTGGCGGCCGCCGGGTAGGGCGGGTCTAGATGTCCGGCTCGATGTCGGTCAGCGCGGCCGCGGAGCCGATGCCGCAGTTGGGCGCGGACCAGACGTTGGACGTGCGGATGTCGACGTGGGTGTGGTCGTCGTGGCCCGGGTAGCCCGGACCGAAGATCCCGCCGAAGCCGTGGTAGCGGGCCCGCTGGGCGAGCGTGCAGAAGGTGGGGGTGCCGGTCAGGTCGGCCGCGTTGCCGTAGAGGTGCTGGCTGTTGCTCGCCCCGCCGACCGCGCTGTTGCACGAGGTGCTGCGGAACGCGCTGCTGATGTTCAGCGCCCGGTCGCCGAGGGCGTGCCGCAGCGCCTCGAGCTGCCACATGGTCTTCAACGCGTTGAACCGGGTGGCCGACTCGGACAGCGGGCCGCCGTCGAACCCGGAGCCGCCGCAGCCGTCGTCCATCTCGGAGTAGGCGAAGTGGATCGGGGTGCAGTCGTCGTCCTGCAGCTCGTAGATCTTGCTGAACGTCTGGGGTCCGGCAACGCCGTCGGCGCCGAGCCCGTAGGCCGACTGGAAGCGCTGGACCGCGGCCGCCGTCGCGGGGCCGTACTGGCCGTCGATGGCGAGATGGCCGCCGAAGCCGGGCCAGCCGGCGACCCGGATCTGGAGCTGGCGGACGTCATCGCCGGACGCGCCCTGGCTCAGGGTCCGTCCCCAGGTGTAGCAGCCGTCGGCGGCCGCCTGGTTGGCCACCGACGCGAACACCAGACCGCTTGCTACCAGGGCAAGGGCTAACAGGATCCGGACTACGGGGCGGGCCAGCCGTGGTCGTGCCATGTGTGCCTCCGTGTTAGCAGGGTGGAAAATCACACACAGGCTTTACTCCCCGAGAAACGATCTCGTCAAGGGGTGTCCTTATGCGAGCGCGATCAGACCAGCCAGCGCTCGATCTCCTCGGGCTGGCCCGGCTTGGCGAACAGCCACCCCTGCGCCGAGTCGCAGCCGATCTCGCGCAGCACGTCGACCTGCGCCTGGGTCTCCACGCCCTCGGCGATCACCTCGAGGCCGAGCGTGTGGGCGAGCTGCACCAGCGCGGTGACGATCCGGGTGTCGACCGAGCCGGCCGCGCCGTCGCGCAGGCCCTCGACGAACGAGCCGGCGACCTTGAGCGCGTGCACGGGTAGGTGGCGCAGGTAGGCCAGGTTCGAGTATCCGGTGCCGAAGTCGTCGATAGCGATCCGCACGCCGAGGTCGGCAAGCTCACGCAGGGCGGACAGCGGCTCGCCCGGGGTGCCCATGATCGCGCTCTCGGTGAGCTCGAGCTGCAGCTTGGTCGGTGGGACGCCGGTGCCGTCCAGGATGGACCGGACGTCCTCGACCAGGGTCGGCTCGGTAACCTGCCGCGCGGCCAGGTTCACGCTGACCAGCGGCGCGGCGGCGGCGTAAGTGTCCAGCCACTCCCGGGCCTGGGCGCAGGCCTCGTTGAGCACCCAGCGTCCGAGCGGGACGATCAGGCCGGTCTCCTCGGCCAGTGCGATGAACCGGTCGGGCGGCAGCCGGCCGAACTCCGGGTGGGCCCAGCGGACCAGGGCCTCGACCCCGAACAGCTTGCCGTCGCCGAGCCGCAGCAGCGGCTGGTAGTCGACGTAGAACTCGCCGCGGGCCAGCGCGGCCGGCATGGTCGCCGACAGCGTGAACCGGGCGATCTCCTTGGCGTTGCGCTCCTTGTCGAAGCAGGCCCAGCGGTTCTTGCCGTCGGCCTTGGCCCAGTGCAGCGTGATGTCGGCGTCCCGCATGGTCTCGGCCGGCGTGGACTCGGCGACCGAGCGCTCGACGATGCCGATGCTGGCCGACACCGACAGCCGGTGCCCGCCGATGCGCACCGGCTCGGTCAGGCAGCGCAGGATGTCCTCGGCGAGGATGATCACCTCGTCCACCCCGGCGGTGTTCTCCACCAGCACCACGAACTCGTCGCCGCCGATCCGGGCGACCAGCCGGCCGTTGGCCGACACCAGCCCGTCCAGCCGGCTGGCCACGGCGACCAGCAGCTGGTCGCCGACCACGTGGCCGAGGCTGTCGTTGATCACCTTGAACCCGTCGAGATCCAGATAGCACAGGGCGATCCGGCCGTCCCCGCCGCCGGTGAACATGGCGTGCAGCCGCTCGGTGAACAGGGCGCGGTTGCCGAGGCCGGTCAGCGGGTCGTGGTTGGCCTGGTAGCGCAGCTGCTCCTGGAGCTGGTGGCGCTCGGTGATGTCCTCGATCATGCCGACCAGGTACTGCGGGGCGCCGGCGTCGTCGCGGACCAGCGACACGGTCACATTCGTCCACAGTGGACTACCGTCGCGCCGCCGGAACAGCCGCTCGATCCGGTAGTGGTCGCGCTCCCCGGCCGCGGTCTGGGCGAAGTAGCGCCGCGTCTCCACCGGGTCGTCGGCGTGGAACAGCGTGCTGATGTCGGTGCCGCGCAGCTGGTCCGGCGGGTAGCCGAGCATGCTCGCGAACCGCGAGTTGACCTCGAGCAGCGTGCCGTCGATGTCGGAGATCCCAATCCCGATCGCCGCATCGGCGAACATGGCCCGGAACCGGGCCTCGGTGGCGCGCTCGGCGGCCTCCGCGCGGTCGCGGGCGTCGAGCGCGGCCCGGCGCAGCACCTCCTGCTCGCGGTAGACCCACTCGCGGACGGCCTTGGCGAAGCCGGCGGCGAGCGCGGCCTGGACCGCGGGGACCCGCTCGCGCGCCCGCGGGTCCCCCTCGGCCCCCGCGGAGCGCAGCAGCTCCTCGCCGATGAGCCGAATGGAGCAGGCCAACGCCTCCGGCGCCGTCATGTGCATGTCGACCAGCGCGGTGCCGACCCGCTCGACCGGCTCGGCGACGAACGTCTCGGCGCGCAGCGCGGCGGTGAGCACGTCGGCGAGATCGCGGACCCTGGCCACCAGGCGGGCGCGCTCCATCGGCACGTAGCCGGTGCCGGACAGCGCGGCGGCCCACGCGGAGGCGAACGAGTCACGACCAGCGATCACCTTGACCGATCGCCATGCTGGACTCGCCATGCGGACAACCCTCCGGCACACAAGGTAGACCCCTCGGGGTAAGCGCAGGATACGGCTGCTCTCACCCTCCGTCCACGTTCAGTTCCGAGCCGTCAAGGGATCCTTCATCTGGTCTAGACCATTTGACATGTTCGGCCAGATGTGTGATCAATTCACGGGAAGTAGTGACAAGTGGGTTGTTTACCGCCCACAATCCGCTTTGGGCGACTCAACCCTGCGAGTCGCCAAACGTGAGGGCAATTCGGAAAGGGCAACCCACCCATGAGGTCCAAGACACGAAGGCGGCGCCCCCTGCACGCCGCGGTCGTCGCGCTATCCACCGCTGCCTTGATCGTCACGTTCGGCCCCGCCGCGCAAGCCGGGCCGGACGACGCCGCCGACGCGGTGTCGGTCGAGGAGCTGATCAGAACCCAAGACCATCCGATGGGCTCGCAGATCCGCCTGCACGAGGGCACCGCGGAGATGCCCCAGGAGGTCAACCCGGCCGACGTCGGGATCATGGCGTCGGTGCCCGGCATCGACGTCAGCGGCCACCAGGGCAACGTCAACTGGGCGAACTACTGGAACCAGGGCAAGCGGTTCGTCTGGGTGAAGGCGACCGAGGGCACCGGCTACCGGAACCCCTACTTCGCCCAGCAGTACAACGGTTCCTACAACCAGGGCTTTATCCGGGGCGCGTACCACTTCGCGCTGCCGGACCGGTCCGGCGGCGCGGCGCAGGCCGACTTCTTCAGCAACAACGGCGGCGGCTGGTCGGCCGACGGCAAGACGCTGCCCGGCGCCCTCGACATGGAGTACAACCCGTACGGATCCACCTGCTACGGCAAGACCAAGGCCGCGATGACCCAGTGGATCCTGGACTTCAGCAACCGGTACAAGGCGCGCTGGAACAAGTACCCGGCGATCTACACGTCGACCAGCTGGTGGAGCCAGTGCGTCAGCGGCGACTTCAGCAGCACCAACCCGCTGTGGGTCGCCAGGTACTCCTCGACGGTCGGCACGCTGCCGTACAACTGGAGCTTCTACACCGTGTGGCAGTACAGCTCCTCGCCGATCGACCAGAACACGTTCAACGGAAGCTACGACCGGCTGGTGGTGTTCGCCACCGCCCACGACTGATCCATCCCGGTGGGGCGGGCGTGCCACGATGTCGCCGTGCGCGCCCGCCCACTCTGGTTCTGGCTAGTCGTCGCGTCGGCCATCGGCATCGGAGTGCTGGTGGTCGTCCTGGTGCGGATCGACGGGTCCGATCTCAGCGAAGCGCTGAAGACCGGCGGGCTCGCGGCAGGTGCGATGGTCGCGCTCTACGCCTTGTGGCTCAACGACCGTCGACGCCGGGTGGAGGAGAACCGGCACAGCCTGGAAACTCAGCGAGCCCAGCACGATCGGGAACGGGTCGCCGACGAGCGGTTCGCTCGTGCGGTGGAGCTGCTCGGCAACGAGGCCGACCAGGTTCGGGTCGGCGCGATGCACGCACTGGCCGGGCTGGCCCGCAGCCGGCCGGGCTACACGCAGACCGTGCTCGACGTGCTGTGCGCATACCTGCGTAGACCCTTCGATCACTACCGGTACGCCGAGGTCCGCGGGGACAAGGCACGCACCTGGGACGCCGAGGAGACGCGGGCGGCAGATCGCGAGCTGCAGGTCCGAATGACCGCGCAGCGGCTGATCGCCGACCTGCTCCCTGCGGTGTCCGATGAGGACTCTCCGATCTACGACCTCGACCTGCACGGCGCGACCCTGGAGTTCTTCAGCATCGAGAACCGGGTGGTCGGCCAGATCCGAGCGCGCGAGACCAAGCTCTACGAGGCGACGAGGCTCAGCGGCGCGGTGGTTCGCGGTCCCGTCTGGTTCACCCGCGCTCGCTGCTGGGGTCGGCTCTACGCCAACGACACGGTCTTCCATGATCGTTCCTGGTTCAACAAGCTCGAGGCGCTTGGCAAGATCGATTTCACGCGCGCCGAGTTCCACCACGACACGAGGTTCGCCCACGCGGTGTTCCACGGGCCGGTCTCGTTTCGGAATGCTCGGTTCGCCGGCGGTGCGTCGGTGGACACGACGGGCCTGACGGTGCCGGTCGAGCAGGAGCACAATCTGCCGGACGGCTGGAGGGATCGCGGCGTTCGGGCTGGTCCGGGCGGAAATTAAGCGACTACGTAGTCGGCCGGCCGACAGTTACGTAGCGGCCACTGATGTGCCGCCGGGCGCCCGCCGAGCAGGATTCCGGATGTGCTCGAGCACCGCGTCAGCCTCAGTGAGCGGCCCCCGGCATCGCGGCCGGGACCGGCGCGGCTGAGCGTGTTGGTGGCCGACGACCACCCCGGGGTCGTCGGCCACCTTCGCGGTCTGCTGACCGCGGCGGCGGGGATGACCGTGGTCGCGGAGGCGGCCGACGGGCGCGAGGCGATCTCGCTTGCGTTGCGGCACAACCCCGATGTGCTCGTGCTGGACCTGCGGATGAGCGGGGGCGACGGCGTCGAGGCGATCCGTGCCGTGCGCCGGGCCCTGCCGGGCACGGCGGTGCTGGTGTTCACCGCGTGCGAGGACGACGAGTCGGTGCTGACCGCCATGCGGGCCGGCGCGCGGGGCTACCTCCTCAAGTGCGCCTCGGACGAGGACATCGTGCGCGCGGTGCGCGGGGTCGCCGCCGGCGAGGCGATCTTCGGCCAGAACGTCGCGGCCAGGGTGCTCGACCTGCTGGCCCGGCCGCGGGACACCCGGCCGCTGCCGAGCCTGACCATGCGCGAGCGGCAGCTGCTCGACCTGCTGGCGGCGGGGCACGGCAACGCCGCCATCGCCGCGCGGTTGCGGCTGGCGCCCAAGACGGTCAGCAACCTGGTCTCCGCGCTGCAGACCAAGCTCGGCGTCACCGACCGCAAGGCCGCCATCTCCCGGATGCGCACGGTCGGCGACTGCCGCTGATCCGGCTGCCAGACGGATGCGGTCATTCTCGCTACGAGCTTCACCTTGTTCTTACGCCGCAAGCAATTGCCGAGCCGTCGGTCCCCTGGGGCGAGTGCCGAGCCCGAATCCGGCCAACCGGCGCGTGGTCCGTGCTGGACAGCCTGCGGGGGACGCGCGGGGCACTCGGTTCCTTGTGGACGGACGGCGACCGCCCCGCGACTCGCACTGCGCGAGCGGGGGCGGTTCGCTTCCGGGCCGGCGGAGGGTCAGCGGCGCTGACCACGGGTGCGGCGCAGGAAGTACAGCAGCGCGCCGCCGATGAGCACGAGCGCACCGCCGGCCATCAGCATCGGGGTCACCGCGGAGACGCCGGTGGAGGCGAGGTCACCGCTCGCGGCGCCGCCGCTGCCCTGGCCGGCCGGCGCGGTGGTCGTGGTCGTCCCGCCGCCGGCGCCGCCGGACGTGGTGGTCGTGGTCGTCGAGGACGACGAGCCGGTGGTCGTGGTGGTCGTCGTGGTCGTGGTCGTCGTCGTGGTGGTGGTCGACGTGTCCTTCTTGGTGCCGCACGCGAACCAGTGGCTGATCTGGGGGATGTTCTGGTTGTTGGCGCCGACCAGCGGCGAGTGCAGCAGCACCAGGTGTTGCGGCCCGTAGACGTTGTAGCCGTCACCGCCCTTGACGACCGTGCCGGTGAGCTCGATGTCGGAGGGCACCGAGGTGATCGTCACGAAGCGGTTGGTTGGGTCGATGACGAACCCGACGGTGACCTTGCTACCGGACAGCCCGGCCTGCTCGCAGGTGGTCGCGTTGCCGGAATGGGCGGTGGCCCGGGGGTCTCCGGAGACCGGGGGGTCGGCAGAGGGCTGCGCGCTCGTGGGAAGGGCGACGGCCAAGGAGATGGCAGTGGCAACGAGGGCTGTGCTGCATGCGATGCCGACCCGGCGAATCATCTGGGCTCCAAAGTGGTCAAACAGGCTTGGCACCGCAATCTAGCGGACGCCGCGAAGGCGCGCGCGGGCCCCCTGACCACTTCGAGTCCAATCGGGATGGAGCTTAGCCCCAAATTTCGGCCGCCAGCTCGACGATTAGTGTGAGCTTCGCCACTTGCTCGTCATAGGTCAGCGTATTTCCTTCCACTGTGGACGAGAAACCGCACTGCGGAGAGAGGCACAACTGTTCGATCGGGACGTACTTCGCCGCCTCCTCGATCCGCCGCTTGATCATGTCCTTGCTCTCCAACTCGCCGCGCTTGGTCGTGATCAAGCCCAGGACCACGAGTTTTCCGGGCGGCACGAACCGGAGCGGGGCGAACCCGCCGGAGCGCGGGTCGTCGTACTCGAGGAAGAACCCGTCCACGGCCAGCTCGGAGAATAACGCTTCGGCAACAAAATCGTAGCCGCCCTCCGCGACCCAGGACGAGCGGAAGTTCCCGCGGCACATGTGCGTGGTCACGGTCAACCCGGCCGGCTTGTCGGCCAGCGCCGCGTTGATCTGCTTGATGTAGCGCAGATGCTGGTGCTCGGCGTCGTCGCCGCGGGCGGCCAGCTCGGCACGCTGCTCGGGATCGTTGAGGTAGGCCAGGCTGGTGTCGTCGAGCTGCAGGTAGGTGCCGCCCAGCTCGGCCACGCCGGCGATCTGCTTGGCGTAGGCCGCGGACAGGTCGGCCCAGAACTCCTCCTCGTCGGGGTAGACGGTCGGATCGATGGCCGCCCGGCCGCCCCGGTAGTGGACCATGCTCGGCGACGGGATGGTCAGCTTCGGCGTCACACCGGGCTCCACTATGGACTTCAGGAACGTGAAGTGGTCGCCGAAGATGGTCTCCGGCAACCGGATCCGGCCGTTGACCACCAGCGCCGCGCTGGTGAACTCCAGGTCACCGTTGGCGTTGCGGAAGTGGACCTTGATCTTCTCGTCGGACTGGGCGATGCCGCCGAGCCGGTAGATGAAGTCCATGTGCCACGCGGTGCGGCGGAACTCGCCGTCGGTCGCCGACTGCAGCCCGACCGCGCGCTGCATGGCGACCACGTCGCGGATCGCCTCGTCCTCGACCTTGCGTAGCTCCTCGGCGGAGATGCGCCCGGCCGCCCGGTCCGCGCGGGCGGCGTGCAGGGCGGCTGGCCGGAGCAGGCTTCCGACGTGGTCGGCTCGGAACGGCGGGGTCGTGCGCACGGTCATCCTCCTTTGGGCAGCGGCAGTCCCACGTAGTTCTCCGCGAAGGAGGTGGCTGCCGCGGTCGAGGTGGTCAGGTAGCGAAGCTGGGACAGCTGCAGCTGCCGGGTGAACGGGTCGGAGTCCGGCGGGCGGTGCAGCATCGTGGTCATCCACCAGGAGAAGTGCTGCACCCGCCAGACCCGCGACAGGCACGTGGCCGAGTAGGCGTCCAGCCCGGTCTCCCGGCCGGTGGTGTACCACTGATCGATCGCCGCGGCCAGCACGGAGACGTCGGCGACGGCGAGGTTGAGGCCCTTGGCCCCGGTGGCCGGCACGATGTGCGCCGAGTCACCGGCGAGGAAGAGCCGGCCGTAGCGCATCGGCTCGATCACGTGGCTGCGCAACGCGGCGATGCTCCTGTCCAGGATCGGCCCTTCGGCCAGCTCGAACCCGGAGTCGCGGGCGAGGCGGGTGGACAGCTCCGCCCAGATCCGGCGGTCCGGCCACTCCTCGAGCTTCTCGTCCGGCGCCACCTGGAGGTAGAGCCGGGTGATCCGCGGCGAGCGCATGCTGTGCAGCGCGAAGCCCCGGTCGTGCGAGGCGTAGATCAGCTCCTCGGACGACGGCGGCGCCTCGGCCAGGATGCCGAGCCAGGAGTACGGGTACACGTGGTCGTACGCGGTCACCGCGCTGTCCGGAATGGACTGTCGGCTCACACCGTGGAACCCGTCGCAGCCGGCGACGAAGTCGGCCGTGAGCTCGCCGTCATGTCCGTAGTGGACGGTGGGTGAGGAGGTGTCCAGGCCGGTGATCCGGGTTGCCGGCGCCTCGAACAGCAGCGGGCGGCCGGTCCCGAGGCGGGCTGCGACGAGGTCCTTGACCAGCTCGTGCTGGGCGTAGATGGTCAGCTCGCGGCCGGTCAGGTCGGTCAGCGGGATGCGGTGCCCGGCGCCGTCGAACAGCAGCTCGAGTCCTTGGTGCACAAGGCGTTGGCGCAGCATCCGGTCGGCGAGGCCGATCTCGTCGAGCAGGTCGACCGTGCCCTGCTCGAGCACGCCGGCCCGGATCCGCCTCTCGATGTGCTCCCGGGACTGCCGTTCCAGCACCACCGAGTCGATCCCGCGCAGGTGCAGCAGGTGGGCGAGCAGCAGCCCGGCCGGGCCGGCCCCGATGATCGCCACCTGGGTACGCATCAGAACGGGTACGCCGGGATCTCGCCGCGCAGCGTGATCCATCGCTGCTCGGTGAAGGCGTCCACGTTGGCGGCGCCGCCGAAGCGGGCGCCGGTGCCGGAGTCGAGCACGCCGCCGAACGGCGCGACCGCCTCGTCGTTCACGGTCTGGTCGTTGACGTGCACGATGCCGGTGGGGATCCGCTCGGCGAGCGCAAGGCCGCGCATCACGTCCCGGGTGAGGATCGACAGCGACAGGCCGTAGCCGCTGCCGGCCGCCAGGCGCACCGCCTCCTCCTCGGTGGCGAACGGCATCACGGGCGCCACCGGCCCGAACACCTCCTGGGCGTAGGCGGGCATGTCCTGCGTGACGTCGGCCAGCACGGTCGGCCGGTAGAAGAGGTTCTGGAAGGTGCCGCCGGCCGCGAGCTTCGCTCCAGCATCCACAGTGGACATCACGAGCGTGTGCACCTTGTCCCGCTGGGCCTCGTCGATCAGCGGGCCGAGGGCGACCTGCTCGCTGGCCGGGTCGCCGACCGGCAGGGCGTCGGCGTGCGCGGCCAGCGCGTCGAGGTAGCCGCCGACGACCCGCTCGTGCACCAGGTGCCGGCCGGCGGTCATGCAGATCTGCCCCTGGTGCAGGAAGGAGCCCCAGGCTCCGGCGGACACCGCGCGCTCGAGGTCGGCGTCGTCCATGACGATCAGCGCGGAGTTGCCGCCAAGCTCCAGGTGCACCCGCTTGAGGTGCTGCCCGGCCAGCTCGGCCACCCTGCGCCCGGTGGCGGTGGATCCGGTGAACGAGACCACCCGCACGTGCGGGTCGGTGATCAGGGCGGTGCCGGCCTCCGCGCCGCCGGGCAGCACGTGCAGCAGACCCGGTGGCAGGCCGGCGTTCTCCAGGATCCTGGCGATCGCGAACCCGCCGCTGACCGGGGTGCGCAGGTCCGGTTTGAGCACGACCGCGTTGCCGAGCGCCAGCGCCGGCGCGACCGAGCGGATGGACAGGATCAGCGGCACGTTGAACGGGGAGATCACGCCGACCACCCCGACCGGGACCCGGCGCAGCAGCGACAGCCGCGGCTGCGCGGTGGGCAGGATCTCGCCGGGCGGCCGGGAGGCGAGCGCCGCGGCCTCGTAGCACTCCTGGGCGGCGACGCCGACCGCGAACTCGGCGAGGCCGGGCACGGCGCCGGTCTCCCGCACGACCCAGCGCTGCAGCTCCTCGGCGTGCTGCTCGACCAGCGCGCCGGCCCGGCGCAGCACCGCGGCCCGGTGCTCGAAGCCGGCCCCTGCCCAGTCCCGCTGGGCGGCGGCCGCGGCGGCGCAGGCCCGGGCCACGTCCTCGGCGTCGGCCACCCCGGTCCGGCCGAGCTCGGCGCCGGTGGCCGGCTCGACGATGGCGGCCACCCCGCCGCGCGACTCCAGCCAGCTCCCGCCGTAGATCCGGCCGTCGAAATCGTTGGTGTCCAACAGGGTCAGCACCGCCGTCATGTCTTCTCCAGCTTCTCCAGCTTGGCCTTCTGGATCTGGGCATACACCCGGCCGCGCAGCTCGGCGAACCGGGGGTCGCTGCGGGTGGTGAGCTGGTCGCGATCGAGCGGCAGGTCGACCGCCAGCTCCTCGACCACCTGGGTCGGCGGGGAGCCGAGCATCACCACCCGCTGTCCCAAGTAGACGGACTCGTCGATGTCATGCGTGACGAACAGCACGGTGAACCCGGTCAGCGCCCACACCCTGCGGATCAGGTCCTCCAGGTCCGCCCTGGTCTGCGCGTCGACGGCGGCGAACGGCTCGTCCATCAGCAGCACCCGCTGCTCGTCGGAGGCGATCGCGCGGGCGATGGCGACCCGCTGCTGCATGCCGCCGGACAGCTGCCACGGGTACGCGCCGTGCGCGTCGTCGAGCCCCACCGCCTCCAGCGCCGCGGCGACCAGCCGCCGCCGCTTCTCCCTGGCAACGCCCGCGGCGCGCAGCGGCAGCTCCACGTTGTCGGCCACCCGCAACCAGGGGAACAGGCTGCGGCCGTACTCCTGGAACACCACGGCGAGGCCGGGCGGCGGGCCGGTCACCCGCTTGCCGTCCAGCAGCACCTCGCCCGAGGTCGGGCGCAGCAGCCCGGCGATGCAGCGCAGCAGCGTCGTCTTGCCGCACCCGGACGGCCCGACGATGCACACGAACTCGCCGTCCTCGACCGTCAGCGTGATGTCGGCGATGGCCTCAACCCGCCGGCCGTGACCGTCGTAGACCTTGCGCAGCCCATCGATAGCCAGCATCAGCGCCCCAGCACTCGCCTTGGCGGCCGCGAGATCATCGGCTACCGCCTCCTGTCCATGGTCCGCAGACCGTGATACCAACCCAGAACGGCGCGCTCCGCAAGGCGGAACAGCAGGGACAGCACGACGCCGGTGATGCCGAGCAGGATCACGCCGCTCCACATCTCGGGGATCTGGAAGCCGCGCTGGAACTGGACGATCGTGAAGCCGAAGCCGCTGCTGGCCGCGAACATCTCGCTGATCACCATGAGGATGATCCCGATGGACAGGGCCTGCCGGGCGCCGGTCATGATCTGCGGGCTTGCCGAGCGCAACACCAGGTGCCACAGGCGAAGTCGGCCACCGATGCGGTAGCTGCGGCAGGTGTCGGCGAGCACGTCGTCGATGGCGCGCACGCCCTCGACGGTGTTCAGCAGGATCGGCCACACGCAGCCGGACACGATCACCAGCACCTTCATCCCGCCGCCGATGCCGGCGAACAGGATGAGGATCGGCACCAGCACCGGCGGCGGGATCGCCCGCAGGAACTCCAGCACCGGCTCGAGCAGCGCGCGCAGGGTCCTGCGCCGGCCGATCGCGACGCCCAGCGCGATCCCGACCAGGAGGGCGGCGGCGTAGCCGAGGCCGAGCCGGCCGAGGCTGGGCAGCACGTCGGTGACGATCAGCGGGCCGAGCCAGGTGTCGTTGAAGGCCGTCAGGATCGTCGCCAGCGGCGGGACGTAGAAGTTGGTGCTGCCGGCGCTGGCGAACCACCAGATCGTGACGAGCACGACCGGCAGCGCCAACGCCAGGACGACGCGCTCGGCGATCCTCATGCGGGCACCTCCCCGCGCACCGACGGGTGCCAGGCAAGGACCCGGCGCTCGGCGGTCCGGGTGAGCAGGTTGGCCGCCACCCCGATCAGGCCGGTCACCACCACCAGGGCGTACATCTGCGGCACCGCGCCGCTCTCCTGGGCGACCGCGATCTCCTTGCCCAGCCCGGGCGAGCCGATGATCAGCTCGCCGGTGATGGCCAGGATCAGCGCGACCGACGCGGCCAGCCGGAACCCGGTGACCGCGTACGGCAGGGTGGTCGGCCAGATCAGGTAGCGCACGGTGGCCCACCGGCCGAGCCGGTAGACCGCCGCGGTGTCCCGTGCCACCGGGTCGACGTCGGCGACACCGTGCAGCACCTGCACCAGCACCTGCCAGAACGACGCGTACACCACCAGGATCAGCGTCGAGGTGATCGTGGAGCCGTAGAGCAGCACGGCCAGCGGGATCAGCGCCACCGACGGGATCGGCCGGAGGAACTCGATGGTCGACGCGGTGGCCGCGCGCAGCAGCGGCACCGAGCCGATCAGCACCCCGACCGCCACGCCGCCGGCCACCGCGATCCCCAGGCCGAGGCCCCAGGTGATCAGGGTGTCCAGCAGCGCGTTCCAGAACCGGGCGTCGGCCACCTCGTCCGCCGCGGTCGCCAGGATGCGGCTGGTCGGCGGGAGGTAGCGATCGGGGATCAGGCCGGTGGCCGGCACCAGCTCGAGCAGGGCGCCGAAACCGATCAGCCCGATCAGGCCGAGCAGAAATCTCACTGGAACAAGGCGTTCAGGTCGGCCGGTTTGGACAGCAGGCCGTCACCGACGGCGAGCTCGGACAGCTTCTGCACGGACTCCCGGTTCACCTCTGCCGGCCACTTCGGCAGCGTCACCTTGGCGATCACGTCCGCCGGGATCTGGGTGTAGGTGCCGATGATCTGCCGGGCCTCGTCGGGGTGGGAGTCGGCGTAGGCCAGCGACTCCTTCATCGCCTCGACGAACCGCTTGACCAGGTCGGGGTTCTGGCCGATCAGCTGGGTGGAGGCGAAGTAGGTGGCCACGGTCAGGTTCGGCGCGGTGTCGACGTAGCTGGAGGCGATCTTGCGCGCACCCTGGGCCACGACCTGCTGCTGGAACGGCTCCACCACGAAGATCGCGTCGACCTGCCCCGACTCCAGCGCGGCCGGCTGCTGCGGGAACGGCAGCTCGGCGAACTGGACCGACGCCGGGTCGCCACCGGCCTTGCGCACCGAGGCACGCACCGAGGTGTCCACAATGTTCTTCAGCGTGTTGGCCGCGACCTTCTTGCCGGCCAGGTCCTTGGCTGTCTGGATGGGACTGTCGGCCTTCACGAACAGCCCGGCGAAGTCCTTGCCGTCCTCACCGGTGGAGTTGTTCCCGTTGCAGACGATCTTGAGCGGCAGGTTGCGGGACTGGGCGAGCAGCAGCGAGACCACGTTGCTGAAGCCGAACTGGTACTGGCCGCTGGCCACCGCCGGGACGATCGCCGCGCCGCCCTGGGCCTGCTCGAGGGTCAGCTCGATGTTGCGGTTGCTGAAGAAGCCCTTCTGCTTGCCGAGGTAGATCGGCGCCACGTCGAGGATCGGGATCACCCCGACCTTGACCTGATCCGGCTGGCCGGGCGTGGACGGTGGCGCCGGATCGTTCGAGCCGCACGCGGCGCCGGTCACCATGACCGTCGCGAACAGCAGTGCAGCAAGGTTTCGTCGCATCGTGGACTCCATATGGGGAACCGTTGTTCGCAGAGCGCACGGGTGTTCAGCTAAAGAACGTAGGACCCGGACCGGGCACCGTCAACCTTGACTTGTTTCGATTCGGCTCCCTAAGGTGCGATGGAAGAACGTTCGTTCGCATAGCGCACGCGGAGGGGTCCATGGCCGAGCTGGTCGGTCTGGCCGAGGGCGTCGCCTCGCTCGTGAACGACGGCGACACGGTGGCGCTCGAGGGGTTCACGCACCTGATCCCGGTGCGGGCCGGCCAGGAGATCATCCGGCTGGGCCGGCGCGGGCTCACGCTGGTCAGGATGACCCCGGACATCGTCTACGACCAGCTCATCGGCGCCGGATGCGCGAGCCGGCTGGTGTTCTCCTGGGGTGGCAATCCCGGCGTCGGCTCGCTGCACCGGCTGCGGGACGCGGTGGAGAACGGCTGGCCCGGCCCGCTCGAGCTGGAGGAGCACAGCCACGCCGGCATGGCCAACCGGTACGTCGCCGGCGCGTCGGACCTGCCGTTCGCCGTGCTACGCGGGTACGCCGGCACGGATCTCATGCGGCACACCGAGACCCTCGCCACGATCGCCTGCCCGTTCACCGGGGAGGTGCTCACCGCCGTGCCCGCGCTGCGGCCGGACGTCACGATCATCCACGCCCAGCGCGCCGATCGCCGCGGCAACGTCCAGCTCTGGGGGCTCACCGGGGTGCAGAAGGAGGCGGTGCTGGCCGCCCGGCGGTCGCTGGTCACCGTCGAGGAGGTCGTCGACGCGCTCGATCCGCGGCCGAACGCGGTGGTGCTGCCGAGCTGGGTGGTCACCGCGGTCGCCGTGGTGCCCGGCGGCGCGCGCCCGTCCTACGCGGCCGGCTACTACGACCGGGACAACCGCGCCTACCAGGAGTGGGACGCGATCAGCCGCGATCGCGCCACGTTCACGGCCTGGTTGAGCGAGAACGTGCTGGATCCGGTGCCGTCGTGACCGCGGACTACACGGCCGAGGAGATGATGACGGTCATCGCGGCGCGCGCGCTGGCCGGGCGCACGTCCTGCTTCGTCGGCATCGGCCTGCCCAGCACGGCGGCGAACCTGGCCCGCCGGGTGCACGCGCCGGACCTGGTGCTGATCTACGAATCCGGCGCCATCGGGGCGAAGCCCGAGCGGCTGCCGCTGTCCATTGGGGACGGTGAGCTGGCCGAGACGGCGGACTCGGTGGTGAATGTGCCCGAGGTGTTCAACTACTGGCTGCAGCCCGGCCGGATCGACGTCGGCTTCCTGTCCGCCGCCCAGCTCGACAAGTACGCCAACCTCAACACCACGGTGATCGGCGCCGACTACCGGCGGCCGGGCGTGCGGCTGCCCGGCGCGGGCGGGGCGCCGGAGATCGCGGCGTCCTGCCGTGAGGTGTTCCTGATGCTGCGGCACACCCGGCGCGCGTTCGTGGAGAAGGTCGACTTCATCACCTCGGTCGGCTACGGCGAGGGTGCCGGCAGCCGCGAGTCGCTCGGGCTGCGCGGCAAGGGTCCGGTCCTGGTGGTGACCGATCTCGGCGTGCTTGAGCCGGATCCGATCACCTGCGAGCTGACCCTGACGAAGGTCCACCCCGGCGGCAGCCCGGACGACGCGCGGGCCGCGACCGGCTGGTCGCTGACGGTCTCCGAGTCGCTGACCGAGACCGAGCCACCAACGGACGAGGAGCTGAAGGTGTTGCGGCGCCTGGTGGAGAGGAGCTCGTCGTGACGGACCTCGTGCTGCGCGGGTACCAGCGGCCCGGTGATGACGTGCACCCGCCGCTGTACAGCCCGGAGTACCGGTCGACCGTGCGGCGGGCGCCGAAGCTGCCGCCGCTGTACCTGCCGCACTCGCTGACCGAGATCACCGGGCCGCTGCTCGGCGAGGGGTTCGTGCACCCGGACGACGCGGACCTCACCCGGCAGCACGACGGGGAACCCCTCGGCGAGCGGATCATCGTGCACGGCCGGGTGCTCGACTCCGACGGCCGGCCGGTGCCGAACACGCTGCTCGAGGTGTGGCAGGCCAACGCGGCCGGGCGCTACCACCACGACTCCGACCGGCATCCGGCGCCGCTCGACCCGAACTTCACCGGGGTCGGGCGCTGCCTGACCGATGCCGACGGCGCGTACCGGATCGTGACCGTCAAGCCGGGCGCCTACCCGTGGCGCAACCACGACAACGCCTGGCGCGCGCAGCACATCCACTTCTCGCTGTTCGGCCGGTCGTTCACGCAACGGCTCGTGACCCAGATGTACTTCCCCGGGGATCCGCTGTTCTACCAGGACCCGATCTTCAACGCGGTGCCCGAGGCGGCGCGGTCTCGGATGATCTCCAGCTTCGACCTGTCCCACACGGTGCCGGAGTGGGCGCTGGCCTACCGGTTCGACATCGTGCTGCGCGGCCGGGAAGCCACCCCGATGGAGAGGTCATGAGCCTGGGTCTTACTCCTTCGCAGACGGTGGGGCCGTTCTTCTCGCACGCGCTGCCCTGGCCGGAGGGTCCGTACGTCGTGCCGGAGGGCACGGCCGGGGCGTTCTGGTTGCGCGGGCGGGTGTTCGACGGGGACGGCGAGCCGGTGCCGGACGCTCTGGTGGAGAGCTGGCAGGCGGATCCGGCCGGGCGGTTCAACCATCCCGACGATCCGCGCGGCTCGGACTTCCGGGGCTTCGGGCGCTGCCCGTCCGATGTGGACGGCAACTGGGCGATCCTGACCGTGCGGCCGGGCCGGGTGCCCGACACGGCGGGACGGCTGCAGGCGCCGCACATCGATCTGTCGATCTTCGCGCGGGGGCTGCTGGACCGGGTGGTGACCCGGGTGTACCTGCCGGACGAGGCGGCGGCCAACGCGGAGGATCCCGTGCTGTCCACCGTAGACGATGTGCGGCGGGCGACGCTGGTGGCAGAGCCGGACGGGGACGGGTTCCGGTTCGACATCCGGCTGCAGGGCGAGCGCGAGACGGTCTTCTTCAGTGTCTGAGCCGGGATTGTTCGACGAGGTGCTCGCCCGCGGCGGGGTGCGCGCGGCGGTGAGCGATCCGTCCTGGCTGCGAGCGCTGCTCGAGGTGGAGGCCGCGCTGGCTCGGGCGCAGGCGAAGGTCGGCCTGCTGTCCGCCGAGGACGCCGCGACCGTGGCGGCCGCCTGCCGGCCCGACCGGATCGACGCCGGCGAACTGGCCGGGCGGGCGGCCGAGTCCGGCAACCCGGTGGTGGCGCTGGTGGCGTCGCTGCGCGAGGTCGCCGGAGGATCTGTCCACATGGGAGCGACGAGCCAGGACGTGCTGGACACCGCGGCCATGCTCGTCGCGCGCCGCGCCCTTGACGTGCTGCTGGATGATCTGGCCGGGGCGGCCGACGCGGCGGCGGGCCTGGCCCGGGAGCACCGCGACACGGCGATGGCCGGGCGGACCCTTTTGCAGCAGGCCGTTCCGATCACGTTCGGGCTCAAGGCGGCCCGGTGGCTGGTGGCGCTGGACGAGGCGGCCGACCGGCTCGGCCGGGTGCGTTCCCGGCTGGCGGTTCAGCTCGGCGGCCCGGCCGGAACCCTTGGTGCGTTCGACGTCGTCGAGGCGTTCGCCGCCGAGCTGGAGCTGGCCGTGCCGACGCTGCCCTGGCACACCGACCGCACCCGGATCGCCGACCTGGCCGGGGCGCTCGGCACGGCCGCGGGGACGATCGGCAAGATCGCGCGGGACGTGACCCTGCTGTCCCAGCCCGAGGTGGGCGAGGTGGCCGAGGCCGCGCCGGGCGGCTCGTCCTCCATGGCGCACAAGCGGAATCCGGTCGCCGCGGTGTCCGCGCTGGCCTGCGCGAGCCAGGCGCCGGGGCTGGTCGCCACGCTGCTCGCCGCGATGGTGCAGGAGCACGAGCGGGCCGCGGGCGCGTGGCAGGCCGAGTGGCGGCCGCTGCGGGAGCTGCTCACCGCGGTCGGGTCGGCGGCGGCCTGGCTGCGGCAGTGCCTGTCCGGGCTGGTCGTCGACTCCGACGCGCTCGCGCGGAACCTGGCGCGCCTGGTGTCCCATGTGGACGCCGGAGTGGGCGCGTCGGCCGAGCTGGTGGACCGGGCCCTTGCCGCGCGGGAGGAGCGATGAGCGTCGAGCTACGGTACACAGTGGACGGACCGGAAGATGCTCCGGTGCTGGTGCTCGGCAACTCGCTCGGCACCACCGTCGCCATGTGGGAGCCGCAGCTGGCGGCGCTCACCGAGCGGTTCCGGGTGGTCCGCTACGACCATCGCGGGCACGGGGCGTCACCCCTCGACGAAAACCCTTGCCAGCTCGAGGACCTCGGCGGCGATGTGCTGGCCATGCTGGACGTCCTCGGCCTCGACCGGGTGCATCTCGGCGGGCTGTCCCTCGGCGGCATGGTCGCCATGTGGGTGGCGGCGCACGCGCCGGAGCGGGTGGACCGGCTGGTGCTGCTGTGCACGTCGGCCCGGATCGCGCCGCCGGAGATGTGGGCCGAGCGGGCGCGAACCGTGCGGGAGCACGGGATGGCGGCGATCGCCGACGTGATGGTGGGCCGGTGGTTCACCCCGCGGTTCGCCGCCGAGCACCCGGACGTCGTCGCCTGGGCGAAGGATCAGCTCACCGGCACGCCCGCGGCGGGCTACGCGGGCTGCTGCGGGGCCATCCAGGTGATGGACCTGGCGCCCCTCCTCGGCTCGATCACCGCGCCCACGCTGGTGATCGCCGGCGCACAGGATCCGGCCACCCCGCCGGACCACGCGCGCCGCCTCGCCGACGGCATTCCCGAGGCGCGCCTTGAGATCCTGCCGGACGCCGCGCACCTGGCCAACGTCGAGCAGCCGGAGGCCGTGACCCGGCTGCTGCTCGACTTCCTCGGAGGTGACCGATGACCGAGCCGGACCGGGTGGGCGACGAGGTGCGCCGGGCGGTGCTCGGCGACGAGCACGTCGATCGGACCGCCGCGAACGCGACGCCGTTCACCGCGCCGTTCTACGAGTACGTGACCCGCACCGCCTGGGGGCAGGTGTGGGCCCGGCCCGAGCTGGACCGG
The DNA here is from genome assembly GCF_035942955.1 of Actinophytocola sp. GTDB lineage: Bacteria > Actinomycetota > Actinomycetes > Mycobacteriales > Pseudonocardiaceae > DASYTH01. Next base: position 27,612 of record NZ_DASZCQ010000285.1, on the reverse strand, counting down.
CGCACCCGCAGCCTGCTCACGCTGGCCCTGCTCGCCGCGCTGCGCTGCGAGGAAGAGCTGGCGATGCACGTCCGCGCGGCGGTCCGCAATGGAGTCACCCCGGTGGAGATCCGGGAGGCGCTGCTGCACACCGCCGTCTACGCCGGCGCGCCGGCCGCCAACTCCGCCTTCGCGGTCGCCGCCCGGGTCCTGGCGGAGCTGGGGGTGTCGACATGAGCCCCCGCGGGCCGGACTTCGTGCAGTCGCTCGAGCGCGGGCTCGCGGTGATCCGGGCGTTCGACCGCGATCACGCGGAGCTGACGCTCAGCGAGGTCGCCGCGGCCACCGGGGTGACAAGGGCGGCCGCCCGGCGGTTCCTGCTCACCCTGGCCGAGCTGGGCTATGTGCGCGCGGAGGGCCGGTTCTTCTCGCTCACCGCCAGGGTGCTCGAGCTCGGCTACGCCTACCTGTCCAGCCTGTCGCTGCCCGAGGTGGCCGAGCCGCACCTGGAGGCGCTGGTCGCCGAGGTCAACGAGTCCTCGTCGGTGTCCGTGCTGGACGGGCAGGACGTCGTGTACGTCGCCCGCGTCCCGACCAGCCGGATCATGACCGTGGTGATCAGCGTCGGCACCCGGTTCCCGGCCTACGCCACCTCGATGGGCCGGGTCCTGCTCGCCGGCCTGCCGGACGGCGAGTTGGAGTCCTATCTCGACGGTGTGCGGCTCGAGCCGCTCACCGCGCGCACGGTGTCCTCGGTGGCCGCACTGCGCGGCGAGCTGGCCAAGGTCCGCGCCCAGGGCTACGCGCTGGTTAACCAGGAGCTCGAGGACGGCCTGCGCGCGATCGCCGCACCCATCCGGGACCGCACCGGCCGGGTCATCGCCGCGCTCAACGTCTCCGCGCACGCCAGCCGGACCTCGCTGGAGGTCATGCGCCGGGATCTGCTCCCCCCGCTGCTCAAGACCGCCGCTCGGATCGAGGCCGACTTCTTCGGCCGGCAACGGCGCTGAGCCTCGGCTCCGCGTTGTCAAGCCCGGCCGACTCCCCAACGTGGAGTTGTCCACATCTCCCCCACCTGTCCACAACCCACCCGACTTTGATCTTTCAGCTGCGAATCCCGGATAAACTGCCCACGAACCCACCTCCCCACCCCAGACGGGGTGGGGGCTGAGTGGTGAAAGGGCGGCGGAGTCCGGTGCGGGCCGGATGCCCCGTGGTGGTGCCGGGGCGCGTCACTCACCTGCACGAACGCGTCATGCGGCTACCCGAGCGCGGACACGCCGCGGAGTTGCGGCCATCAGTTCTCACACGGCGATCTTGGCGATGGCGGTGAGGACGGGTTGGAAGAAGCCGCAGTCTTCGGGTTCGTGCCAGGTGACGTCCGTGAAGCCGGCCGCGGCGACGAGGGTGGCCAGCTCGCGGCGGGTGATGGCCCAGTAGGTGGCCCTGCGGACGGCGACGCGCCAGCCTTCTCCGTCGGGGACGAGGGTGAAGTGCTCGAGGTCGTAGCGTTCGCCGTCGGGGTGCCAGTCCCAGAGTTGGAAGGAGATCGACCGGCCGGTGGGGGTGGTCGACTTCCATGGTGGGGAGTAGCCGGGGCGCTGCTCGCGGAGCTCGTCGTAGGGCCGGGTGCTGGTGATGAGCAGGCCGCCGTCGGCGAGCACGCGGCGGATTCCGGTCAGGCCGGCGTGCATGTCCTGGGGGGTGAGGAAGTGGGGCAGGGCGTTGTCGGCGCAGATGGCGACGTCGAAGGTGGCGTCGGGGAAGGGGAGGGCGCGCATGTCGGCGGCGGCGACGGGGACGGTGAGGCCGCGGCGGGTGGCCTCGGTGGCGGCGCGGGCGGCGGCGACCGGGCTGAGGTCGGTGCCGATCACGGTGTGGCCGCGCCCGGCAAGGCCGATGGCCTGGGTGCCGATGCCGCAGGCGCAGTCGAGGACCCGGCGCCGGGCGGGGCCGATGAGGCCGTCGAGGGCGGCGGCCTGGCGGCCGATGCTGGCCTCCCAGTCGGCGTAGATCAGGTGGTAGTCCTCGGCCAGCTCGTCGTAGAACCGTCTGGTCCGGCTCATGATCGTCACTTTAGGCGGGCGCGTAGCGCGGGGCACTGCACAAGCGATGACATATGCACAGCGTTCAGGCACGCGAGGGCCAGCCTATGCAGACAGTGGAACGACCGTGGCCGTTCGTCGGTCGCGAGCGTGAGCTTGCGCGGGTGGCGGCCGCCCTCGGCCGGGCGGATGCGGCGGGGTTGTTGCTGGCCGGGCCGGCCGGGGTGGGCAAGACCAGGCTGGCCACCGAGTGTGCGGCGATCGCCGAGCGGGTGGGGTTCCGGTGTGCGCGGGTGCTGGCCACGAGGGCGGCGGCGGACGTGCCGCTGGGGGCGTTGGCTCCGCTGCTTCCGGCGGACTCGCGGCGCAGCGGGCCGCGGGGCAACTGGCTGCGGGCCGCCGCGGACGCGATCGCCAGCGGGCCGGGGCCGTTGTTGCTGGTCGTGGACGACGCGCACCTGCTGGACAACGCGTCGGCGACGGTCGTGCAGCAGCTCGCGGCGCCGGACCGGGCGTTCGTGGTGCTCACGACCAGGGCCGGGCTGCCGGTGCCGGAGCCGTTGCTTGCGCTGTGGAAGGACGCCATCGTCGAGCGGCTCGACCTGGCGCCGCTGACCGTCAGGGACGTCGACCGGATCCTCGACACGGTGCTCGGCGGCGCGATCGACGGGGCCGCCCGGCTGGAGCTGTTCCAGGCCAGCCAGGGCAACGCGCTGTTCCTGCACGAGCTGGTGCTCGGCGCGCTGGACACCGACATCCTGCGTCGCGAGCAGGGCGTCTGGCGGCTCACCAGGAGGCTCGCGACGTCGCCGCGGCTGGTGGAGCTGGTGCAGGCGCGGCTGGTCGACCTCGACCGGACCGAGCGGGAGCTGCTGGAGCTCGTGGCCCTCGGCGAACCGCTGCCCTGGGAGATCGTCGCGCAGTTCGCCTCGCCGGAGACCGTGGAGAGCCTTGAGCGGCACGAGCTCGTGCAGACCGTGCAGCAGCGCAGCGGCCTGCAGGTCGGGCTGGCGCATCCGCTGTACGGCGAGGTGCTGCGCGGTCAGCTGACCGCGCTCGGCCGGATGGCGGCCAGCAGACGGCTCGCCGAGGCCGCGGCCGGGGTGGGTGTCGAGCGGGTCGGCGCGCTGCCGCTGGCGGTGTGGCAGCTCGACGGCGGCGGCGACATCGATCCGGCGATCATGGTCGACGCGGCCCGCGGCGCCCGCCGGGCCGGCAACCTGCCGCTGGCCGAGCGGCTCGCGGTGGCCGCGGTGGACGCCGGCGCCGGGCCGGCCGCCGGCTTGCTGCACGCCAGGGTGCTCGGCGAGCGAGGTTGGCACGACCGGGCCCAGGCGCTGCTCGCCGAGCTGTCCGAGCAGGCCGGTACCGAGCAGGAGCGGGTCGCCGTCGCGATCGAGCGGTCCCGCGCGCTGCTGTACTGGCTCGGCCGCGGCGCCGAGGCGGCCGAGACGTTGGAGACCATCGCCAAGAGCCTCAACGGCGCGCTGCTCGACCGGGTCACCGCGCACCGGGCGCTGGTCGCGCTGATGCGGGGCCACCTGTCCGACGCGTTGAGCGCGGCCGAGGTCGTCGGCGCCGCCGCCCCCGGGCAGGGGCTGGCCACCGGCGCGGCCACCGCGGCCGTGGCCGCCGCGCTGTCCGGACAGGCCGGCATGGCGATGGAGTACGTGCGGCGGGCCGAGCGCGGGTCGGAGCCGGGGCGGGCCCGGTTGGCGCAGGTCGTGGCCTTGATCGAGGCGGGACGGCTGGCCGAGGCGGACACCGCGGCGACCGCGCTGTACGACCGGTCCCTGCGGTTGCACAGCCGAACCGGGCAGGCCTGGGTGGCCATGCTGCGCGGCCGGCTGGAGCTGCTGACCGGGCAGCTCGGCCGGGCCGAGCACGCGTTCGCCGAGGGCATGGCGATCGGCGCGCAGATCGGCCAGCTCGCGCTGCGCCGCTGGTGCGCCGCCGGCATCGCGCTGGCGGCCGCGCAGCGCGGGGACGGTGTCCGGGCCGCAGCCGCGGTCGCCGAGCTGAACGCGCTGCCCGGGACCGACCTGCACCTGCTGCAGTCCGACGAGCTGCGGGCCAGGGCGTGGACCGCCCAGCTCGGCGGAAACCCGGTGCGGGCCAAGGACCTGCTGCGCGAGGGGGCCGAGGTGGCGCAGCAGGCCGGGGCGGTGGCGCTGGCCGCGTCCGCCTGGCACAACCTGGCCCGGCTCGGCGCGCTTGACGCCGCCGCACCGCTGCTCGAGCTGGCCGCCGGCACGGACAACCCGCTGGTCGCCGCGCGGGCGGACACGGTGGCCGCGATGATCGGCCACGACCCGGACGGGCTGGCCGCCGCGAGCGAGCGGTTCGAGGCGATGGGCGCGCTGCTGCTGGCCGCCGAGTCCAGCGCCGCGGCCGCCGCCGAGTACCGGCGAAGACAGGACGCCCGGGCGGCCGAGCGGATGGCGGACCGGGCCCACGCCCTGAGCGACCGCTGCGACCGGGCGCACACCCCCGGGCTGGACCTCGCCGGCCCGGTGGCGGAGCTGACCAGCCGGGAGCGGGAGATCGCCACCCTGGCCGCGCGGGGCAACTCCAACAGGGAGATCGCCGACGCGCTGACCGTCTCGGTGCGTACGGTGGAGACACATCTGCAGCGCGCCTACACCAAGCTGGGTGTGACCAGCCGGACCGGGCTCGCGGCCGTCCTACGTAGCCGCCCGCGGAAAGCTACGTAGTCCGCGCGGACGCCGCCGGCGAACCTGGTGTGGTGTGCTAAATCGCCGGCAGTGCGACGATCGACGGGAACGGGTCATGGCAGGTCTCGAGGACGCCTTGGAGCGGTTGGCCACCGATCCGGCGTTCAAGGCGCAGCTTGCGACCGATCCGCGGGCCGCGCTGGCCGGCTACGAGCTGTCCGCCGACGACCTGAGCGTGCTGGCCAAGCGGGTCGGCGCCAACGGAGCGAGCGCCGTCGAGCAGCGCACCAGCAAGGCCGGCTTCTTCGGTCTGTTCGCCCAGATCACCGAGGACGCCGGCGTGGTGATCCGCGGCCCGGCATCCTCGGAGACCCGGGAGGACTAGCAGCGGACGCGAGGCCGGGGGTGGGCGGGTGGGCCGGCCTCGCCGGGAGCGACCAGAGACACCAGGAGCGGACGCAAGGCCACGGGTGGGCCGGCCTCGCGGGGAGCGACCACGAAGCACTAGGCGCTGGCCGGCGGCGCCGCGTGCCGGGGGCTCATCTCCACCCGGCAGCGATGGGCGAAGGCCAGCGCGGCGTAGGCCAGGTCGCTGGCGAACTCGTGGGCCTTGGCGACCCCGCCCTTGCCCTGTCCCACGGTGAACGTGAGTTGTTCACCGCCGTAGTCGATGACCAGTCCCGGGGTGTTGGGGCGCAGCACGACCAGCCGCGAGGAGAACTCCCGGTCCCCGTCGATCGTCACCTTGCGGCGGTCGTTCGTCCGCTCGAACCAGTTCGTCTCGATCGGCCCGGTGCCCTCGGCCACGGCCGGTCCAACGGCCCGCTGCTGCTGGCTGAGCAGTCCCCTGATCTCGGCGAGCAGCTCCACCTCGGTCGGCTCGCGCGGCAGGGCCTTCGCGGTCAGCGCGCGCCGCAGCTGGAGCTCCTTGACCGGCAGGACAATGAGGTAGTAGACCACCGTTGCGATGATCATGAAGCCGGCCAGCGCAGTGAGGATCGCCCCGAAATCCATTTGGGTCTTGAGGTTCCCCTCCACGAGAGAAACGGACAGACCGGTGGCATTCGACCCGCCGAGGGCCGCGAACAATGGTCCAATCCAATTATTCACGAGCGTGGTGACCAACGCGGTGAACGCCATGCCGATGGTCACGGCGACCGACAGATGGATCACGTTCCCCCGCAGGAAGAAATCTCTGAAACCCCTGAACACGCGTGCGTCTCCCTCCATATGAACCCGGCCGTGTTCGAAACTTCGAACATCGTTCGGTGAGTCACCTCGCACGCACAGTATCGATCATCGCACTGTCTACATAAGACCCGACATGAACAAAATTCTATAACATGTTCCCACTTTTGGGTGCCTAATACGATTCCCCTACTTACCAGAAGTAACATTAGGGGCCGGATCCCTATCCCCCTAAATGGCTCAACCGAACAGCGCCGGCAAGGTGCTCTCCCAGACGGCGCGCAGCTCGTCGAGCCACAGGGTGCACAGGCCCTCGATCTCCAGCGTGCCCCACGTCGGCACGACCACGCCCAGCGTGCGCACCGGAACCTCGCCGCACAGCGCGGTGAACCGGTCCACGGCCTCGGGCGGCACGGCGACCACGACCCGCCCCGCCGACTCGCTGAACAGCTGCACGAACGGGTCGCCATCGAGGGTCACCCGGCAGCCGGTGTCGCCGATCAGGCAGGCCTCCACAAGCGCCTGCGCCAGCCCGCCGTCGGAAAGGTCGTGCGCGGCGGAGACCAGGCCGGCCCGCGCACCGGCCGCAAGGACCTCGGCGAGCCGCTTCTCGTGCGCCAGATCGACCGCCGGCGGCCGCCCGCCGAGGTGGCCGTGCACCACGTGTGCCCACTCCGAGCCGGCCAGCTCCTCCCGGGTCTGGCCGAGCAGCAGCAGGGTGTGCCCGTTGGCCTCGCCGAACCCGCTGGGGATCCGCCGGGCCACGTCCTCGATCACGCCGAGCACGCCGACCACCGGCGTGGGCAGGATGGCCGTGGACCCGGTCTGGTTGTAGAAGCTCACGTTGCCGCCGGTGACCGGGATGCCGAGCAGCGCGCACCCGTCGGCGAGGCCGCGCACCGCCTGCTGGAACTGCCACATCACGCCCGGATCCTCCGGCGAGCCGAAGTTGAGGCAGTTCGTCACCGCCACCGGCCGCGCCCCGCTGCACGCCACGTTCCGGTACGCCTCGGCCAGCGCCAGCTGGGTCCCGGCGTACGGGTCCAGCCGCACGAACCGGCCGTTGCAGTCACAGGACAGCGCCACCCCGCGGCCGGTCTCCTCGTCGATGCGGATCATGCCGGCGTCGTGCGGCTGGGCCAGCACGGTGCCGCCGCGCACGTACCGGTCGTACTGCTCGGTGACCCAGCGCCGGGAGGCGAGGTTGGGCGAGGCGGCCATGCGCAGGATCGTCAGCCTGATCTCGTCCGAAGTGGATGGACGGGCGAGCGCGTCCGGAACGTTGGCCTGCAAGGCATCCTGGTCGGCCGGCCGCTCGATCGGACGCTCGTACACCGGACCCTGGTGGGCGACCGTGCGCGGCGGCACGTCCACCACGGTCTCCCCGTGCCAGGTGATCACCAGCCGGTCGCCCTCGGTGACCTCACCGATCTCGGTGGCGGTCACGTCCCACCTGGCGCACACCGCCATGAACGCGTCCACATCGGACGGACGGACGACCGCGCACATCCGCTCCTGCGACTCGCTGGACAGGATCTCCGCCGGCGTCATCCCGGCCGCGCGCAACGGAACCCGGTCCAGCACGACGTGCATCCCGCCATCCCCCGCGCTGGCCAGCTCACTGGTGGCGCAGGACAGCCCGGCGCCGCCGAGATCCTGGATGCCCACGACGAGCCCCTTGGCGAACAGCTCGAGGCAGCACTCGATGAGCACCTTCTCCGTGAACGGGTCGCCCACCTGCACGCTCGGCAGCTTCTTGCGACCGGAGCTGTGCCCATCCCCGTCGTCCGCCGTGCTGAATGAGTCCGAGGCCAGCACGGACACCCCGCCGATGCCGTCCAACCCGGTGCGCGCACCGAACAGGATGACCTTGTTGCCGGTGCCCGAGGCGTGCGCCAGGTGCAGGTCCTCGACCCGCATCGCGCCCACGCACAGCGCGTTGACCAGCGGATTACCCTGGTAGGACGGGTCGAAGACGACCTCACCGCCGATGTTGGGCAGGCCGAGGCAGTTGCCGTACCCGCCGATGCCGGCCACCACGCCGGGCAGCACCCGCTTGGTGTCCTGCGCGTCCGCGGCGCCGAACCGCAGCGGGTCCATCACCGCAAGCGGCCGCGCGCCCATGGCAAGGATGTCCCGCACGATCCCGCCGATCCCGGTGGCCGCGCCCTGGTACGGCTCCACATAGGACGGATGGTTGTGCGACTCCACCTTGAAGGTGACCGCCCACCCGTCGCCGATGTCCACCACCCCGGCGTTCTCCCCGATGCCGGCCAGCATCGTGGCCCGCATCTGTTCGGTGGTGGTCTCACCGAAGTAGCGCAGGTGCACCTTGGAGGACTTGTAGGAGCAGTGCTCGCTCCACATCACCGAGTACATGGCCAGCTCGGCGTCGGTGGGCCGGCGGCCGAGGATCTCCCGGATCCGGGCGTACTCGTCGTCACGCAGCCCCAGCTCACGGTACGGCTGTGGAGCATCCGGCGTGGCACGGGCGTGCTCGACGGTGTCCACGGAAACGGCGGTCACTGGCACGCTCGCAGCCTATAAGGTGCAGGTCATGACCGACGGCCCGAGCCTGCTGGACACGGTGCTCGGCCTCGCGCCGGCGCAGATCATCCACGTCGCCGCCCGGCTTGGCCTTGCCGACCACCTGGCCGGCGGGCCGAAGACCGGCGCCGAGCTGGCCACCGCGACCGGCAGCCACGGCCCGTCGCTGCACCGGTTGCTGCGCGCGCTGGTCTGCCTCGGCGTCGTGACGCAGGCCGACGGGGACCGGTTCGCGCTTGCGCCCCGCGGGATGCCGCTGCGCAGCGACGCCCCGGACTCGATCCGGTCGCTGGTCCTGCTGTACTGCTCGGAGCGCGGCTGGCGCAGCTGGGGTGCGCTCGAGTACGGCATCCGGACCGGCAAGGTCCCGGCGGAGCACGTGACCGGGATGCCGGCGTTCGAGTACTTCGCCGCGCACCCGGAGCTGGGCGCGGAGTTCAACGCGGCGATGGCCGAGTTCACCCGGTCGATCGCGCCCGCGGTCATCGGCGGGTACGACTTCGCCAGGTTCGGCACGCTGGTCGACGTCGGCGGCGGCAACGGGACGCTGCTCGCGGCGATCCTGTCCGCGGTGCCGAGCCTGCGGGGCGTGCTGTTCGACCTGCCCCACGGCGTCGAGCACGCGGCCGCCACGCTGGCGAAGGCCGGCGTGGCCGGCCGGTGCGAGGTGGTCACCGGCGACTTCTTCGACTCGGTGCCGCCGGGCGCCGACGCCTACCTGCTCAAGAGCATCGTTCACGACTGGGACGACGAGCGGTCGGCGGTGATCCTGCGCAACTGCCGCACCGCCATGGCCGACGGCGGGGTCGTGCTGGTCCTGGAGCGGATGCTGCCCGACCGGTTGTCCCCGGCCAACACGGGCGCGGTGCTCAGCGACCTCAACATGCTGGTGTTCACCGGCGGCCGGGAGCGCACCGAGGCGCAGTACCGCGCCCTGTACGCCGCGGCCGGCCTCGAGCTGGCCGAGGTGGCCGGCCCGTTCGGCGACTACTTCGTCATCGTCGGCACGAGGTCGAGCACGGAGTAGAACATGCCGAGGCCGTCGGCGGACGGGCCGGTGAGCGGGTCGATGGCGTGCTCCGGGTGCGGCATCAGCCCCACCACCCGGCCGTTGGGCGAGCAGATGCCGGCGATGTCGCGCACCGAGCCGTTGGGGTTGCCGCCGGCGTACCGGAACACCACCCGGCCGTCCCACTCCAGCTTGTCCACAGTGGACTTGTCGGCCACCCACCGGCCGTCCATGTTCTTGACCGGCACGACGAACTCGGCCCCGAACTCGTAGCGGCTGGTCCACGCGGTCGTGCTGTTCTCCACCCGCAGGCGCTGGTCCCGGCAGACGAAGTGCAGGCCGCCGTTGCGCACCAGCGCGCCGGGCAGCAGCCCCGCCTCGCAGAGAATCTGGAAACCGTTGCAGATGCCCAGCACCGGCATGCCGCGGCCGGCCGCCTCGATCACCGGGCCCATCACCGGGGCGAACCGGGCGATCGCGCCGGCCCGCAGGTAGTCGCCGTAGGAGAAGCCGCCCGGCACGATCACCGCGTCCACGCCGCGCAGATCCTCGTCGGCGTGCCACAGGGCCACCGGCTCCGCGCCGGCGTAGCGCACCGCCCTGGCCGCGTCGACGTCGTCGAGCGTGCCCGGGAAGGTGATCACCCCGATCCTGCTCATGTGTCCACCCTGCGCACGACGAAGTCCTCGATCACCGGGTTGGACAGGAACCCCTCGGCGATCTTGGCGAGGGTCTCGTCGTCGACCGAGTCGTCGACCTCGAGCTCGAAGTGCTTGCCCTGGCGGACATCGGACACGCCCTCGAATCCCAGGCGGGGCAGCGCCTTGGCCACCGCCTGCCCCTGCGGGTCGAGGATCTCGGGCTTGGGCATGACATCGACAACAACTCTGACCACGGCCAGAGCGTACCTGAGCTGGGTGTTCGCCCTACGCGGATCACCTGGCGCCCGGGTGTCGGGCGCGCCAGGGTGGAGCTCATGCGACTACTTGTGCTCGGTGGGACGGTGTTCGTGGGCCACGCGGTGGCCGCCGAGGGGCTGCGGCGCGGGCACGAGGTGGTGTGCGCCGCCCGGGGCGAGTCCGGCCCGGTGCCCGACGGGGCGAAGCTGGTCAAGGTCGACCGGGACCGGCCGGACGGCCTGGCGCCGCTGACGGGGGAGAGCTTCGACGCGGTGGTGGACATCGCCACCGTCTCCTACCCCTGGGTGGACCGGGCGCTGCGGGCGCTGGCGCACCGGGTGCGGCACTGGACGTTCGTCTCGACGATCAACGTCTACGCCGACAGCGCCGTACCCGGCGGCCGTCCCGACGCCGAGCTGCTGGAGCCGATCCAGCGCCACGCCACCCGGGAGAACATGGAGACCGAGGAGGGGGTCGGCCTGTACGGGGGAATCAAGGTCGCCTCGGAGAACGCGGTCCGCGAGGCGATGGGCGACCACGCCTTCGTCGTCCGCCCCGGACTGATCACCGGCCCCGGCGACGACCACGACCGCTTCGGCTACTGGCCGGCGCGCTTCTCCCGCGGCGGCCGGGTGCTCGCGCCCGACGTGCCCGACCAACCGATGCAGTACATCGACGTGCGCGACCTGGCCGCGTGGATCCTCGACGCCGCCGAGCACGACCTGGCCGGCACCTTCGACGCCATCGGCCCTTCCGTGCCCCTTCCCACGCTGCTCCGCGACATGGCGGACATCGTCGGCGAGGACGTCGAGTTCGTCTGGGCCACCCCCGACCAACTCACCGCCGCCAACGTCGACACCTGGGCCGGCCCGCGGTCCCTGCCGTTCTGGCTCCCCCCGACCCACTTCGGCATGGCCGGCCGCGACCCCCAACCATCCCTCGACGCCGGCCTGCACATCCGGCCACTCGAAGATGCGGTGCGCGCGGCGCTGGAGCACGAGCGGGCGCTCGGCCTGGACCGGGAGCGCAAGGCAGGCCTGACCCTGGCGGAGGAAGCGGAGATCATCGCCGCGCTGTAACGCCGGTGCGCCACAGATCGCATAGCCATAACCGACGGCCGCGCCGCGCGCGGCGCGCGGCCGTCGGTTCCCACACTGCGATCTTGCAGCTATACCCACTCAGCCCCCACCGCTCCCGGCAAGGCTCCGGCAAAGTCGTCGATGGCGGTGATGCGGCTGTTGATCGCTGTGGTGATGTGGTGCCGCGCTGCGCGCGTGGCGTGGGCACCACGTGACGACAAAAGATCACCAGCCCGTCTCGGGTGGGGTTAGTCATCCGGCGCTGTCTGTGCCCAGGTTCCGGTCGCCGGGTTGGGGTAGCCGGGGTGTGCGGAAGGTCGGGTTCGAGAAGGAGCATGTGGCCGGCAGTGGCGGCCCCGTGCGGGCCGGTGCGCCGCAGGTCGCGGAGCTAGAAACGACGGCTGCGCCGCGCGCTGCGCGCGGCGCAGCCGTCGGTTATCACGCGGCGATCTTGGCAATCGTGCCGCTATAGCCACTCAGCCCCCACCCCAGTTGGGTGGGGGGTGGGTTCGTGGGCAGTTTACCAGCGGAAACGCAGCGGGGCGTGGAGATGATCTTGGCTGTGGACAACGTCGGGTGCTGTGGACAAGTGGGTTGTCTTGTCGCGGTTCGGGCGCGGGGGCAGGATCGGTGGGTTGGGTGCCGAGGAGGTCGTGATGGCGGATTCGTACGACTACGTGGTGGTGGGGGCCGGGAGCGCGGGGTGTGTGCTGGCGAACCGGCTGTCCGAGGATCCGGGCCGGACGGTCCTCCTGCTGGAGGCCGGCGGGGAGGACGACGCGGACGAGATCCGCATTCCGGCGGCGTTCCCGGCGCTGTTCAAGACGAAGTGGGACTGGAACTACGAGACGGTCGAGCAGAAGCACCTGGGCGGGCGGCCGGCGTACTGGCCGCGGATGAAGGCGCTGGGCGGCTGCTCGTCGATGAACGCGATGATCTACATCAGGGGCAACCGGGCCGACTACGACGGCTGGCGGGACCGGCACGGGGCGACCGGGTGGGGCTACGACGACGTGCTGCCGTACTTCATCAAGGCGGAGAACAACTCCCGGCTCAACCAGCCGTACCACGGCACCGACGGTCCGCTGCACGTCGAGGATCGCCGCTACACGCATCCGCTGTCGCATGCCTGGGTGGAGTCGGCGACGGCCTGGGGGCTCAAGCCGACCGACGACTTCAACGGCGCGGAGCAGGAGGGCGCCGGGCTCTACCAGGTGACCTGCCACAAGGGACACCGCTGGTCGACCGCGGACGCGTACCTGCGGCCGGCGCTGGACCGGCCCAACCTGACCGTGCTCACCCACGCGCTGGCCACCCGGGTCGTGCTCGACGGCACCACGGCAACAGGCGTGGCCTACCTGCGGCACGGCGAGGAGCACACGGCGCGGGCCGACGGCGAGGTGATCCTGGCCGGCGGCGCGGTCAACTCCCCGCAACTGCTGCTGCTGTCCGGCATCGGCCCGGCCGAGCACCTGCGCGAGCTGGACATCGACGTCGCGGTGAACCTGCCCGGCGTCGGGGAGAACCTGCACGACCACCCCGCGGCCGGTCTGCTGTGGACCACCCGGGACACCACCGACCTGGTCGACCTGGCCACCACCCGCCGCCTGCTCGGCTGGAAGGTCACCGGCCGCGGCCCGTTCGCCTCCAACATCGGCGAGGCCGGCGCGTTCTTCGCCACCCGCGACGACCTGCCCGCCCCGGACATGCAGATCCACGTCGCGCCGTCGCTGTTCTACGACAACGGCCTGCACGAGCCCACCGAGCGCGGCTTCACCGCCGGCGCCACCCTGATCGACGTGGCCTCCCGCGGCCGCCTGCGGCTCCGCTCGGCCGACCCCCGCTGGCGTCCGGTCATCGATCCCGCCTACTACTCCGACCGCGCCGACTTCGACGCCATGCTCGCCGGCCTGCGTGCGCTGCGGGAAATCGCCCACCAGCTCCCGATCTCCCGCTACCTCGACAAGCCGTTCAAGCCGGCGAAAATCGACGACGCCACCGACGAGGAGCTGGCCGACCACCTCACCGAGGTCACCCAAACCCTCTACCACCCGGTGGGCACCTGCGCGATGGGCACCGGCGAGCAGGCCGTCGTCGACCCCGATCTTCGGGTCCGCGGCACCGAGAACCTCCGCGTGGTCGACGCCTCGATCATGCCCACCGTTCCCCGCGGCAATACGAACGCCCCCACGATCATGGTGGCGGAAAAGGCGGCCGACCTTATCCGGAACCCCTCGTAGGAAAGCGATGTCACATCGCTCCTACGTAGGAAGGCAATGTGACATCGCTTGGAAGTCGACCAGGTACGGTCAGAGGAGGAACTTGTGTGACGCGTTTTCGTTGGACGTCACGTTGAGGTTGCGCCAGGTGCCGGCCGCAACGTTGTCATAGGGGCCGCCGTAGTAACTGTTGAAGTACACGCGTACGATCCTGGAACTGCGGTTCCAGGCCGACATGGCGTTGTTCTTCATGCAGTCGCCCTGCCCTAGCCCGTCGGACTTGAACACGTAGCACGACGGCAGCGACGAGCCATAGTTGTCGAGCGAGCTGGTGAAATCCGACAGGGACTCCTGACGATCGATAAACCAGTAGAAACAGATCTCCCCCACCTCACAGACTCCGTTGCGCGGCGTTGCCGCCGAAGCCGTCGTCGGAGCGATCCCGAGCAGCATCGTGGCACCCGCCACGGCGATCGCCGCGCGAACGAGGCGTCTTTTGGTCGTCATTTTCGCACTCCAATAGTTGCCCTCAGGACAATCGATGCACCCGCGGTTCAGGACGCTACGAATGGGCGCCAACAGCCCGCTAACAACCCGCTAAGCCGCGAAGTTGCGACGCACCGCGCACGGGCCCTTACGTCTTGTGACCGCGGTCGTTACCCTCGCGACTAGGCTCACTGTGCGATGGATCCTCGGAGCTGGTGGGAGGCGCCGGGGCGAATTCCCCGCAGGGAGGTCGGGTGCAGTTCGGCTTGCTCGGACCCGTCGAGGTTCGGCACAACGGGCGTTCCCTCACGATCCGAAGCGGCCGGGAGCGGCTCCTGCTCGCCGTGCTGCTGCTCAACGCCGACCGGTTGACGCAGGTCAGCCGGCTGGTCGACGCGCTGTGGGACGACCCGCCACGTTCGGCAAGGGCACAGCTGCACAACATGATCAGCAGCCTGCGCCGCAGGTTCGGGAGCGGCGCCGACGAGCTGATCGTGACCCGCCCCGCGGGCTACGAGCTCCGCCTCGGCGGTCACGACCTGGATGTGGTGCAGTTCCGCCGGCTCGTCGACCGCGCGCGGCAGGCCGCGTCGGATGGCGACCATCGGCTGGCCGTGTCCCTGCTCGACACGGCCAACTCGCTGTGGCGGGGCCCCGCGCTGACCGATGTCACCGGCGAGTGGGCCGAGCTGACCCGCCAGGCGTTGCACGAGGAGCGGCTCGCCACCACCGAGGCCTGGCTGGACGCGGCGCTGATGGTGGGACGGCATGACGACGTGCTGCGCGCGCTTCCCGTGCTGATCGAGGAGAACCCGTACCGGGAACGCCTGCACGAGGCCCGAATGGTGGCCCTGGTCGGCGCCGGACGCCGCGCGGACGGCCTGGCCGCGTACCGGGAGACGTACCGGCGGTTTGTCGACGACCTCGGAGTCGAGCCGGGACCGCGCCTCAAGGAGCTCGAGCAGCGCATCCTCCGCGAGGAGACCGTGATCCCGGAGCCCGTCGTGCAGCTGCCGACACCCCGGCAGCTTCCCCCGGTCACGACCGTCCTGACCGGACGGGAAAAGCTGATCGGCGAGCTGTGTGCCGAGCTCGGACCGCGGGACCAGCCACCCCGGTCGATGGTTCTCCTGGTCGGCCCGGGCGGGGTGGGCAAGACGACCCTGGCGCTCGCGGTCGCGCACCAGGTCAGCGGCTCGTTTCCGGACGGGCAGCTGTACGCGAACCTGCGCGGCACCCAGGACGAACCCGCCGACGGGCACGGCGTGCTCGGCAGGTTCCTGCGGGCGCTGGGGGTGACCGGGGCCAACCTGCCCGACGACCCCGAGCTGCGGGTCGCGCTGTACCGGAGCAGCGTCGCCGGCCGGCGGATGCTGATCGTGCTGGACGACGCGGCGAGCGAGGAGCAGATCCGGCCGCTGCTCCCCGGCACGCCCGGCTGCGCCACGCTGATCACCTCCCGGCGCCAGCTGGCCGCGCTGGTGGGGGCGGCACGGTGGACGGTCCCGATGCTCGCGCCCGATGCCGCGACCGGGCTGCTGTCCACCGTGGTCGGCGCCGAGCGAGCCATCCGGGAGCCGGACGCGGCCGCCGCGATCGTCGACCTGTGCGGTCACCTTCCGCTGGCGGTCTGCGTCGCCGCCGCCCGGCTCGCGGTTCGTCCGGAGTGGACGTTGGAGGAGTTCCGCCTGCTCCTTGCCGAGCAGCGCCGGCGGCTGGACGAGCTCGCCGTGGGAGATCTGGACGTGCGGGCCAGCATCGGGCTCAGCTACGAGGCCCTGGACCCGTTGCCGCGCCTGCTCTTCCGGCGCCTTGGGCTGATCACCGCGCCGGACTGGCCAACCTGGGTGGCCGTCGAGCTCCTGGGCGAGACCCCACGATCGCCGGTGGAGCGGATGCTCGACCAGCTGGCCGACACCCACCTCATCGAGGCACGTGGCCGCGACGAGCTGGGCCAGCCTCGCTACCGGCTGCACGACCTCGTCGCGGACTTCGCCCGCGAGCGCGCCCTGGCCGAGGATGCCGAGCCGGAGCGGGTCGCGGCGCTGTCCCGGGTGCTGACCGGCTGGCTGGCCCTCGCCACCGAGGCCGACGAGCGCATCGATCACGGCATGATGTTCGCGGCCGGGCTGGACTGCCCGCGTGCGGCCCCCGAGCCGGCGCCGGAGGTCGTCCAGGCGCCGGCGAGGTGGTTCGAGACCGAGCGCGTCAACCTCGTGACCGCGGTCGACCAGGCCTGCCGGATCGGGCGCGCCGACCTGGCGGGCGGGCTCGCGCTGCGCATGGCCGGCTTCCTCACCGTGCGTTCCTACGACGACGACCGGGACCGCACGCTGAGCCAGGCGATCCCGCTCGCCCGGTCGCACGACGACCGTCTCCTGATCCGCCTGCTGGGCGCGCAGTTCGCGGTGCGCGCCCAGCGGGACCGGTACGCCGAGCTGCCCGAGATCATCGCTGAGGAGCTCGCGGTCGCCCGCCGGCTCGGCGACCCGCGCAGCGAGTTCAACGCGTTGACCCACGCCGGCCGCACGGCCCGCATGCTCGGCCGGTTCGCCGACGCTGCCCGCTGGCTCGAGGAGGCGCTGGCGACCGCGCGCCGCACCGGCCTGACCGGCGTGGCGATCTCCCGCGCCCTGCACTACCTGGCCAGTGTGCACACCGATCGCGGCCGGCCGGAGGCGGCCCTGCCGCTGCTGGAGGAGGCGCTCGAAATCTCCAGGGCCGCGACCGGCGCCCGCACCACCGCGATCTACCTGCACAGTTACGGCCGCTGCCTGATCGAGATGGGCCGCCTGACCGACGCGGTACGCACGCTCGACGAGGCGCTGGCGACCGCGCGGGACATCGGCGACGATCGCGGTGCGGCCTGGGTCGAGCACGCTCAGGCGGACCTGGAGATGCGGCTCGGGACGTGGAGCTCGGTCGCGTCCCGGCTGAACTCGTCGCTACAGGTCCAGGAGAAGGTGGGCGACCAGGAGGGCACCGCCGAGGTGCTGCGGTCGCTCGGCGACCTCGCCGCGGTCCAGGGCAGACCGCGGGACGCGGTCACCATGCTGCAGCGGTCCCTGACGATCTGGCGCCGCCTCGGCAATCGGCTGGAACAGGCCAGGACGCTCGCCCACCTCGAACGGATCCACCGTGCCGGCAAGGATCGTGCGGTCTGTCGCGAGGAATGGGAGGCCATCCTCGCCGACCTCCAGCTTGACCGGGCCTGCCTTCGCCTCCCGCCGTATCTGCCCGCCGAGGGTGGTTGTTAGCGGCTTCTTAGCGGACCGTTGCAGTGTCCGGACACCTGCGCACCCATGAGGAGGTATCCATGTCCGCTCGCCGGACGCTGACCGGAGCGCTGACCGTGCTGGCGTTGACCGTCGGCGCCCTCGGCTGGAACGCCGGCATCGCCCTGGCGGAACCCGCCGCACAGACCGTCACGATCCCCGGTGACCCCGACGACCTTCCTCCGGGTTGGTGCGAGGACTGCCAGTGACGCGGGTCTGCGTGCGTTCCTCAGGTGCGCTTGCCGTGCAGGAGGGTGATCAGCTTGGCCACCCGGGCGTCGGTTTGGGCGGTGCGGCTGAATGAGGTGAGCACCATCGGCGGGCGGAAGCGTTGGCGGGCGATGGCTTTGGGACGGGCGAACTCCCTCAGCCCCTCCGGGCCGTGGATGCGGCCGAAGCCGGACTCGCCGATGCCGCCGAAGGGGAGGCTGGGGATGGCGGCGAAGGCGATCACGGAGTTCACCGCGGTCATGCCGGAGCGCAGGCGGCGAGCCAGCTCCATGCCGCGCTTCTTGGCGAACACGCTGGCGCCGAGGCCGTACCTGGTGTCGTTGGCCTTGGCGACGGCCTCGTCCATGTCGCGGACCTTGGCGATGGTCAGGGTCGGGCCGAAGGTCTCCTCGCGCACGGCCTCGGAGTCCTCGGGGACGTCGACCAGCACGGTCGGCTGGACGTAGCGGTCGCCGACCGCCTCCGCGCCGCCGACCAGCGCCCGGCCGCCGCGGGCCAGGGCGTCGGCGATGTGCCGGCGGATCACCTCGAGCTGGGCCGGCATGGTGATCGGGCCGATCTTGGCCGCGGGGTCGGAGCCGGCCCGGACGGACTTCGCGGTCTCGACGACCTTGGCCACGAAGTCGTCGTAGACCCGCTCGTGGACGTACACCCGCTCCACCCCGACGCAGGTCTGACCGGCGTTGGACATGCCGCCCCACACCGCGGCGTCCGCGGCCGCTTCGAGGTCGGCGTCGGCGTCGACCAGCAGCGCGTCCTTGCCGCCGGCCTCGATCAGCACCGGGGTGAGGGTCTCCGCGCAGGCCGCCATGATCTTGCGACCGGTGGCCGGGGAACCGGTGAAGGCCACCTTGTCCACACCGGACCGGCACAGCGCCGAGCCGGTCGCCCCGTAGCCGGTGACCAGCTGCAGCACCGGGTGCTCGGGCACGACCTCGGCGAAGCTGTCGACCAGCCACTTGCCGACGCCGGGGGTGTACTCGCTCGGCTTGAAGACCACGGCGTTGCCGGCCGCCAGCGCGTAGATGATCGAGCCCATCGGGGTGAACACCGGGTAGTTCCACGGGCCGATCACGCCGATCACGCCGAGCGGTTGGTACTCCACGGTCGCCCGCTGGTTGGACATCAGCATGCCGCTCGGGCGCTTCTGCTCGCCGAGGACCTTGCGGGCGTGCTTGGCGGCCCAGGCGAGGTGGTCGATGGCCGGGATGATCTCGACCATCGCGTCGCTGTGCGGCTTGCCGGTCTCGGCGTGCACGACCTCGGCGAGCTGAGCGATCCGCCGGGTGAGGTAGCCCTTCCAGCGCCGCAGCCGCTCCGCTCGTTCGGCGAAGCCCAGCCCGGCCCACCAGGCGGCGGCCTCCCTTGCCCGCTCGACGGCGGCCCGCACGTCGTCGTCGGTGTGGATCGGGTAGGTGCCGACGACCTCGTCGGTGGCGGGGTCGAGGGAGTCGAAGGTGTCCCTGGCGACCGGCTCGGCCATGGCCGGCTTGCTCTGCACGCTGGTCATGCGGCCACGTTACCCCTGAGTAGCCACCTCCGCGATAGCCTGGCGACCGTGACCAAGCGACTGCGGCTCGTCCACTATGGACATTCGTGCGTGCTCGTCGACAGCGGGTCGGCCCGGCTGCTGTTCGACCCCGGCACCCTCTCCGCCGGCTTCGAGGAGCTGCGCGACCTGGATGCCATCCTGATCACCCACCAGCACCCGGACCATCTCGACGTCGACCGGCTGCCCGCCCTGGTCGAGGCCAATCCGGGGGTCACGCTGGTGGCCGATCCGGCCTCGGCGGAGGAGCAGATCGCCAAGCTGGCACTCACCGTGACCGTCGCCCGGCCGGGCGATGCCCTTGAGGTCGGCGACGCGGTGATCCACGCCGTCGGCGGGGAGCATGCCGTGACCCACCGCGACCACCGGATGCCGCCCAACCTCGGATACGTCGTCGACCACGGCGCCTTCTACCACCCCGGCGACTCGCTGTTCGTGCCCGAGCAGCGGATCGACGTGCTCGCGCAACCGGCCGACGCACCGTGGATGAAGGTGGGCGAGGGCATCGACTTCCTGCGCGCGGTGTCCCCGCGGGTCTGTGTGCCGATCCACAACGCCCTGCTGTCCGAGCTCGGGATGAGTGGCAGGGTGACCTGGTACACCGAGCTGGCCCCGGAGGGCACCCAGGTGCGGGTGCTCACGCAGCGCGAGCCTGCCGAGGTGTGATCACCTCGGGGTAGGTGACGCCGCCGGCGCCGTGGTGCAACGCGATGTCGACGGCGTCCAGCAGCGCCTGCCGGGAACCCGAGCGGACCAGGTCCATCGCGTCCGCGGCGAGCCGGACCAGCCCGCCCTTGCGGGCCTGGCGGGCCGCGCCAAGCACCAGGGCGTAGCACCACCACGGCTCGGTCCGGTCGCCGCGGCCGAAGCCCTGCACCCGTCCCCTGTGGACGGTGCCCCGGCGCAGGTCCCGCACTCCGGTAACGTCGGCGCACAGCGCAAACCCCTTGTGCCGCAACGCGATCAGCGTGCCCGGCGAGACCAGCCAGCGCGGTGGCGCGAACCCGTCGGCGACCAGCCCGACACGTTCCAGCGCCGCGATGGCCGCGGTCAACCGCAGGTTGGCCTCGTGGGCCGGCAGTGCGGCGAACTCGGCCTTGCGCCCGAGCGCGATCGTGCGCCCGCGCGGCTCGGCCGCGTGGTTGAAGCCGTGCAGCAGCAGCGCATCTCCCCGGCTCTGCCGTCCCCGCAGCCAGTCCACCGTCTCCGGTTCGGCGAATCCAGGCGCGAACAGCAGGGACAGCGGAACCCCACGGCGCGTCAGCTCCGCGGACAGCTCGGCACAGCGGTCCAGCATCCGGGCGCTGACCCCGGACAGGGAGACCACCAGGCGTGCGGCCATGCGCTCATTAGCCCAAACGCCGATGAAGAAATGCTCAAATGAAGATGGCACCGGGGATCGGCCGAGCGAAATCAGGAAGGCTCGCCATCCACTCGAGGCAAACTCCAGCACACGCCGGGCCCGCTCCCGTCGGCCACATACTGTCCCAGCCGGAATCACCCGAACGGATCACCACCCGTGACCTACGACTGGATCTCCTTCACCACCGACTACGGCCTCGACGACGGCTTCGTCGCCGCCTGCGCCGGGGTTATCGCCCGCATCGCCCCCGCGGTCCGGGTCCTGCACGTCACCCACACGATCCCGCCGCAGGACATCCGCCGCGCCGCGCACGTCCTGGCCCAGACCGCGCCCTACCTTCCCCCGGCCGTCCACCTCGCCGTGGTCGACCCCGGCGTCGGCACCACCCGCCGCCCCCTCGTCATCGTCACCCCGAACGCCCTGCTCGTCGGCCCCGACAACGGCCTGCTCGTCCCCGCCGCCGAGGCCCTGGGCGGCATCGACACCGCCCATCAGCTCACCGACCCCGCCTACCGCCTCCCCGACGTCTCCGCCACCTTCCACGGCCGCGACATCTTCGCCCCCGCCGCCGCCCACCTCGCCGCCGGCATCCGGCCCGCCCAGCTCGGCCCGGCCGTCGACCCCGCGACGCTGGTCCGCCTCCCCGACCAGGGAACCCTTGTCCACCAAGGAAAGCTCAGCACCGAGGTGCTCACCGCCGACCGCTTCGGCAACCTCCAACTGGCCGCCCGCCGGTCGCACCTCGACGCCATCGGCGCCGCCCCCGGCTCTTCGATCCGGATCGAGTTCGGCGACGACCACACCGCGAAGGCCACCGTCACCCGCACCTTCGCCGACACCCCGCCGGGAACCATGGCCACCTTCGTCGACTCCGCCGGCCACGTCGCCATCGCCGTCAACGGCGGCTCCGCCGCGGCCACCCTCGGCCTCGCTCCCGGCGCCCTCGTCACCCTGTGCCCGGCCTCATGGCCGGCGCGGAGCGGAACATGATGCGTCGTGTCGCTCCCGGGCGTCGGCGGGCGCGGAGGAGATCCGCGGGCTCAGGCGGCGGCCCACGCGGTCACGGTGACCTCGTCGCCGACGAAGATCTCGCCGCCGCGGAGGACGGACGCCTTCATGCCGAAGCTGACGCCGCCGTCCGGCTCGCGCCGGTAGCCGGCAAGGGTGCGCAGCGGCTCGGGGCCGGCCCGCTCGCCGGCGAGCTGGTCGACCGTGGTCACCACGCACCGGGTGTTCCGCTTGGCGTAGGCGATCTCGACCGTGCCGATGGACATCCGGCGCACCCGGTCCTCGGTGTGCGGCTCCGGCCACCCGGACACCACGACGTTCGGCCGGAACCGGTTCATCGGCACGGGATCCGCGCCACGCTCCAGGATGCGCGCGTTCAGTTCGTCTAAAGAGGACGGTGAGAGGACGAGCAGCGCGTTCGAGTCGGCGAAGCCGGTCCGGCCCGGCGTCTCCCCCGACCCCGCCCGGTCATGATCCGGCGGCACCCGGACAAGGCGGGCCGGCGCGCCGAGCACCGCGGAGAACCACTCCGCCGCGTCATCACCCTGGTCGATTCCCGTGCCGGCCCACCGGTGCACGGTGACCGGCCGCGTGGCGCCCTCGGCGCGCACCTCGAGCACCACGTCCTCGGCCCCGGGCGCGGCCAGCGCCAGCTTGGTGCCCTCGTGCAGGACCTGGGCCCGCACGACGGCCAGCCGGGCGATCTCGCGCTGGCTGATCAGCGTGCCGTTCGGATCGGTCACCATGAAGCTGCGGTCGTGCTCGAGCCCGGTCCCGGTGACCGTGGCGAAGTCGACGGCAACCCCGGCGCATCCCTTGATCGGGTAGTACGCCAGCGCGGAGACGGTCGCCATACCGTCAGGCTAGCCGCGCTACAGGATCGGCGCCGGTGAATATCCGATCTCCTCGCCGAACCCCGACAGCACGTCGGACACCCGTTTGACCACGGCCGCGACCTGGTCGCCGGCCACGCCGGTGAAACCGAGCCGGTCGGAAAGCAGCTCATCGAGCGCGGCCCGGTCCAGCGGGATCCGGTCGTCGGCGGCGAGCCGGTCGAGCAGGTCGTTGCGCTCGGTCCCGCGCTCCCGCATGGCCAGCGCCACCCCCACGGCATGCTCCTTGATCACCTCGTGCGCGGTCTCCCGGCCGACCCCTGCCCGTACCGCCGCGATCAACACGCGAGTGGTGGCCAGGAACGGCAGGTAGCGGTCCAGCTCGCGGGCGATCACCGCGGGGTAGGCGCCGAACCCGTCGAGCACGCTCATGAACGTCTCGAGCAGCCCGTCCAGCGCGAAGAACGCGTCCGGCAGCGCGACCCTGCGCACCACCGAGCAGGACACGTCGCCCTCGTTCCACTGGTCCCCGGCCAGCTCGCCGGCCATCGACGCGTACCCGCGCAGCACCACGGCCAGGCCGTTCACCCGCTCGCAGGACCGGGCGTTCATCTTGTGCGGCATGGCCGACGAGCCGACCTGGCCCGGCCGGAAACCCTCGGTGGCCAGCTCGTGCCCGGCCATCAGGCGGATCGTCTTGGCCAGGCTGGCCGGCGCCGCGGCCAGTTGCACCAAAGTGGACAGCACGTCGAAGTCGAGCGAGCGCGGGTACACCTGACCCACGCTGGTGAGCACCCGCTCGAAACCCAGGTGCTCGGCCACCCTCCGCTCCAGTTCCTCCACTTTGGACCGATCGCCGCCGAGCAGGTCGAGCATGTCCTGACCGGTGCCCACCGGGCCCTTGACTCCCCGCAACGGGTAGCGCTCGATCAGGTTCTCCAGCCGCTCGAAGGCCACCAGCAGCTCGTCGGCCGCGGAGGCGAACCGCTTGCCGAGGGTGGTCGCCTGCGCGGCCACGTTGTGCGACCGGCCGGCCATCACCAGATCGGAGTACTCCGTGGCCAGCCTTGCCAGCCTGGCAAGCGTCGCCGCCACCCTCCCCCGAACGAGCTCCAGCGACCGGCGGACCTGCAGCTGCTCGACGTTCTCGGTCACGTCCCGCGAGGTCATCCCCTTGTGGATGTGCTCGTGCCCGGCCAGCGCGTTGAACTCCTCGATCCGCGCCTTGACGTCGTGCAGCGTGACCCGCTCCCGGGCCGCGATGGACGCCAGGTCGACGATGTCCACGGCCCGCTCATAGTCCGCGAGCACCTCGTCCGGAACCTCCACCCCCAGCTCGGCCTGCGCGCGCAGCACGGCCAGCCAGAGCAGCCGCTCAAGCACCACCTTGTGCTCCGGCGCCCACAGCGCCACCAGCTCCGCCGACGCGTACCGGGCCGCGAGCACGTTGTCGATCCGGGCCTTCACACTCCGAAGGGTATCCGTCGGTCAGAAGGTCAACCGTGGGTCGGTGGCCAGCGCGACCAGCTGCTCCTCGGGCAGGTCCCGGGACACCTGGACGACCACCCCGTCGGTGCGGTGGTGCGCCACGAGGAGCTGACCCTCGTCGTACCCGGCGTCGACCCGGTACACCCGCACCTGGGAACCGTCGGACCTGGTTGTGCTCCGCAGCAGCCGGCCGGGGCCGGCCATCCGGACGCCGGGGTCGGTGCCGCGCTCGCGCATGACCGCCAGCCGGACGAAGCGCTCGGTGCCGACGAGGCAGTAGACGCTCGTCAGGCGGGCCTCGGCCGGTGCCATCCAGGCCATCGACCGGAGCCGCGCACCGGGCACATGGCTCGCGAGGACCTCGGGCACGGTCCGCTCGAGCCGCACGATGATCTCCACCGCCCCGGGGAACAGCGCCGGCTCCGGGCGCTTGGTGCTGTTGCGCGGATCCACCGTGCGCGTGGGCAACGGCGGCCCGCACGGCTCGGCGGGCGCCGTCGAGGTGGGCGTCGACGTCGGCCCGACCGGTGATCCGGCCCCCACCGGACCGTCATCGACCCGCGCCACCTGCAGGACCGCGACCGCGCCGAGGAACACGGTCGCGGACACGGCGGCGGACGCGCCGGCTACTGCCTTCCGCATGGCCGACAAGACTGGCAGGTGTTTCTACAGCGCCACACCATCGGCTGGTCAGAACGTCAGCCGGCGATCCGTGGCGATCGCGGTGAGCCGCTCCTGGGACACGACCGTTTCGTTCTGCCCGTGCACGGACTTGACGGCCGTGCGGACCAGCACCACGACGCCATCGGTGCGGTGGTGCGTCACCGCCAAGCCGCCCGAGTGTCAGTCACCGCAAAGTAGGTACGCGCTGCGCCGCAGGGCCGCGGCCCGGCTCCTGGCGAACTGCCGGAACCGGTCCTCGTCCGCCTTCCGCATGGGCACTCCCTTCGCACCGCGGCTACTTACGCCAAGCGGATCGCGAAGGTGGCACGGGCGGCTACAGCGACAGGGCGGGATCCGTGGCCAGGGCGACCAGCTGGTCGACGGTCACCGGGATGTCCTCGAGGTAGGTCGGCGCCGAGTGGGCGGTCGGGTCGTAGTTGTAGCCCGTCGCCCGCACGGCCGTGCCGTTGGCGCGGTAATGGGTGACCGACAGGATCGACGCCTCCCGCGCACCGCCCGACTCTTCCTTGATCACCAGGAAGCTGCCGTCCGCGCGCTTGTCCACCTTGCATCCGGGCGGCACATCCGCCGGGCAGTTCTCAACCGGGGACACCCCCTCGGCGCCGGGCGCCGAGATCCAGATGTCGACCGCCGACCGGGCGTTGTTCAACGTGAAACCGGTGAACGCCTCGAGGTAGGTCTGGCCGTCGGCGACCGCGCCGGCGGCCTCGCCCCCGAACTCGCCGGGCGCGATCTGGGTGGCATCCGGAACCACCTCGGCGAACCGCTTGCTCAAGTACTCCCACATCTCCGTGCCGCGCTGCCGGAGCTGCTCGGCCGTGTAGTGCGCGGGCGTGACGCCGGCCGGCGGCCAGTCAAGATCGAGCACCGGCTTGGGCGGCTCCACGCCCGACGGCGGGGTCGGCTTCCCGGTCAGCGGCACGCAGTCGAACGGCGCCGGCTCCTTGGGCTCGGCCGGCGGCACCACGGTCTTGGGCGCCTTGCCCGGCTCCACCTTCTTGGAGTCCGTGGGCAGCGGCGTCTTCGTCAGCTTCTCCAACGGCATCGTGGGCTTGGGGACCGTGGCGCACGGCGTGGCCGGCACGGGATCGTCCGGCCCCGGACCGGCGGGCCCGACCGCGCGGGGCACGCCGATGATCGTCGGCACGGCCACCGCCGCCACGGCCACGGCCGTCGTGGCCACCCCGGCCGCGACCAGGGTGCGGCGCCGCGCGCTCTCCCGGCGCGCCCTGGTGATCAGCATGTCCGGGTCGAACGACAGCGCCGGCTCGTCGACCAGCGCGGCCCGCAGACCCTCCCGCAACTCCTGCTCGCTCACAACGTCACCTCGGCTTCCATCCGCGCCACGAGGGCGCGCAGCGTCTCCAGCCCGCGCGCCGCCTGGCTCTTGACCGTGCCTTCCGCGCACCGCATGACCCTGGCCGTCTCGGCGACCGTGAGGTCGTCGAAGTACCGCAGCACCAGGACCGCGCGCTGCCCCTTCGGCAGCCGCAGCATGGCCTGGTGCACCAGGTGCTTCGCCCACATCCGGCCGGCGCTGACCTCCGGATCCGCCGCGACGTCGGCCATGTCGGGCAACTCGGCCCCGGACAGCTCCGACCGGCGGAACGGCCGGCGGCGCTCGTCCAGCCAGGTACGCAGCAGCACCGTGCGGGCGTAGTTGCTCAGGCTCTCCTGCTTGTGCACCTTCGACCAGGACCGGTAGATCTTGACGAGCGTGGTCTGCATCAGGTCTTCCGCCAGGTGCCAGTCGCCGCAGAACAGGAACGCGGTGCGGCGCAACGTGCCCGCGTGGCCGACCGCGAACTCCTTGAAGCTGTCGTCGTCGCGCTCGCGCATGAGGCTCCCTTCCGCCTATAGCTCACGACGGAAGGCGGTCCGGGGTTGCACGCGTCAGGTCTTCAGCGCGTCGGCCAGCATCGCCCGCGCCCGGCCGCGCGGGTCCGGGTTGACCTCGATCAGGGCGTTCACCACGGCGCCGTCGACCAGCGAGATGAGCTGCTCGACGCGGTGGTCGTCCACGTCGGCGCCGGACCGGACGAAAATCTCCTTGAGCAGGCCGCGCAACTCGGCGCCGAGGTCACGCATCAGCGCGCGCAGGTACGGCCGCCGGCCGGTGGCGACCAGCCGCTCGTAACGCAGCAGCACCGACTCCGCGTCGTGCTCGGACTCCGGCCCGAGCAGCAGCTCCAGCACCAACTCGACCAGGGTGCCCGGGCTGCGCTGCCGGGTGACCAGGTCGGCGAGGCACTGCCGGCCGCGGGCCAGCTCGCCGCGGCCGTGGTGCTCGACGGCCGCGGTGACCAGCTCGTCGAGCGACTCGAAGTAGTACGTGGTGGAGGCCAGCGGCAGCCCGGCCCGCTCGGCGACCGCCCGGTGCCGGACCGCGTCGAAGCCGCCCTCGACGAGCAGCGCGGCCGCGGCCTCGACCAGGGCCTGCCGGCGTCGCTCGCCCTTGGGCGTACTTGCGGTTGTCATGACCGGCAAATCGTGCCAGAGGTCAGACCCGGTTCTTCAGCTCGTCCACCATGCGCTGCAGATCGCTTTCGTACGGCGGATCCCCGCCGTCGATGTCGGGCTCGCTGACCAGGAGCACATGCCGGCCGTCCGGCGTCGACGCGCCGCGCACCGCCGTGTTGTCCGGCTGGCCGGCCACCGGGCTGGGGAGCTCGGAGCCCTTGGGGCTGACGACGAGGGACACTATCCCGCCGGGGACGCGGTAGGCGACGCCGCGCGAGCCGGTCGCGCACCGGATGTCGGCGGGAAGCCGGTCGGATATAGCGGCGGACGGGAGCTCGCCCGCGAGGGCAGCAGCGAGCTCCCGGTCCGCCTGTTCGCACCCACGAGGAGTGCTGGCGGACCCCGCAGGTCCGCCGTTCCCAACCGAGGAGTCCCCCTGCTTGGACCCCTCTGGCGGGAAGTTCTCTTGTTCGCCACGCTCCGTTGGTGCGGCCGCGGCAGCGTCTTCGTCTGGTAACTCGTATGGAGCAGCGGTTTCGTTACTGTCGTAAGTGCCGCCTTCTGCACTTGTTACCTGAGAGGGCGTCGGCCCCCC
>NZ_DASZCQ010000284.1:0-23280 GCF_035942955.1 Actinophytocola sp. | reverse complement strand
ACCTCGAAGAGGCCGAGCCCTTCCGCGGTGCGCGCCAACACGATCAGCACGTCGGCCGCGCAGCCGTCCAGCACGTAGTGGGCCGTCCCGGTCAGTCCGTCCACAGTGGACTCTACAGCGGCCTCGGCGGGATCCCAGCCGCCGCGCGGTCCGGTCCAGACCAGCGCGCCGATCGTGGTCCCGGCGGCGATGCCGGGCAGCAGTCGCGCGGCCGCCTCCTCGTCGCCGGATGCCATGATCGCCGCCGCGGCCAGCACCGCGGATCCGAGCAGCGGGCACGGCGTCAGCGCGCGCCCCAGCTCGCCGAGCACGACGGCCGCGTCGGCCAGGCTGGCGCCGAGACCCCCGTAGCGCTCCGGAATCGTGAGTCCCGCCACGCCGACCTCGGCACACAGCCGGGTCCACAGGGACCGGTCGAACCCGTCCGGGGACGCCGCGGCGGCGCGGACCGCGACGCCGCCGGACTCGCGGGACAGCAGCCGGCGCACGGTGTCCCGCAGCGCCAGCCGCTCCTCGGTGGGCACACCTGTAGATCTAACCAAACAATTGCTTGGTTGGCCAGTGTAACGCCGGGTCGGCGTCCGGCGCTGAGATACTGTCCGTTGGCTCAACGGAGGTGTTGATCATCAAGAAAGGTCAGTTGGTCGCCGGTCGCTACCGGCTGGTCGAGTCCGTGGGTAGCGGCGGCATGGGCATCGTGTGGCGCGCCGAGGACGAGCGCCTCGAACGCACGGTCGCGATCAAGCAGTTGCTGGTGCGACCGGGGCTGTCCGAGGAGCAGGCCGCGGACACCCGGCGGCGCGCCATGCGCGAGGCGCGCACCGCGGCGCGGCTGCAGCATCGCAACGCGATCGCGCTGTTCGACGTCGCCGAGCACGACGGCGACCCGTGGCTGGTGATGGAGTTCCTCCGGTCGCGCAGCCTGTCCACGGTGCTGGCCGAGCGTGGCGCGCTGCCGGCGACCGAGGTGGCCAAGATCGGCTCGCAGGTCGCCTCGGCGCTCGCCGCGGCGCACGCGGCCGGGATCGTGCACCGGGATGTCAAGCCCGGCAACGTTCTGCTCGACGACGACGGCCTGGTCAAGATCACCGACTTCGGCATCTCCCGCACCCTCGACGACGGCACGCTCACCCAGACCGGCATGCTCGCCGGCACGCCCGCGTACCTCGCGCCGGAGGTCGCCAGGGGCAAGCAGCCCGAGCGCGCCTCGGACGTGTTCTCGCTCGGCGCCACGCTCTACCACGCGGTGGAGGGCACGCCGCCGTTCGGCGCCGAGCCCAACCCGCTGGCCCTGCTGCACGCCGTCGCGTCCGGCAAGGTGCCGCCCCCGCAACGCGCCGGGATGCTCACCCCGGTCCTGATGAGCATGCTGGACGCCGATCCGGCCGCCCGCCCGACCATGTCCGAGGTCACCGAGCGCCTGTCCGCGCTGGAGACCGTCCGCCTCGACGAGCAGCGGACGATCCCGGTGCACCCGGCCCAGCCCGCCCCCACGCGCACGCTGCCGCAGCCCGAGCCGTTGCCGCCCGCGCCGGCCCGGCCGGCCCCGCCGCCATCGCCACCCGCCCGCGCCAAGCGGCCCGGTCCCCGGCCGAAGCGGATCGCTCTGATCGCCGCCCTGGTCGCGGTGTTCGCGCTGGCCGGGATCGTCACCGCGATCGTGCTCGGCTCCCGTCAGACCGCTCAGCAGGGCGCGAACCCGCCCCCGTCCAGCGAGCCGGCGACGACGTCCCCGTCGGCCGCGCCCCCGCCGACCACCTCGGTGGTGCCCGTGCAGGGCCCGATCGACTGGTCCAGCGCCGGCCAACTGGTCATCGACTACTACGGCGGCCTGGACAATCCCCAAGCCAGATGGGACATGCTGTCCGCCAACGGCCGCGCGGCCTTCGGCGACCAGCAGGCCTTCCAGCAATACTGGTCGCAGTTCAAGCAGGTCAGCTCGCGCAACGCGCGCGGCGTCACCCCGAACCCGGACGGCTCGGTCAACGTCCCGGTCGACGTCACCTACACCGGCGCCGACGGCGCAGAACGCCAGGAGCACAAGGTCCTGCGCGTGACCATCGACAACGGCCGCCTGGCCATCGACTCCGAGGCCCGGTGACCCCCGCGGGCCTCACGTTCAGGTAGCTGTGTTGGCGCGTCCGCATGCGGCGGGCGACGTAGCGGCGGATCTTGGCGGCGGTTCCGCGGTCTGCCATGCCGCACCAGCGGCGACTGCGGTTCTTGCTCTCGTCGACGAAGATGAATCGGCAACCCGCGCACGTCTTGATCCGGTCAAGCGGACCGGTGGTCGGCAAGTCGGCGGCGGCTTGCCCGACGGGCCACTCGCGGCGCTGATCCCGGTGCCGTGCCTGGTGGCCCGCGGCGCAAGGCTCAGTTGACGGCGGCGCGCCGGTTGGCGGGGGTGGTCGGGACGGCGACCTGGACAACGGTCAGCAGGTCGTCGAGGCCGGTGAAGTCGACCGGGTTGGTGGTGTAGAGCGGTAACCGGTTGGCGATGGCGACGCTGGCGATCATGAGATCGGACACCCGCCCGCGGGGCTTGCGGCCGGCGGCCAGGACGGCGGCGCACACCTGGCCGAAGGCCCGTGCGGCCTCGGCATCGAACGGCAACGGGTCGAACTCGGCCTCGGCGCGCTGCAGCGCGTCCATCCGGCGGGCCCGCTCCATGGCGTCATCGGTGTGATGCGGGCCCGCGGACAGCTCGGCGAGCGTGATCGCGCTGATCGACACGACGTCGGGCAGCCGGCGGTGGTCGATCGACCGCCGCAGGATCAGGATGTTGGTGTCCAGCAGGCCGTAGGTCTTCTTACGAGCCATACGGGTCTCGCAGCCGGTCGTCGACGAGGGCGTCCCGATCGGCGCGGAACCGGTCGGGGTCGATCAGCGGCGCGTTCGCCGACCGTGCGGCGAATTCCTCCCGGGTCACCGTGCGGCGCGGGCGCAGCGGGATCAGCTCACCGATCGGGCTGCCGCTGCGGGTGACGATGAATGCCTGGCCATGCTCAACCGCGTCCATGATCTCCCCCGATCTGCTGCGGAGGTCCCGCTGCGTGATCTCACGTGGCTCTGATGCGGGCACGCTCGTAGCGTAGCACCCGGTGCTACATAGTGCCACGCTATGGGCCGCTTCGAAGGTCGGCAAGCACACGGGCGCGGTGCACGGCGTCGGAACCCCACGCGGAGACCAGCGCGCGGACCATTGTCAGCCACCGGCTCAGGTCGTACTCCATCGTGTAGCCGATCGCGCCGTGCACCTGCAGCGCCGCCCGAGCCGCGCGGTAGGCGGCCCGCCCCGCGGCGATCTTGGCGGCGGAGACGTCGCGGCGCGTCATCGTCACCGCGGCGCCGAACACCACAGGACGGGCCAGCTCGAGTCCGACGTGGACATCCGCGAGATGGTGCTTGACGGCTTGGAACTGGCCGATCGGGCGGCCGAACTGGGTGCGCTGCTTGACGTAGGAGACGGACAGGTCCAGCATCGCCCGGCCGGCGCCGAGCAGCTGTGCCGCGCAGGCCAGCACGCCGGCGTCGAACGCCCACTCGATGGCGGCACCGGTGTCCGAGGCCAGCTCGGTGGCGGGCACCACCGCGAACAGCCGCCGGTTCGGGTCCACTGAGGACAGTGCGGGACCGGTGGGCTCGGCCAGCCGCACCGAGTCCGGGGCCACCGCGAGCACCAGGTCGGCGGTGTCGGCGTCGACCGCGTACGGCACGTGCGGCGGACACGTCATGGTGGCGACCAGATCGCCGGATGCCATGGCGGGCAACCACTTCCGGTCATCGAGGCGGGCGAGCAGGGTGGGCACCGCGGCGAGCGACTCGACCAGCGGGCCGGGTACCGCGTGGTGGCCCAACTCCTCGAACGCCACCACGAGATCGACCGGCGCGGCGCCGAGCCCGCCCCGGTCGTCCGGCACGGCAAGGGCGGTGACCCCGAGCTCGGCCAGCTCATGCCATCCGGGCGGCCGGGCGAGCGCGTCGTGCAGGCTGGCGGCGAACTGGCGCTGCTCGGCGGTGAGCGCGAACCTCATCGGTTCCCCCGTGGCAGCCCGAGCAGGCGCTCGGCCACGATGCTGCGCTGGATCTCGTTGGTGCCCGCGTAGATGGGCCCGGCCAACGCGAAGAGGTAGCCGTCGAGCCACGGGCCGGCCAGCTCCGCCCGCGGGCCGAGGAGATCAAGCGCGGTCTCGTGCAGCGCGACGTCCAGCTCGGACCAGAAGATCTTGTTGACCGATGACTCCGCGCCAAGCGATCCGCCCTCGGCGAGGCGGGTGACCGTGCCGAGGGTGTACAGCTGGTAGGCCCGCGCGGCGATCCACGAGTCGACCACCCGGTCCCGCGTCGCGGTGTCGGTCGGATCGCCGATCTCGTGCCACAGCCCGACGAGCCGGTCCGCGGCGGCCAGGAAGCGGCCGGGACTGCGCAGCGACAGCCCGCGCTCGTTGCTGGCCGTGCTCATCGCCACCCGCCAGCCGTCGTCGACCGCGCCGAGCACGTCGGCGTCGGGAACGAACGCCCCATCGAGGAAGATCTCGGCGAACCCCGGATGCCCGGACAGCTGCCGGATCGGGCGGATCGTCACGCCCGGCGCGCGCAGGTCGAACATCAGGTAGGTCAACCCGTGATGCCGTTCCGCGGCCGGATCCGTGCGGAACAACCCGTACGCGCGGTCGGCGAACGCGGCCCGGGAGCTCCAGGTCTTCTGTCCGAACAGGAGCCACCCGCCCTCGGTGCGCTCCGCCCGGCTGCGCACCGCGGCCAGGTCGCTGCCGGCCTCCGGCTCCGACCACGCCTGCGCCCAGATGTCGTCCGCGCGCGCCATCCTGGGCAGCACCCTGGCCTTCTGCTCCTCGGTGCCGTGCGCGAACAGCGTGGGGCCGAGCAGGTTGATCCCGTTGGCGCTGACCCTGGCCGGGGCGCCGGCCGCGTAGTACTCCTCCTCGAAGACCACCCACTCCAGCAGCGACGCGTCCCGCCCGCCGTACTCGCGCGGCCAGGACACCACCGACCAGCGGGCGTCGGCGAGCCGCCGCTCCCAGTCCCGGTGCGCCGCGAACCCCTCCATGCTGTCCATTGTGGGCAGTGGCTCGGCCGGAACGTTGGCGGCGAGCCAGGACCGCGCCTCGTCCCGGAAGGCGAGCGTGGCCTCGTCCAGGTCAAGATCCATCGTGGGCCTTCATCGCGCGAGCGTCCATCCCGGCCAGCGCATCGGCGCCGACCTCCGCGTTGTGTGCGTGGGCGAAGTGGTGCAGCCCGAACACCGAGTCCATTCCGGACCGCAGGCCCATCTGGTCCTCCGCCTGGTTGACCGCCCGCTTGGCCAGCGCCAGCCCGAACCTCGGCATCGCCGCGATCCGCTCGGCGATCGCGAGCGTCTCGGCCTCCAGCGCGTCGCGCGGCACCACCCGGTTGACCATGCCGAGCCGCTCGGCCCGTGCGGCGTCGAACCGGCCGCCGGTGAACAGGAACTCCTTGGCCGCGCGCGGGCCGAGCACCCACGGATGCGCGAAGTACTCCACACCGGGAATTCCCATGCGCACCACGGGATCGGCGAAGAACGCGTCTTCCGAGGCGACGATCAGGTCACAGACCCAGGCCAGCATCAGGCCGCCGGCGATGCACGCGCCCTGCACCATGGCGATGGTCGGCTTGGGAATCTCCCGCCAGCGCCGGCACATGCCGAGGTAGACCTCCATCTCCCTGGCGTAGCGCAGATCCCCGCCCTGCTTGCCGACGTGGTCCCACCACAGCACGGCCTTGCGCTCGAATGAGACGTCGACGTCGCGGCCCGGCGTGCCGATGTCGTGGCCGGCCGAGAAGTGCTTGCCGGCGCCGGCCAGCACGATCACCTTCACCTCGTCGTCGTCCACCGCGCGGACGAACGCCGCGTCCAGCGCGTAGGTCATCGCGGAGTTCTGCGCGTTGCGGTACTCCGGCCGGTTCATGGTCACCACGGCGACCGGTCCGCGCCGCTCGTAGTCGACGACACTCATGGGGCACTCCTGAGCAGCCGCTTGAGGATCTTTCCGGACGCGTTGCGGGGCAGCTCGGCGCGGAACTCGACGAGCCTCGGCACCTTGTAGTTGGCCAGCCGCTCCCGGCAGTGCGCCAGAACGTCCTCAGTGGACAGCCTGGAGCCGGGTGACGGGATGATGAACGCCTTGCCCACCTCGCCGAGCCGCTCGTCCGGCACGCCGACCACCGCCGACTCGGCCAGCCCGTCCAGCCGGGCCAGCACCTGCTCCACCTCGGCCGGGTACACGTTGAACCCGCCGCAGATGTACATGTCCTTGAGCCGGTCGGTGATCGTCAGGTAGCCGCGCTCGTCGAGCCGGCCGACGTCGCCGGTGTGCAGCCAGCCGTCGGCGTCGATGGCCTCCGCCGTCGCCTCCGGATCGTCGAGGTAGCCGAGCATCACGTTGGGCCCGCGCAGCAGGATCTCCCCGTTCCCCTCGGCGATCCGCACCTCCATGCCGTCCACCGCCCGGCCCGAGGTGCTCGCCACGGTCCGCGGGTCGTCGTCCGGCCGGCACATGGTGGCGACCACCGCCTCGGTGAGCCCGTACGCGGTGAGCACGGTGTCGAAGCTGAGCTCGGCCTGCATCCGCTCGACCAGCGCCACCGGAACGGTTGCCGCGCCGGTCACCGCGAGCCGCAGCGAGGAGAGGTCTGTCCGATCCGGACTGTCCAGCATGGTCTGGTAGATCGTGGGCGGGCCGGGCAGCACGGTGATCCGCTCCCGCTCCACCAGCCGCATGGCCCGGCCGACGTCGAAGGTGAGCTGTGGCACCAGCGTTGCCCCGCTGAGCAGGCAGGCCAGGATGCCCGCCTTGTAGCCGAAGTTGTGGAAGAACGGGTTGATCACCAGGTAGCGGTCGGCGCCGCCGAGCCGGGCACACTCGACCCAGGCCCGTGCCACGCCGAGGGACTGGCGGTGCGCGCTCATCGCGCCCTTGCTCCGACCGGTGGTGCCGGAGGTGAACAGGATGTCGCTCACGTCGCCCGGTGCGACCGCTTCGGCCCTGGCGTCCGCCGCCGCGGAGGCCTCCGGCAGGACCCAGTCGCCGTCCACCGGGATCCGGATGATCGGCAGGGCCGCGCCGAGGCCGGCGGCCTTGAGCCGCTCGAGCCGGTCGACGCCGAGGAACGGGCCGGCCACGAACAACGCCCTTGCCGCGCTGCGTTCGATCACGTCGAGCATCTCCGGGCCGGTGAACCGGGTGTTGATCGGCACCAGGGTGGCCCCGGCGTACAGCGCGCCGAGCGCGGCCTCGATCCAGTGGTGGGTGTTGGGCGCGCAGATGGCCACCCGGTCCCCGGCCCGCACTCCCTCGGTGATCAGCATGCCGGCCACCGCTCGCACCCGGTCGAGCAGCCGCCCGTAGGTCAGCCGCACGCCGGTGTGCGGGTCGGCGACGGCCTCCGCGTCGCCGAACTCGCGCGCGGCATGCATGATCGCGAGCGGGATCGTGCCGGTCATCCGGCCATGCTACCGAGCAAGTGCTTGGTAGGCTAGCCTGGCACCCGTGGGTGATGACTTCCGCGCGGAGGTGCGCGGGTGGTTGGCGGACAACCTCGTCGGTGAGTTCGCGACGCTGCGCGGGGCGGGTGGGCCGGGTCGCGAGCACGAGGCGTTCGACGAGCGGCTGGCGTGGGATCGGCGGCTGGCGGCCGCCGGGTGGACGTGTCTCGGTTGGCCGGTCGAGCACGGCGGCCGGGGCGCGAGCCTCGCGCAGCAGGTGATCTTCCACGAGGAGTACGCGCTGGCCGACGCGCCGGCGCGGGTCAACCACTTCGGCGAGGAGCTGCTCGGTCCGACGCTGATCGCGTTCGGCACGCCCGAGCAGCAGCGCCGGTTCCTGCCGAGGATCAGGGCCGTGGCTGAGCTGTGGTGCCAGGGCTACTCCGAGCCCGGCGCCGGCTCCGACCTGGCCTCGGTGTCCACCTCGGCGGTGCTCGACGGCGACGAGTGGGTGATCACCGGGCAGAAGGTGTGGACCTCGCTGGCGCACGTGGCCGACTGGTGCTTCGTGCTGGCCAGGACCGAGCCCGGCGCGCGCCGCCACGCCGGCCTGTCGTACCTGCTGGTGCCGATGGACCAGCCGGGCGTGCGGGTCCGTCCCATCGTGCAACTGACCGGAACCGCGGAGTTCAACGAGGTGTTCTTCGACGGCGCCCGCACCGCGCGCGACCTCGTCGTCGGCGAGGTGGGCGACGGCTGGCGGGTGGCGATGGGCACGCTGGCGTTCGAGCGCGGGGTGGCCACGGTGGGTCAGCAGGTCGGGTTCCGCCGCGAGCTGACCGCGCTGGTCGAGCTGGCCCGGCGCACCGGCGCGATCGACGACCCGGTGCTTCGCGAGCGGCTCACCAGGGCCCGCGTCGGGCTCGACGTCATGCGCGCCCACGCCATGCGCACCCTGGGCAGCGTCGAGCCGGGCACCGCCTCGGTCGCCAAGCTCGTCTGGGCCAACTGGCACCGCGCACTCGGCGAGCTGGCCATGCAGGTGCGCGGCGCGGCCTCGCTGACCCACGACGGCGACCTCGACCAGTGGCAGCGGCTGTTCCTGTTCAGCCGGGCCGACACGATCTACGGCGGCTCCAACGAGATCCAGCGCAACATCATCGCCGAGCGGGTGCTCGGTTTGCCGAGGGAACCCAGGGCATGAAGCTTGCGGAATGCCAGGCGAGGGAGTTGGCCCACCGCGACGAGGGCAGTGAGCGGAGCTTGCGGAGCGAACCATCCAATGCTCCTGCGGCTGCGAGGAACGAGGAGACGCAGGCTTGGCGGAGCTTGCGGAGCGAACCATCCGATGCTCCTGCGGCTGCGAGGAACGAGGAGACGCAGGCTTGGCGGAGCTTGCGGAGCGAACCATCCGATGCTCCTGCGGCTGCGAGGAACGAGGAGACGCAGGCTTGGCCGAGGAACGAGGTCTGCCCGCGGAGCGGTCCGGTGACCAGGCACCCTGAGCAACCCACGACGATGGCCAACATGCCCGAGTTGGAGAGCACAGGATGACGCTCCTGGGTGGGAAGATCGTCGTGGTCACGGCCGCGGCCGGCACCGGCATCGGATCCGCGGTCGCCGCGCGGTGCCTCGAGGAGGGCGCGTCGGTGGTGCTCAGCGACTGGCACGAGCGGCGGCTCGGCGAGACGTTCGACAAGCTCGCCGCGGAGCATCCCGGCCGGGTGCACGCGCTGGCGTGCGACGTCACCGTGGAGGATCAGGTGCGGGCGCTGATCGACGGCGCGACCGACCACTTCGGACGGATCGACGTCATGGTCAACAACGCCGGGCTCGGCGGCGACCGGTCGATCCTCGAGATGTCCGATGCGGACTGGGCGCGGGTCCTCGACGTGACGCTGAACGGCACGTTCCGGTGCACAAGGGCGGCCCTGCGCCGGATGGTGGACCAGGGCGGCGGTGGCGCGGTGGTCAACAACGCCTCGGTGGTCGGCTGGCGCGCGCAGCGGGGCCAGGCCCACTACGCCGCGGCCAAGGCCGGGGTGATGGCGCTGACCCGTTGTGCCGCAATGGATGTAGCCGCGCACGGGATCCGGGTGAACGCGGTCGCGCCGAGCCTGGCCATGCATCCGTTCCTGGCCAAGGTGAGCAGTGAGGAGCTGCTGGCCGAGCTGGCGAGCCGGGAGGCGTTCGGCCGGGCCGCCGAGCCGCGCGAGGTGGCCAACGTGATCGTGTTCCTGGCCAGCGACCTCGCCGGCTACCTCACCGGCGAGGTGATCTCCGTCAGCAGCCAACACCCATGAGAGGAGCCCATGAGTCGTCGAGACGAGCTGCTGGACCTGGCCGCGCGGCTGTTCGCCGAGCGGGGTTTCCGGGCGACCACCGTGCGCGACATCGCCGACGCCGCTGGCATCCTGTCCGGCAGCCTCTACCACCACTTCGACTCCAAGGAGTCCATGGTGGACGAGATCCTGACCCGGTTCCAGGAGGAGCTGTTCGGCCGCTACGAGGAGATCGTGGCCGAGGGCATGGGGCCGCGGGAGACCCTGGAGGCGGTCGTCGTGGCGTCGTTCGAGTCGATCGACCGGCACCACGCCGAGGTGGCGATCTACCAGAATGAGGCGAAGTACCTGGCCCAGTTCGACCGGTTCGGCTACCTCAACGAGCGCAACCGGCAGTTCCGCAAGCTGTGGGCCGGAATCCTCACCGACGGCGTGCGCGCGGGGGTGTTCCGGCCGGACCTGGACGTCGAGCTGGTGTACCGGTTCATCCGCGACACGGTGTGGGTGGCCGTGCACTGGTACCGGCCGGGCGGGGAGCTGTCCGCGGCCGAGATCGCCAAGCAGTACCTGGGAATCCTGCTGGACGGGATCGCGACCAGGAGGCGGAGGCAATGAACGAGGCCTACATCGTCGAGGCGGTGCGCACCCCGGTGGGTCGGCGCGGCGGCGGGCTGAGCAAGATCCACCCGGCCGACCTCGGCGCGCACGTGCTCGAGGCGTTGCTGGACCGGGTCGACGTCGATCCCGACGAGGTGGACGACGTGATCTTCGGGTGCGTGGACACGCTTGGCCCGCAGGCCGGCGACATCGCCCGGACCGCGTGGCTGGCCGCGGGCTTCCCGGAGGAGGTGCCCGGGGTCACCGTCGACCGGCAGTGCGGGTCCAGCCAGCAGGCGCTGCACTTCGCCGCGCAGGCCGTGCTCAGCGGGACGGCCGACCTGGTGGTGGCCGGCGGGGTGCAGAGCATGAGCCAGATCCCGATCGGGTCGGCGATGACCGTCGGCGGGCAGTTCGGGTTCACCACGCCGTTCGCCGGCTCGCGCGGGTGGGAGCACCGGTACGGTGACGAGGAGATCTCCCAGTTCCGGGCCGCCGACCTGATCGCCTGCCGGTGGGAGATCACCCGCGCCGAGATGGAGCGGTTCGCGCTGTCCAGCCACGAGCGGGCGATCGCGGCCATCGAGGCGGGCCGGTTCGACCGGGAGATCGCGCCGGTCGAGGGGGTCGACACCGACGAGGGTCCGCGTCGCGACACCAGCCTGGAAAAGATGGCCGCGCTGGCACCGCTGCGCGAAGGCGGCGCGGTGACCGCCGCCCTTGCCAGTCAGATCTCCGACGGGGCCAGCGCCGTGCTGGTCGCGTCCCCGCACGCCGTGGCGCGCCACCGGCTCACCCCGCGCGCCAGGGTGCACCACCTGTCGGCCCGCGGCGCCGATCCGATCTTCATGCTCACCGCGCCGATCCGGGCCACCCGGCACGCGATCGACCGCGCCGGAATGTCCATTTCGGACATCGACCTGTTCGAGGTGAACGAGGCGTTCGCCAGCGTGGTCCTGGCCTGGGCGAAGGAGACCGGCGCGCCGCTCGACCGGGTCAACGTCAACGGCGGCGCCATCGCCCTCGGCCACCCGATCGGCGCCACCGGCACCCGGCTGTTCACCACCCTGCTCCACGAGCTGGAGCGCACCGGCGCCCGCTACGGCCTGCAAACCATGTGCGAGGGCGGCGGCCAGGCCAACGTCACCATCGTGGAGCGGCTCGGCTGACCAGCCGCTACGGTCCGGAACGACTTAGGCTAGGGCGTCGTGTCCGCAGACGGTGAGGAGGCGTGCCATGGCGATCATGCCGGTCACGGATTCGATGTTCCTGCTCGCCGAGTCCCGCGAGCACCCGATGCACGTCGGCGGGCTGCAGCTGTTCGAGCTGCCCGACGGCGCCGGGCCCGACTACGTCAGCGAGCTGCACCGGGAGCTGGTCCGGGCGGCCGACGTCCGGCCGCTGTTCCGGCGCCGGCCGATGAACCCGGTGAGCAGCCTCGGCCAGCTCGCCTGGACCAACGACGACGATCTCGACCTGGAGTACCACGTCCGGCTGTCCGCGCTGCCCCGGCCGGGGCGGGTGCGCGAGCTGCTCGAGCTGACCTCGCGGCTGCACGGGTCCCTGCTCGACCGGCACCGCCCGCTGTGGGAGTACACGCTCATCGAGGGCCTCGAGCGCAACCGGTTCGCCACCTACAGCAAGGTGCATCACGCGCTGCTGGACGGCGTCTCGGCGCTGCGGCTGCTGCAGACCTCGCTGTCGGAGGATCCGAACGAGCGGGACATGCGGCCGATCTGGTCGCCGCGGGTGCGCACCGGCGTGTCCGCCGGACGGGTCGACGGCGACGACGGCGGCTCCCCGCTCGCGGGCCTGCGCGCCGCCGCCAACGTGGTCCGCGACCTCGCCGGGCTGGCCCCGACCGCGGTGAAGGTGATCAACGACGCGTTCCGCGAGCAGTCGTCCATGTTGGCCTTCAAGGCGCCCAAGTCGATGTTCAACGTGCCGATCACCGGGGCCCGCCGGTTCGCCGCGCAGGACTGGCCGCTCGACCGGATCAGGGCCGTGCGCAAGGCGGTGGGCGGCGGCTCCACCGTCAACGACGTCATGCTGGCGATGTGCTCGGGCGCGCTGCGCCGGTACCTGATCGAGCTGGACGCGCTGCCGGACAAGCCGCTCGTGGCCGCCATCCCGATGTCGCTGCGCGCCGACTCGACGGGCGGCGACATGAGCGGCAACGCGGTCGGCATCATCCTGTGCAACCTGGCCACCGACGTGGACGATCCGGCAGCCCGGCTCGCCGAGATCATGACCTCGATGCGCAAGGGCAAGCAGGTCTACCACGGCATGAGCCAGCTGCAGATCACCGCGCTCAGCGCGATCCCCATGGTGCCGCTGGCCCTCGCCACGATCCCGGGGGCGGTGCGGATCACCCCGCCCGCCTTCAACGTGCTGATCTCCAACGTGCCGGGCCCGCGCAACCCGCTGTACTGGAACGGCGCGCGGATGACCGGCGTGTACCCGCTGTCCATACCCTACGAGGGCCAGGCCCTGAACATCACGGTGACCAGCTACGCCGGCGACCTCGAGTTCGGCCTCACCGGCTGCCGGCGCAGCGTCCCCCATCTGCAGCGGCTGCTCACCCATCTCGACGACGCGCTTGCCGAGCTGGAGAAGGCCCTCATCGGCTGAGGGCGTCCGGCTAGGGCCGGCGGTCGAGGGTGTCGCCGGGACCGTCGTCCTGGCCGAGCACGACCGAGTCGACCACGATCACGCCGCCGTGCCGGGCCGACTCCGCACGCCGCTCGGCGATCCTGGTCACCCGGCGGGTGACGATCGCCCTGGTCGGTGGGAACAGCAGGAACAGCGCCAGCACGTCGCTGACGAAGCCGGGGATGATCACCAGCAGGCCGGCCGCCGCGATCAGCCCGCCGTCGACCATCTCGCGCTGCGGCACCCGCCGGTGCCGCACGGCCTCCTGGAACGACGCGAGCGTGCGGGCGCCCTCCCGGCGCAGCAGCCACATGCCCAGCAGCGAGGCGGCGATCAGCAACAGGATCGTGGGCAGCAGCCCGATCGCCTGGCCGACCAGGACCAGCACGGTGATCTCGACGACCATGGCGACGAACAGCAGCAGCAGAACCGGCACGTCCGTCCAACGAACGACCCGCCTGGAATGCTCCCGCGGCTATTTACATCGAGGATGTTTCACGTTTAGCTGTCGGTAGCGGTCCACTCACGGGTGCAATGGAGCACAACATGTCTCGTGGCCGACGGTTCGCCACTGCTCTGTCCATCGCCGCCCTCATCGCCGCCACGTTGCCGGGCTCCGTCGCGCCGGCCGCGGCCCAGCCGCCCCCGGCGGTGGCCGTCGCGCCGGAGGACTTCTGCCTCGGCCAGTGCGACGACATCCTGCCGCCGGGGCAGAACGGCAACGCCACGTTCGCCGAGCTGCTGGCGTTCCAGTTGCTCGGGATCCGCCCGGCGCACTCCTCGGACACCCGCGCGCCGTACGACAACCTGGTCTGGGGTTACCAGGGGCTGACCGACGAGCGGCTGGGGGAGTTCTACAACGACGCCTCCTTCGGGGTGCCGGCCGACCAGGTGGAGAGCCGGATCCAACCGCGGCCGGACGTGACGATCACCCGGGACCGGGCGACCGGGATCCCGCACATCCAGGGCACCACCCGGGCCGGCACGATGTTCGGCGCCGGCTTCGCGGCCGCACAGGACCGGCTGTTCCTGATGGACGTGCTGCGGCACGTGGCCCGCGGCGAGCTGACCCCGTTCGCCGGTGGCGCGCAGGGAAACCGGGAGTTCGAGCAGCAGCAGTGGCGGGCCGCGCCGTACACCGAGGCAGACCTGCAGGCCATGTTCGACCGCGCGGCCCGGTTCGGCCCGGTCGGGCTGACCCTGCAGGAGGACACCCGCAACTACATCGAGGGCATCAACGCCTACATCGCCAGCGTGCCGATCGCCTACCCCGGTGAGTACGTGGCCATCGGCGGGCGCACGCCGCAGCCGTGGAACGTGCGCGACGTCATCGCCATCGCCGGCCTGATCGGCGGGATCTTCGGCGGCGGCGGTGGCGGCGAGGTGGAGTCCGCGCTGGCCCTGATCGAGGCGCGGGCCCGCTACGGCGACGCCCTCGGCACCGAGATCTGGCGGACGTTCCGGGCGCAGAACGACCCCGAGGCGCCCACCACCGTACACAACGGACAGTCGTTCCCGTACCTGCAGACGCCGGACAACCCGGAGGGTCGCGCCCTGCCCGACCGCGGAAGCGTCGTCCGCCAGCCGGTCGTGGTCGACCAAAGCGGCGCGGCCGCCACCACGGGACCGGCCGACACCACGCCGAACACCACGGCCCGGAAGTCCACATCGGACAAGCAGCTGGCGCCCGGCATGCTCGACGGTGGCGTGCTCCCGCCGGGATACCTGAACCAGGGCATGTCCAACGCGCTCGTGGTGTCCGGCGCGCACACCGAGACCGGCAACCCGGTCGCCGTGTTCGGCCCGCAGGTGGGCTACTTCGCCCCGC
Organism: Actinophytocola sp.; assembly: GCF_035942955.1. Classification (GTDB taxonomy): domain Bacteria; phylum Actinomycetota; class Actinomycetes; order Mycobacteriales; family Pseudonocardiaceae; genus DASYTH01. Next base: position 8,456 of record NZ_DASZCQ010000284.1, on the reverse strand, counting down.
AGATCCTGCTGCGCCAGGAGCTGCAGGGCCCGGGGATCAGCGCCCGCGGTGCGGCGTTCCCCGGGATCAGCTTCTACGTGCTGCTCGGCCGGGGCGCCGACTACTCGTGGAGCGCGACCTCGGCCACCCAGGACCTGACCGACAGCTACGCCGTCGAGCTGTGCGAGCCGGGTGGCGGCACCCCGACGAGGGACTCGATGCACTACCGGTTCCGCGGCCAGTGCCTGCCCATCGAGGTACTGTCCAAACGCAACTCGTGGACGCCGAACCTGGCCGATCCCACGCCGGCCGGCTCGTACACCCTGGTGGCACAGCGCACCAAGCTCGGCCTGGTCACCCACCGCGGCACCGTCGGGGGCGTGCCGGTCGCCTTCACCAACCTGCGCTCCACCTACCTGCGCGAGGGCGACTCCGCCCTGGGCTTCCAGCAGCTCAACGACCCCGGGCGGGTGAGCTCGCCACAGACCTTCTTCGACGCCGCCAGCAAGATCGGGTTCGCGTTCAACTGGTTCTATGTGGACAGCCAGCACGACGCGTACTTCAACTCCGGCGACAACCCGGTGCGTGCGGCCGGCGCCGACCCGCACCTGCCGACCAGGGCCGAGCAGCGGTTCGAGTGGGCCGGCTGGAACCCGGACACCAACGACGCCACCTACATCCCGTTCGCCCAGCACCCCCAGGTGATCGACCAGGACTACCTGACCAGCTGGAACAACAAGCAGGCCCCCGGCTACAGCGCGGCCGACGGCAACTACAGCTTCTCCGCCGTGCACCGCAGCCAACCGCTGGACTCCCGGATCGCCCCGGTGATCGCCCGCGGCGGCAAGTTCACCCGCGCCTCGCTGACCAGCGCCATGGAGGACGCGGCCACCGTGGACCTGCGCGGGGAGCAGGTGCTTCCGTTGCTGCTGCGGGTGCTCGGCAGCGCGCCGGTCACCGATCCGGCGCTGCAGCAGGCGATCGCCGCGCTCACGTCCTGGCAGCAGGCCGGGTCCCACCGCCGCTCGCCCGCCCCCGGCGTCAACCGCTACGACCACTCCGACGCCATCCGGATCATGGATGCCTGGTGGCCGCGCCTGGTCGCCGCCGAGTTCCAGCCCGGCCTGGGCCCCGGCCTGTTCGGCGCGCTCAACGCCGTGCTACCGCTGCACGACCCGCCCGGCCACCGCGGCTCGGCTTTCCAGTCCGGCTGGTACGGCTACGTGCACAAGGATTTGCGCCACGTGCTCGGCGACCCGGTGGCCGGTGGCTTCCCGACCCCCTTCTGCGGCAACGGAAACCTGTCCGCCTGCCGCACGGCCCTGCTCGACGCCCTGCGCCAGGCGATCGCCGTCCCGGCCGCCGAGGTGTACCCGGCCGACGCCGACTGCGCCGCCGGCGACCAGTTCTGCCACGACGCGATCATTCACCAGCCGATCGGCGGCATCACCCAGGACCGGATGCACTGGGTCAACCGCCCGACCTTCCAGCAGGTCGTCCAGTTCCCGGCACGCCGCGGCCAGGACGTCACCAACCTCGCCCTCGGCCGCACCGCCACGGCCAGCAGCACCGAGTCCGGCCTGTTCTACTCCCTCCCACCGCGCAACGCCGTCGACGGCAACCCCGCCACCCGCTGGGGCAGCAGGTGGAGCGACCCCCAGTCGATCACCGTCGACCTCGGCTCGGACCGATCCGTCGGCCGCGTCATCCTCCGCTGGGAGGTCGCATACGGCCGCGCCTACCAAATCGAGGTATCCCCCGACGGCTCCACCTGGCGCACGGTGTTCAGCACCACCACCGGCAACGGGGCCGAAGACAACATCTCCTTCACCCCGACCCAGGCCCGCTTCGTCCGCATGACCGGCACCCAGCGCGCCACCCGCTACGGCTACTCCCTGTGGGAGTTCGAGATCTACCCCCGCTAACCCCTCACCCGCGTGTTTGCCGCTCACGTCGCCGTGTTGGCGTCGTGCGCGGCCAACACACCGACGCCACGCGCCAACACGCCCAACGGGTGGCGGTCTGCTGGGTGTGAAAATTCACCTTTCCAATTGGTCCAATCGGGTGATGGACTTGACCGTATTGAGTGATTGACGCGAAATTCATCCACGGCTAAGTGGACTTCACTCGATCTATTTCGAGGCGTGGTCACCCACTCAGGGGACTGTCTCGTTTCGGACAACGGTGCTAGATTTGCTGCTGCCCACGGCGAGTGACCCAACTGCCGCTGATTTTATCGTGAACGAATGGCGGGTGCGCATTGTGACGGCAACGGAATCGGTCGCGACTGGTTTCCCTGTCAACGGTGACAAACCACAATTGAGCCTGAGTACCGAGGCTGCGCGCAATTTGGCGACCACCACCAAATCCGTGCCGCAGATGCAGGGTATTACCTCGCGGTGGCTGCTGCGCATCCTGCCGTGGGTGCAGGCGTCCGGCGGAGTGTACCGGGTGAACCGCCGGCTGACCTACACCGTTGGCGACGGGCGGGTGACCTTCACCGGCACCGGCGAGGACCTTCGTATTGTGCCGCAAGAGTTGCGGGAGTTCGCCTTCCTGCGCGGGTTCGAGGACGAGGACGTGCTCACGGCGCTGGCCGAGCGGTTCGAGCGGCACGAGTTCGAGCCGGGCCAGGTGATCGCGGAGGAGGGGCAACCCGCGGACCGCATTTATGTGATCGCGCACGGAAAGGTGACCCAGATCGGGACCGGGCCCTACGGCGAACAGTCCACATTGGGCGTTCTCGCGGACGGGGAGCGGTTCGGCGACAGCGCGGTCATCGAATCCCAGGATACCTGGGACTGCACCGCGAAAGCGGCCACGGCGTGCACCATTATGTCGCTGCCGCAGAGCGCTTTCGAGGAAGTGGCCGGCCAGTCGGCCGAGCTGCGGGCGCATATCGAGCAATTCCTGGCCAACGTGCATCAGCCGCAGAACCCGTACGGCGAGGCGGCCATCGAGCTCGCCGCCGGCCACACCGGTGAACCGGACCTGCCGACCACGTACGTTGACTACGAGCTGGCGCCCCGCGAGTACGAGCTGAGCGTCGCGCAAACCGTGCTGCGGGTGCACAGCCGGGTCGCCGACCTGTTCAACGAGCCGATGAACCAGGTGGAGCAGCAGCTCCGGTTGACCATCGAGGCGCTGCGCGAGCGGCAGGAGCACGAGCTGGTCAACAACCGCGAGTTCGGGCTGCTGTACAACTGCGACAACCGGCAGCGCATCCACACCCGCACCGGGCCGCCCACCCCGGACGATCTCGACGACCTCCTTGCCCTGGTGTGGAAGGAGCCCGGCTACTTCCTCGCCCATCCCCGGGTGATCGCCGCGTTCGGCCACGAGTGCAACCGCCGCGGGCTCTACCCGACCGGGGTGGAGCTCAACGGCCACCGGGTGCCCGCCTGGCGCGGCATTCCGATCCTGCCCTGCAACAAGATCGGCATCAGCGACACCCGTACCAGCTCCATCATGTTGCTGCGCGTTGGCGAGCAGAGCCAGGGCGTGATCGGCCTGCACCAGACCGGCATCCCGGACGAGTACGAGCCGGGGCTCAACGTCCGGTTCATGGACGTCAACGACAAGGGGATCATCTCCTACCTGGTCAGCGCCTACTACTCGGCCGCGGTGCTGGTCCCGGACGCGCTCGGCATCCTCGAGGACGTCCAAATAGGACTTGAGGGCTAGACCGGAGGGGTCGAGCATGCAACCCTTTGAGCTGCCCGAGTTCTACCTGCCCCAGCCGGCCCGGCTGAACCCGAACGTCGACCGGGCGCGGGAGCACACCAAGGAATGGGCCAGGCAGCTCGGCATGCTCGACCCGGCCGAGGCGCCGTGGGACGAGCGCGGGTTCGGCACCATGGACTACGCGCTGCTGACGTCCTACACCCATCCCGACGCCGCCGGCCCCGAGCTGGACCTGCTGACCGACTGGTATGTCTGGGCGTTCTACTTCGACGACGACTTCCTTGAGCGCTACAAGCGAACCGGCGATCCGGCCGGAGCCCGGACGTACGTCGACGGGCTCGCCGCGTTCATGCCGACGGACCTCGAGACCGAGTTGCCGCGGCCCACCAACCCGGTGCAGCGCGGCCTCGCCGATCTGTGGTTCCGCACCGTGCCGGCGATGTCGGCCGGCTGGCGGCACCGGTTCGCCGAGACGACCCGCAACATGCTCGGCGCCTGCCTGTGGGAGCTGGGCAACATCACCGAGCGGGTGGTGCCCAACCCGATCGACTACATCGCCGTGCGCCGCAAGGTCGGCGGCGCGCCGTGGTCGGCGGCGCTGGTCGAGCGCGCCGTGGGCGCCGAGATCCCCGCGCGGCTCGCCGGCGCCCGGCCGGTCCGGGTGCTGCGGGACGCGTTCGCCGACGCGGTGCACCTGCGCAACGACATCTTCTCCTACCAGCGGGAGACCGAGTCCGAGGGCGAGATCAACAACGCCGTCCTGGTGATCGAGCAGTTCTTCGGCTACGAGCCGCAGCAGGCCGCCTACCTGGTCAACGACATCATCACCGCCCGGCTGCGGCAGTTCGAGCACGCCGCGACCACGGTGCTCGGTGACTACGGCCTCGCCCCGACCGTCCGGGCGGACGCGCAGAGGTACGTCGACGGGCTGCGGGACTGGCAGGCCGGCGGGCACGAGTGGCACCTGCGGTCCAGCCGGTACATGAACACCGGCCGCCGCGCGCCGGCCTGGCCGCCGCGCTCCGGACCGGTCGGCATGGGCACGACGGCGGCGCGGATCGGCTCGCTGCTCGGCCGGCCGGGCGCCGGCCTGCTGCCGGCGTCGAAAGCCTTGGGGCGGCCGGAGTTCTACATGCCGTTCGCCTCGCGGTCCAACCCGCGGCTGGACGCCACCCGGGCGCACGCCACCGCCTGGGCCAGGTCCGTGGGCATGCTGGACGGCACGGTGTGGGCGGAAACCTGGTTCGAGGCAATGGATTTCGCACTGCTGGCCGCGCTGACCCGGCCGGACGCGCCGGGGCCGGTGCTGGAGCTGGTCAACGACTGGCACGTCTGGGCCGCCTTCGTCGACGACCTGGTCCTCGCGATGTTCGAGCAGGCCGCCGATCCCGCCGACGCCAAGGCCTTCCTCGACCGGTTGCTGACCTTCGCGCCGGAGAACCCCGCGGCGATGCCCGTCCCGGACAACCCGGCCGAGCGCGGCCTGGCCGACGTCTGGTCGCGGATCAGCCCGAACCTGAGCGCGGATCTCCGCCCGCGGCTACGCGACCAGCTGCGCGAGTTCGCCGACCACCGGCTCTGGAGGCTCACCAACATCATCCAGAACCGGCTGCCCGATCCCGTCGACTACGTGGAGACCCGCCGCGCGGCGGCCTCGTTCGCTCCGACCATGGCCGGGTACGCCCTCGGCCGGCAGGTGCCGGCGGAGATCCTCGACGCCCCGCCCATGCGGGCCCTGGCCGACACGTTCCGCGACGTCGGCCCACTGCGTGCCGACATCTTCCGCTACGACAAGGAGATCGGCCGGGACCGCGGCATCAACAACGGCGTGCTCGTCGTGCAGCGGTTCCTCGGCTGCGGTCTGGACGAGGCCGTCAAGGTGATCAACGAGCTGGTCACCGGGCGGCTGAGCCGGTTCGAGCGCATCGTCGCCACCGAGCTGCCGGCGCTGTTCGACGAGCTGGGCCTCGACCAGGCCGCCCGGCACCGGGTTCTCGGCTACGTCGAGGGGCTGCAGGACTGGATGGCCGGAGAGCTGCAGTGGTCCCAGGTGACCGGACGGTACCGGGCCGCGCCGAGCACCCCGCAGGTCCTCGGCCGGCTCACCCGGCTCGGTAGCGCCGCTCCGGTCCGGATCGCGCTGAGTTCACCCGCCCACCATTCCCCCACCGCGTCTGTGAGTCAGCTCCCCGCCTATCCGCCGACCACGACGCCGAGATGACCACCGACCGGACCGCCCTGAGCACCGCCGCCGCGCGGAACCTGGCCACCACCACCAAGTCCGAGCCGCAGATGCGGGGCAGCACGCCGCGCTGGCTGCTGCAGGCCCTGCCCTGGGTGGAGGTGCCCGGCGGCACCTACCGGGTGAACCGCAGGCGGGTCCACGTCCCCGGCGACGGCCGGATCGCGTTCACCCGCGTTGGCGCCGACTTCCGTGTCGTGCCAAGGGAGTTGACCGGACTGCCGGCGCTGCGGGGCTTCGGCGACGAGGAGGTGCTCGCCGCGCTGGCCGACCGGTTCCAGGCGCGGGAGTTCCGGGCCGGCGAGGTGATCGTCGAGTTCGGCAACCCGACCGACCGGCTCTTCCTTGTGGCACACGGCAAGCTGAGCAAGGTCGGCACCGGGCGGTACGGTGACCCGACCGTGCTCGGCGTCCTGGCCGACGGCGACTACTTCGGCGACTCGGCGCTGGCGCGTCCGGACGGCATCTGGGAGTTCACCGTCCGGGCCCGCACCGCGGGCGCCCTGCTGTCGTTGCCACGGCGGGCAATCGAGGAGGTGGCCGAGCGATCCGCTGAGCTGCGGGCACACCTCGAGCGGGCGCTGGCCCGATCGCGCCGGCCGCACAACAAGCACGGCGAGGCGGCGATCGAGCTGGCCGCAGGGCACGCCGGCGAGCCGGACCTGCCGGCCACGTTCGTCGACTACGACCCGGCGCCCCGCGAGTACGAGCTGAGCGTCGCGCAAACCGTGCTGCGCGTGCACACCCGGGTGTCCGATCTGTACAACCGGCCGATGAGCCAGCTCGACCAGCAGCTCCGGCTGACCGTCGAGGCGCTGCGCGAGCGGCAGGAGCACGAGCTGGTCAACAACCCCGCGTTCGGGCTGCTGCCCAATGCCGATCCCCGGCAGCGGATCTCCACCCGGTCCGGTCCGCCCACGCCGGACGATCTTGACGAGCTGCTGTCCCGGCGGCGCAAGTCCCGGCTGTTCCTCGCGCACCCGCGCACGATCGCCGCGTTCAGCCGGGAATGCACCCGGCGCGGCGTCTACCCCGACGCCGTCGAGCGCGACGGCGCCCGGCTGACCACCTGGCGCGGGGTGCCCATCCTGCCGTGCGACAAGATCCCGGTGAGCCACACCCGGACCAGCTCCATCCTCGTGCTGCGCACCGGGGTGGAGGACGAGGGGGTGATCGGGCTGCGCCAGACCGGCATTCCGGACGAGTACGAGCCGGGGCTTTCCGTGCGGTTCACCGGCGCCGACGCCAAGGGAATCGCCTCCTACCTGGCCAGCGCCTACTACTCGATCGCCGTGCTCGTGCCGGACGCGCTCGGGGTTCTCGAAAACGTCGAGATCGGTCGGTGAGAGGGGCGACAATGGCCGGGACGAAGGAGACTGCCATGGCCCGGCCGGCGCACGAGGTGCTCGCGTGGAGCCGCAGCCTGGTCGATCCGGCCCTGCGCAAGGCGGTCGACACGATGCCGGGGCCGATGCGGCACGTCGCCGGCTACCACTTCGGTTGGTGGGACGAGCATGGCGACCCGACGTCCGGCGACGCCGGCAAGGCGTTCCGGCCGGCGCTGACCCTGCTGGCCGGGCGGGCGGTGGGCGGCGATCCGGATGCGACGCTGCCGGCGGCCGTGGCGACCGAGCTGGTGCACAACTTCTCGCTGGTGCACGACGACGTGATGGACGGCGACCTCACCCGCCGGCACCGCCGTACCGTGTGGAGCGTGTTCGGCCGCCGCATCGCGATCCTGGCCGGCGACGCCCTGCTGACCCTGGCGTTCGACGTGCTTGCCGCCGGCGGAAACCGGTTCGTCCAATCCGGACAGCGGCTGCTGGCGTCGACCGTGCTCGAGCTGTTGCGGGGCCAGTACGAGGATCTGGACTTCGAGCGGCGCGACGACGTCACGCTGGTCGAGTGCCAGCACATGGCGGCCGGCAAGACCGGCGCGCTGCTCGGCTGCGCCTGCGCGCTCGGCGGGCTGTTCGGCGGCGGTGACGAGGAGCAGGTCAACCGGTTGCGCGGGTTCGGCGAGCGGCTCGGCCTGGCCTTCCAGCACCACGACGACCTGCTCGGCATCTGGGGTGATCCACAGCTCACCGGCAAGCCGGTGCACTCGGATCTGGCCAACCGCAAGAAGAGCCTGCCCGTCGTGGCCGCGCTGACCTCCGACTCCGAGGCCGGTCGCGCGCTGTCCGAGCTGTACCACCGGCCGTCCCGGCTGTCGACCGGCGAGCTGGTGCACGCCGCCGAGCTCGTCGAGCTGGCCGGCGGCCGGGCCTGGAGCCAGGCCCAGACCGAGTACCTGCGCACCCAGGCCGTGCGCCGGCTGCGGTCCGCCACGCTGGCCGCGAGCGCCGCCGCCGAGCTGGAGGCCCTCGCCCGGCTCGCCACCCGGCGGGACAACTAGCAGTATTCGATAGCTCGGGCTGTGTTTTCTAGCTCGGGCAAGGCTGTGTTTTCTAGCTCGGGCAAGGCCGCCGGTCGCCTTCGGCGCCGGCCTCGGGTCGGGTTGCGTGGTGGGTTGCGGGCCGGGGTGGGGGGTTGGGTGTCGTGGGTGGTT